>NZ_JBFAYF010000003.1:0-363533 GCF_040681165.1 Actinoplanes sp. NPDC051851 | reverse complement strand
CCCGGCCAGGCCACCATCACAACGGCGACGAGCCTTCCACCAGCACAAAGCTAAACAAAATCAAGAAACTGTCTCAGTTGACTTGACAGGTTCCGTTCGCCCACGAGGGCGGTGGGCTCAGCGTGCCAGAAACGCCGCCCCTGGAAGGGCCGGGCTTTCCCGGGCCCGGGTGGATGCGGGTCTGTTACGGCCACTCCTCCGGTCGCCGGATACACGCGCCGGACTGCCACGTTCTGAAGAGTCAGAAGACGGACCCGAATCGGGCGCCGACGTGGTCCGCCTGGCGCCTCAACCTTCCGGGGAGCGATCCGTGCGGGAACTGCGGTGGCCCGTGGGTCGCCGCGAGCCCGGCGCTGGTCGGCTTCCTGGCGGCCGTAGCCGTGTGGCGACACCGATCCACCGGGGCCGTGGAGCGGTGGCAGCTCCGAGCATGCCTGACCATGCTTGCCGACGCCGCACAGGCACGTGCCATCGAGGTCGAACCGGATGTCGACTGGACAGTCCGGATAGTGACCGAGCTCGTCGCTGATCAGCCCGGTGCCGGTGGATGGGACGCCTACACCGCCGTGAACCCGTTCGGCGGTGACTTTCGGCGGTGGGCACCGGCCCGGCAGATGGGTGCTCTCCGCCTGGCATATGGGCGGCTACTGATTCTCCGTGACGCACTGCCGTCAGCCCGGCGTCCCGGAGAACAGCCGCCCCCGGTGGACGATCTGTCCGGTACTCCGGAGCAGCGACGGGAGGCGGTGCGGTCGTGGTACCGCGACCTGACCCGCATCTGCGTCGGGGAGCTGCCCGACCTGGACCTCCTGCTGTTCGGCCTGCCGGGTGGGGTGAAGCCGCGGTGAGCGGGGCCGCGATCTGCAGGGTGGGGTGAAGCCGTGGTGACCGGGGTCGCGATCGTCGCCCGGGAGGGGCGGCCACCGCGGCTGTGGGCGGGACCCCGACGGGAGGTCGCGTTGCCCTGCGGTGGCCGCCTTTTGCGGGCGGTGGGGGAGCGGAGACCCGTACCGGAGAATCAGCGGGAGCGGCGGCGCAGGACGGAGCGGGCCACCAGGAAGGCGGCGATCGCGACCAGTTGGCCGCCGAGGATGATCTTGTTGACGTCGAGGGCGGGTTTCCACGTCACCTCGCCCTCCTTGAGGACGAAGACGCCGGCCGGCTTGGCGGAGAGGCCGTAGCCGACGCCGTTGCCGCTGCCCTGGGTGGTGCCGTCCGCACTGTCGCCGCCGCCTCCGCCGCCACCGGCGCCGCCCGCGACCCTGGCGACCGGGAGCAGGAGGACGCCGTCCTTCTCGATCGGGGTGCCGAAGACGCGGCTGACGGTCGCGGTGTCGGTGGCCTTGCGGGCGGTCTCGAGGATCTCTTCGGTCGTTGCCTGGGCCATCGTGTGCCTCCCGGGAGGGTCAGGCTGGTGGCGGGGCGGTGCTGCCGCGGACCACCAGGTGGGTGGGGACCAGGTCGGTGCCGGGGCCGGCCGGCTCGGCGCGGATCTGGGCCAGCAGCGACTGGACGCAGCGCCGGCCCACCTCGGCGAAGTCCTGGTGCACCGTGGTGAGCGGGGGGAGGTACGACGAGGCCTCGGCGAGGTCGTCGAAACCCACCACGCTCACCTCGGACGGTACGGCACGGCCGCGCTCGTGGAGGGCCCGTAACACGCCGAGTGCCATCTGGTCGTTGCCGGCGAAGACCGCGGTGCAGTCGTCGGGCAGGTCGAGGGCGGCGCGGTAGCCGGACTCCGCGGACCAGTCGCCGCGCAGGATCGCGGGTATCGGGCGGCCGGCCTCCTCCAGCACCGTGCGCCAGGCCACGGCGCGACGGTCGGCGGAGTACGAGCCCGCCGGCCCGGCCACGTGCCAGACCGAGTGGTGGCCGAGTTCGAGCAGGTGGCGGACCGCCTGCCGGGCGCCGTCGGCCTGGTCGGTGTCGACCACCGGGTAGCGGTCGCCGGCGTCGGAGTCGACCACCACCACGTGGACGCCGGGCGGCAGGGCGACCGTGGTGGCGTCCAGCAGGTGGATCTCGATGATCACGATGACGCCGTCGACGGCGAGCTCGCCCATCCGGGTGAAGGCGCCGAGCACGTTGTCCTGGGTGGGCACGCCGACCGGGATCAGCGTGATGGCGTAACCCTCGGTCGCGGCGTGGGTGGCGATCGCTTCCACCGTACGACTGTTACCCGTCGACGCGAGTCCGAAGAGGATCACGCCGATGGTGTTGAAGCGACCGTACCGAAGTGAACGTGCGGCACTGTTCGGTCGGTATCCGAGTTCGCGCATGGCCGCAAGAACCTGCTCACGCGTGGACTCGACGACGCCGCTCTGGCCGTTCGCCACCCGGGAGACGGTCTGCGAGGAGACGCCGGCCAGTTTGGCCACGTCTGCCATTGATACACGCTGCTTGCGGCGTCCGCCCGGAACGTCCGATCCACCGCGTAGACGCTGCGGTTCTATGGCCCTCACTCCTTGACCGACCTGGTGACGCGTGCCACTATACGGCACACACGTTTACGTAAACATTTCCAAACGTGGGCGAACATGTTTACGTAAACATCGACGTAAGGAGGAACTGTTGACACGGCGATCATGGGTCGGGTGGCAGTTCGTCAGTCCGTTCCTGGCGGTGTTCGCGCTGGTCTTCCTCGCGCCGATCATCTACTCCCTCTACCTGAGCCTGTACCGGACCAAGCTGATCGGCGGCACGTCCTTCGTCGGCATGGAGAACTACACCAAGGCTCTGGAGGATCCGCAGTTCTGGTCGGCGGTCGGGCGGGTGAGTCTGTTCCTGGTCATCCAGGTGCCGATCATGCTCTTCCTCGCCCTGCTGGTCGCGCTCGCCATCGACAGCGGACGGCTCTACGGCAAGGCGTTCTTCCGCATCTCGATCTTCCTGCCCTACGCGGTCCCGGCCGTGGTCGCGACGCTGATGTGGGGCTTCCTCTACGGCAACCGGTTCGGCCTGGTCGCCAGCATCAATGACACCTTCGGGATCACGCTGCCCGACCTCTTCTCCCCGGACTGGATCCTCGCCTCCATCGGCAACATCGTGACCTGGGAGTTCGTCGGCTACAACATGCTGATCCTCTACTCGGCGCTGCGGGTCGTCGACACCTCTCTCTACGAGGCGGCGGCGATCGACGGTGCGGGGCAGTTCCGGATCATCCGGGCGATCAAGCTGCCCGCGCTGCGCGGACCGCTCTTCGTGGTGACGATCTGGTCGATCATCGGCAGCTTCCAGCTCTTCACCGAGCCGATCGTGCTGCGGACGCTCGCGCCGAACTCGATCATCACCTACTTCTCCCCGAACTACTACGCCTGGCAGCTCGCGGTCGGCGGCCAGCAGTTCAACTACTCGGCGACGGTCGCGGTGGTGATGGGCGTGCTCACGATGGTGGTCGCGTACCTGGTCCAGTCCCGCGCCGTACGGAAGGCACGCTGATGTCGGGCATCGCGGTAAAGCAGAAGCCGGTGACGCTCCGGCCGGCCACCATCCGCAAGCAGGCGGCCAAGAGGAACCAGCGCAGCGTCAGCCTCACGGTGATCACCACGATCATGGTGGTCTACTCGCTGCTGCCGCTGATCTGGTTGCTGATCAACGCGACGAAGACCCAGGAGGGGCTGCAGACCTCGTTCGGGCTCTGGTTCGCCGACGACTTCGCGCTCTTCGACAACATCGGCGACCTCTTCAGCTACCAGGACGGCGTCTACCTGCGCTGGCTGGGGAACACCGTCTTCTACGTGCTCGTCGGCGCGGGCGGGGCCACCCTGCTCGCCACACTGGCCGGGTACGGCCTGGCCAAGTTCGCCTTCCGTGGCCGCCGGGCGATCTTCGCGCTGATCCTCGGCGCGGTCGCCGTCCCACCCACCGCGCTGGCGGTGCCGACCTTCCTGCTCTTCGCGAAGATGGGCATCACCGACACCGTCTGGGCGGTCATCATCCCGACCCTGATGGCGCCGTTCAGCCTCTACCTGATGTGGTCCTTCGCCAACGACGCGGTGCCGGCCGAGATCCTCGAGTCGGCGCGGGTCGACGGCGCCGGCGAGTTCCGCATCTTCTTCCGGCTCGCCGTGCCGCTGCTCTCACCGGGGTTCGTCACGGCGCTTCTCTTCAACGTGGTCTCGACCTGGAACAACATGTTCCTCCCGCTGATCATGCTGAAGGACCGCAACCTCTATCCGCTGACGCTGGGCCTCTACACGTGGAACCAGCAGGCGCAATCGGTCGGTGGTGACGTCGTCTACAACCTCGTCATCGCCGGATCGCTCCTCGCCATCGTCCCGCTGATCATCGCCTTCCTGTTCCTGCAGCGTTACTGGCAGTCGGGGCTGGCGGCGGGCAGCGTCAAGCAGTGAACTCCTTGAGAAAGGGAAGCACATTGGGAATCACCCGCCGGCACGCCCTCATCGGTGCCGCCATGTCGATATCGCTCTTCGCCGCCGGTTGCAGCTCCGACGACGACTCGACCACTGACGGGGAGGCCGCCGCCACCACGGTGTCCGACGCCGACGTGGAGGCCGCGCTCCAGGCCGGTGGCAGCCTGACGGTCTGGGCCTGGGACACCACGATCACCAAGGTGGTCGAGCAGTTCAAGGTCAAGTACCCGAAGGTCGAGGTCAAGCTGGTCAACGCCGGTACGGGCAACGACCAGTACACCGCGCTGCAGAACGCGGTCAAGGCCGGCTCCGGCGCGCCGGACGTCGCGCAGATCGAGTACTACGCGCTGCCGCAGTTCGCGCTCTCCAAGGCGGTCGCCGACCTGAACACCTACGGCGCGGCGTCGCTGGACGGGACGTTCACGCCGGGCACCTGGAACTCGGTGCACTCCGGCGAGGGCATCTACGGCCTGCCGATCGACTCGGGCCCCATGGCGCTCTTCTACAACAAGGAGGTCTTCGACAAGTACGGCATCGAGGTCCCCACCACGTGGGAGGAGTACGCCGCGGCGGCCGAGAAGCTGCACACCGCGAACCCGAAGTCGTACATCACCAGCGACACCGGCGACGCGGGCTTCACCACCAGCATGATCTGGCAGGCGGGCGGCAAGCCGTACACGGTCGACGGCACCAAGGTCACCGTGAACTTCGCCGACGCGGGCGCGCAGAAGTTCAGCACCCTCTGGCAGGGCATGATCGACAAGAAGCTGGTCGCGCCGATCTCCGGCTGGAGCGACGAGTGGTACAAGGGTCTCGGTGACGGCACCATCGCCACCCTGATCATCGGCGCCTGGATGCCGAGCAACCTGGAGAGCGGCGTGAAGCCGGCGGCGGGCAAGTGGCGCGTCGCGGCGATGCCGCAGTGGGAGGCCGGTGGCAAGGCGACCTCGGAGAACGGCGGTAGCTCCCTCGCCGTCCTCGACGGCAGCGCGGCCAAGACCCTGGCGTACGGCTTCCTCAAGTACGCCGCGGTCCAGGACGGTGCCCAGCTCCGCACCGACGCGGGCGCCTTCCCGGCGACCACGGCCCAGCTCAACGCGGACGCCTTCAAGAGCAAGGAGTTCGAGTACTTCGGTGGCCAGAAGGTCAACGAGGTGCTCGCCGAGTCCGCCGCCGAAGTGGTCACCGGCTGGTCGTACCTGCCCTTCCAGGTCTACGCGAACAGCATCTACGTCGACACGGTCGGCAAGGCCTACACCGGCGCCTCGACGCTGACGGACGGTCTCAAGGCCTGGCAGGACGCCTCGGTCAAGTACGGCAACGAACAGGGCTTCGAAGTTTCATGACGGTGTCGCATCACGGGGAGCCCCGGCGCTGGCTGCGCCGCGCCGGGGCGCCGCGGCTGGAGTTCGGCGCGGACTACAACCCGGAACAGTGGCCGCGTGAGGTCTGGGCGGAGGACGTGCGCGCGATGCGTACGGCCGGTGTCACCGTCGTCTCCCTCGCCATCTTCTCCTGGGCGCGGATCCAGCCCCGCCCCGAGGTGTACGACTTCGCCTGGCTCGACGAGGTGATCGACCTGCTGCACGCCGGCGGGATCTCGGTCGACCTCGCCACCGCCACAGCCTCGCCGCCGCCGTGGCTGGTCGCCCGGCATCCGGAGATCCTGCCGGTGGACCGGGCGGGCAACACCGTCTGGCCCGGCGGCCGTCAGCACTGGCGCGCCACCTCCCCGGTCTTCCGCAACTACGCGCTGCGCCTGGTCCGCGCCATGGCCACCCGCTACAAGGACCACCCGGCGATCGTCGCCTGGCACGTCAACAACGAGCTGGGCTGCCACAACCTCTACGACTTCTCGGACGACGCGGCGGTCGCGTTCCGGGCCTGGCTCCGCGAGCGGTACACCACCCTCGACGAGCTCAACGTCGCCTGGGGCACCGACTTCTGGTCGCAGCGGTACAGCGACTGGGACCAGATCATCCCGCCCCGGCAGGCCACCACGCACCCGAACCCGACCCAGCAGCTGGACTTCAAGCGGTTCTCCTCGGACGCGCTGAAGGAGCACCTGCGGCTGGAGCGGGAGATACTGCGCGAGATCACCCCGGATATCCCGGTCACCACCAACTTCATGGTGATGGGCGAGACCAAGGGGATGAACTTCGCCGACTGGGCGTCCGAGATCGACTTCGTCTCCAACGACCACTACGTGCTCCCCGGCCCGCAGGCGCTCGACGAGCTCTCCTTCTCGGCGAACCTGACCGGCAACCTGGCCGGCGGGCGGCCGTGGTTCCTGATGGAGCACTCCACCAGCGCGGTCAACTGGCAGCCGATCAACGTGGCGAAGAAGCCGGGCGAGCTGGACCGGGACTCGCTGACTCACGTGGCGCACGGCGCGGACGCGGTCTGCTACTTCCAGTGGCGGCAGTCCAAGGCGGGCGCCGAGAAGTACCACTCGGCGATGATCCCGCACGCCGGCGAGGACAGCGCGGTGTTCCGTGCGGTCACCGCCCTCGGCGCGCGTCTCGCCGATCTCAGGAGGGTCGCGGGCAGTGACCGGAAGCCCGCCGACGTGGCGATCCTCTTCGACTGGGACTCCTGGTGGGCCTCCGAGCAGGACTCGCACCCGACCGACCGGCTGCGCTACCGCCAGGAGGCGCTGGACTGGTACACCGCGCTGCTCAACCTGGGGATCCGGGCCGACGTGGTGCCCGCCGGGGGAGCGTGGCAGGGCCACCGCCTGGTGATCGCCCCGATTCTGCATGTGGTGCCCACCGATTTGGCCGATCGCATCCATGAATACGTGAACGGCGGCGGTCACTTCGTGACCACGTATTTCTCCGGGATCGTGGATGTGAACGAGCACATATGGCTGGGCGGCTATCCGGGCGCCTTCCGCGAGCTGCTCGGCATCCGGATCGAGGAGTTCGCCCCACTGCTCGACGGCGAGACGGTGGATCTGGACGACGGCACGGTCGGCACGCTCTGGACCGACCGCTTCCAGATCACCGCGAGTGACGTCGAGGTCCTGGCCCGGTACAAGGACGCGGACCAGCCGGCCGTGACCCGCCGTCCGGTCGCGGCCGGCTCCGCCGCGTACGTCTCGACCCGGCTCGGCCCGGACGGTCTGACCAGCCTGCTGCCGGCGCTGCTCGGCCCGGCCGGGGTGGTCAGCGAGCTCCCGGCTGAGCTGCGCGGACGAGTCGAGCTGGCGATCCGGGGGGAGCACCGCTTCCTGATCAACCGGACCGACGAGCCGGTGGATCTGGGCGACGGCCGGGTGCTCGACGCGCGCGGCGTGATCGTCTCCTGACGGAACACGGGCTCTCGGTGCGACTGCACCGAGAGCCCGTGGGTGTGACGAAGGGTCAGAGGGCCGCGCGCGGAACGAGCGCCAGGGCGTCCGCCGCCGACGTCTCCTTCAGGTACAGCTGCTGACCGGATTCCACCACATAGCGCAGCGGGTAATTGCTGGAACGCAACACCAGTGCGGCGCCCGAGCGAATGGACACCGGACAGAAAGTGGCGTCCTGCTCGTACAGATCCGAGGAGTCCCTGCGGACCAGCTTGATTTGGTAGTCCTGGTGCCGCAGGAAATAGCCCGGGTAGTTGACTGATTCGAGCGACACGCAACTCGAATTAGCCAGTCCAGTGCGGACGGTGAAGCCCGAGTCGGCCTTTTCCAGAGCGGTGCTCGATGCGCCGATGGCATCGATCCGCCCGTAGTAGTTCCGGTGCCGTATCCGGTATCCGGAGTCGTCGGCCACGGTCAGCCCGACGGTCGACCCGACGGTCAGGTGAACGTCGGCCGCCTTACTGGTGGTAGTGGTCGCGGCGGCGCTCGGCTTCGTGGTTCCGGCGACGGCCTCCTTGACGGGCCACGGAGAGCTCGTGGAGTACCGGGCCGCCGGAGTGGAACTGGGAGCGCTCCCCGTGATAGAGGCGCTGGGGCTGCCGCTTCGCAGTACAACCGTACTTTGTGCCACCGGCGGGGGTACCGGCAGAGTGGTGCTCTCCTCGGCCACGAACTGGGGGCCGCCGGGCTGTTCCGCGTCGATGCTCGCGGCCGCCAGAGCGGCCACCGCGCAGGTGGCCAGGGCCACCCCCACGAGGGCTGCGCGGCGCCGGAACGGGCTGTCCTGCGCCAGTCGGCGAACGCGCACATCGAAGCTGGAAAATGAGATCGGCGTGGTGGGCCGGATGGGCGGGGGAGTGCCCCGCGCTTCGGGCGAATACGGCGGCACCCAGCCGCCGACCCGCAACCCGTTACGGGGATCGTGTTCCGGCATGTATTCGCTTCCTGCAGAGTGAAGTGCGAACCGCACTTAATGAATCGATAAGGATCCTTGCGGGGCGGACCGCTCAGATCAAGAGGTGCGCGCCTCAATTTCGCCGGGAAGGCGGCGAATTTTTGTCGCGGCGGCCGAACCGAACCCCGAACCTGTGCGTATACCCGGTCGGACCACCCGGCGAGACATGGGGATGTGCGGGTGGCCGCACCGAGGAGACCTGCGTGGATAGTCCAGTCGTATCCGATGCGCCGAGCTCGCCGGACGGGGACCCGGCGCAGCCCGTGCCGCCCTGGCCCAAGATCGCCGACTACTGGCCGGACGCACCGCAGCGGTTCGGTCCCCAAGCCGACCATTACGAACTGCCCGGAGCCGAGGCGGTCCGCACCGGCAACGGGCTGAACGCGATTCCCCCGGCCCGGGGCGAACAGGCGACCGCCCCGTTCGGCGATTCCGATGGGCGTACCGTAAAGAATCGCAAACCTGTCGTCGCGCTCTTCGCGGCGACCATCCTCGCCGCCGGCGCGATTCTCGGCGCTCTGCAGTACATCCGCGCCGACCGCGCCGAGCCCGTGTCCGCGCCCGGGTCCACCGCGGATCCGGCACAGGTGGAGGTGCCCACCGAGAACCCGCCGGTCTCGATCGGCACGTCGCCGCCCTCCGCCGCCGCCTCGGCCGCCCCGCCGGCGGCGTCACCGACCGCCACCGCCATACCGGACGCGGCCGTCTTCGAGTTCGCCGACGGCGTCACCGACCTCAACGTGACCATCGGCGACGTGCCGAACGACGGCTTCTTCCAGGTGACCACCGGTCAGGACAGCAAGATCAGTGCGAGCACCACGGTCGACGGCGACACCCTCAAGGTCGGCGTCGTGCCGAACGGCCGCAAGACCGGCAGCGCCGAGCTCAACGTGATCCTCAGCAGCGAGGTCGACTGGGCGGTCCGGATGCGCGGCGGCGTGCGCACCGGCACCTTCGACCTGTCGCACGGCACGGTCAGCCGGATCGATCTGATCGGCGGCGCCAACACGATCAACATCGGACTGCCGCGGCAGGACGACGGGATCACGATCCGGATGACCGGCGGCGTCAACACGTGGCGCATCGAGACCGAGCGGAAGACCCCCGTCCGGGCCCTCTTCCGGCAGGGCGCCGGCACGGTCACGCTCTACGGCGACAAGACCAACGGCGTCGACAAGGGCGAGACGCTCCGCAGCGGCGACGGCGACGGCGGCATCGAACTGGAGGCCGTCAAGGGGGTGGGAACCCTGACCGTATCCACCCAGTGACCTCGGGCAGAATCGTGGAGTGACACGTACCCAGGGTGATGCCCAGCCGCCGCAGGCGTCCTTCTCCCTCGACCACTTCACCGGTCTCTACGAGGCCAAGGACGACCCGTGGGACAACGCCATCAAGTGGCAGGACCAGCGCAAATACGCGGTCGCCGTGGCCAGCCTGCCCCGCGAGCGGTACCGTCGCGCCTACGAGCCGGGCTGCGCCGTGGGCCGTCTCACCGCCCTGCTCGCGCCGCGCTGTGACGAACTCCTGGCGGTGGACTGCGTCCCGGCGGCCGTCGAGCAGGCCCGCGCGGCCGTTTCCGCTCACCTCAACACCACGGTCGTGACGGCGATGCTCCCGGCCGACCTCCCGCCCGGCACCTTCGACCTGATCGTCGTCGGCGACCTGCTCTACTACCTCTCCGCCCCGGACCTGACGATCATGCTCGACGCGATGATCGCCCGCCTCGAACCGGGCGGTGACCTGGTGGCGGCACACTTCCGGGACCGTTCGCCGACCGGCTACGACGGCTTCAACGTGCACGGCGCGCTGGCGGCCCGGCCCGAGCTCAGCCGCCTGGTCACCCACGACGACGAGTGGTTCCTCCTGGAGGTCTTCCGCCGCCTCTGATCTCCCCCGTACGGGCCGGTTGCGTCAACTTCGGGTTGACGATGTCATGCCGTCAACCTACGGTTGACGGCATGACGCAGATTACGCCACCGGTCAGGCTGGACGACCTGATCACAGCGATCACCAAGAACAATGAGGACGTGCTCGACCGTCTCTCCGGCGCGGTGCTGCTGGCCGATCACATCGGGGAGATCGCGGACCACCTGATCGGGCACTTCGTCGATCAGGCCCGGCGGTCCGGCGCATCGTGGACCGACATCGGGCGCAGCATGGGCGTCACCAAGCAGGCCGCACAGAAGCGGTTCGTCGGGAGACCCGACCCCGATCCGTCACAGGGATTCCAGAAGTTCTCGCAGCTCGCGCGCGGCGCGATCGTCACCGGGATGAACGAGGCCAAGGCCGCCGGCAGCGCCGAGATGGTCCCGGCGCACCTGGTGCTCGGGCTGCTCGGGACCGAGGGCACGGCGGTCGAGGCGCTCCGCGCGCAGGGCGTTGACCCGGCGCGGGCCCGGGCGGCGGCGACCGGGACGCTGCCGCCGCGCAGTGACGCCGACCCGGTGCTCATCCCGTACGACGCCCGCGCCAAGAAGGCCCTCGAACTCACCATGCGTGCGGCCCTGCGACTCGGGCGCGAGGGGATCAGCACCGGTCACCTGCTGCTCGGCCTGCTGGAGGAGGAGAACGGCGACGGGGTCCTGACGGCGCTCGGCGTGGACCCCGCGACGACCGAGAGACTCGTCGCGGCGGCCGCCGACGAGGCGCCCCCCGGTCAATAGGACGTCGCCCGACCGGGTGCATATCGCGGAAAGCGGCACCGGCACGGCGTCGCGTGTGGTGACTCCTCGTTGGCTGGACGGTACGGTGTACTTTGACCGGTTTTGACGAGGGGTTTCAGGTGGGGTTCCACGGCGCGGCGGTTGTGAAGAGGATGTCCGCGGTGCTGCTTACCGCCCTGGTACTCGCCGCCTGCGACCCGGGGTCCACACGCGAGCCGGCCGTACCCCAGGTGCCGGCCGAACGGTTCTACGTGGAGCCGGCCGGCGCGGCGGCCGCCCAGGTCCGGGAGTGGGACGCCCAGGGGCGTACCGGAGACGCGGCCGCCGTCCGGAAGATCGCGGACGAGCCGACCGCCGTCTGGTTCGCCGACGACGCGGACGGGTACGCGGACCGCGCCCGCCGGCTGGTCGCCGCCGCCACCGCCGCCGGGCGCACGCCGGTGCTCGTCGCCTACTACGTGCCGCAGCGCGACTGCGGCGGGCACTCCGGTGGCGGGGCGCCGGACGCGGAGGCGTACCGGACCTGGATCGCGGCGCTCGCCGAGGCGATCCGCGGCTCCCGTGCACTGGTGGTGCTGGAACCGGACGCGCTCACCCACGTACTGCAGGGTTGCCTCAGCGGCGAGGCGGCCGAGGACCGGTACGCCCTGCTCGACGACGCCGTCCAGGAGCTCAAACGGGAGTCCGACGTCCGCGTCTACCTCGACGCCGGCAACCCGGGCTGGATCAAGGACGTCGACCGCGTGGTGGACGCCCTCGACCGGGCAGGCGTCCGCGGCGCCGACGGTTTCAGCCTCAACGTCGCCAACTTCGAAACCACAGAGGCCAACATCGCTTACGGTACGGCCATCTCCGACCGTCTCGGCGGCGCCCATTTCGTCATCGACACCAGCCGCAACGGCAACGGCCCCGCCGACACGAGCGGCTCCGGCGACGGACACTGGTGCAACCCGCCCGGTCGCGCCCTGGGCCCGGCCCCGACCACGCGTACCGGCCACGACCGCGTGGACGCGTTCCTCTGGGTCAAGCGCCCCGGCGAGTCCGACGGCGCCTGTGGTGACGGTGCTCCCGAGGCGGGCCGGTGGTGGCCCGACTACGCCCTCTCCCTGGCCACGAACTGACCACGACCCCACCCGCCAGCCGGCGTTCACCCACCCGGCCCCGCACCCGTTCCACGCCTGACCCCGCTGGTCGATTCCGGCGGGATCGTCGCCGGTGGGGTCGCGGGGTGGGCGTTCTCGGTCATGGCCCGGGTTGGGGGTTATCCACAGCTGGGGTTTATCCACAGGGCCCCGGGCCAAGATCACGTTTTTCTGCCACTGTTCCGTTAGGGATGGGGGTTTCCCCCGGTCGGGGTGGGCCCTGGCTGGCCGGGTTTGATCGACTTTTCATGATCAACTGCGGGGATGATCTTGGTGGCTGGGGTTCAGGGGTGTGTCGGCGGGCTGGAGTGACCCGTGAGTTCCAGCTTTCCCGGCGTGGCTGGTGGTCAGGGGTCTCTCGGGCGCCTGAGACACCCCGGATCGCCAGCCGACGGGCCCGAGGCACCCCGGATCGCCAGCCGACCGGCCGCGGGTGCCCCGGATCGCCGGCTCACCGCCCGTGGGGCGCCGCCCGGCCCGTCCACGGCCGAGCCCTGGCCGGCGAAGCCGATGTTCCGTGACGGTGAGTGTTCGGGCGGGCTCGTTGAACGTGGCCGCCCACCTGGCGGTGTCCTGATACCACCCCTGGAATGCGCGCCCGGGCTCCGGCACTGCCCCGGAACACGCCAGCGCGTCCCGGCGTCCGAGCGCCAGCCGAAGTGCGCCAGCCCGGGGCCTGGGCGGCCCGGGTGGGACGGTCGGGCGGCGGGCGGGACCGGGCGAGCGGGATCGGGCGAGCGGCGGGCGGGACCGGGCGAGCGGGATCGGGCGAGCGGCGGGCGGGATCGGGCGAGCGGGATCGGGCGGGCGGGACGGGTGAGGTGGGGCGAGAGCGTGCCCGTGGGGGAGCAAAGGGAGCGCCCCGTCCGGCGGGTGCCGGACGGGGCGCGGAGGATGGTGCGTACCGTCAAAGGACCTTGACCCAGCGGCCCTGGGACGGGACTCCCTCGCTGTCGGTGACGAACAGCATGTACCAGCCGGACGGCAGGAGGCCGCGTTCGCGGGGGATCCCCACGGTGATGCCGGTCGGGGAGTGGCCCACGGTCAGCGCCACCGAACGCTGGTCCACGTCGGTGCCGTGGGTGATCGCGCTCGGGCGGACCAGGCGTGCGCCGCGGATCCGGGCCGCGTCCGGAGTGTCGAAGGAGGCCGTCGTGCCGCGGGAGACGCTGTCCGGCCCGGTGGTGACGGTCGGCCTGGCGCCGTGGAACAGGTACGGCGGGCTGTAGATCTCGATGCGCTGCTCGAACGTGCCCGGGTTGCGGCCGCCCTTGTCGTAGATCGGGTCGCCACCCATGGTGATCACCCGGCCGTCGGGGAGCAGCAGCGCCTCCGAATGGTAGTCGCGGCCCACGGTCGGGGAGGCGGCGGTGACGAAGCGGTTGGCGCGGGGCTGGTAGATCTGGGCGGTGAGCAGGTCGCTGCGGGTACGCCCCTGATACGGCCCCCCGCGATACCCCGACGACCCGCCGCTGGTGAAGACCGTGTCGTCGGGCAGGACCACGCTGCTCAGGTACCGGGTGGGGTGCGGCAGGTTCGGGCCGGGACGCCACGCCGGGCTGCGCGTATCGAGGTCGGCGATCGCGGTGCGTGCCGTGGAGACGGGGGAGTCGCCGACCGCGCCGCCGCCCATGATCATGACCTTCTGGTCCTGGGCGGGTGGGAGCAGCACCGACGAGCTGGTCTCGGTCATCGTGGCGTCACGCAGGCCCGGCACGGTCTGGAAGCTGTTGTCCCTCAGGTCCCAGAGGCCGGGTGTGCGGCCCTCGGTCGCCGAACCGTACCCCGCGTTGGAGCCGGAGAAGAACAATCGGTTGTCCTTGGTCAGGAAGAGGGCCGGGTAGGTCGGGAAGACCCGGGTGAGCTGCGGCTTCGCCTCCCAGCGCTGCGTCTTGTGGCGGTAGACCTCGTTGAGCCCGGGCAGCATCCGGCCGAACTGGTCGAGTCCGGAGACGGCGAGGACGTCGCCGCTGGGGAGCGGGGCCAGCGTGGGGTACCACCGGTGCTGGTTCAGGTCGCCGACCCGGACGTAGCGCTCGGTGTGCGGGTCGAACTCGTACGACGTGTCGTCGCCGCCGTACTCCTGCTTCTCGCGGGTGATCTTGTCGGAGACGCCGTAGAGGTTGCGGGCGTCGGCACCGCTCAGGCCGGGGATGCGGTACTGCGCGGGCCGGGTGACCACCGGGCCGTCACCGGCGGCGACCGCGTCCACCCAGACCTCGGCCTCGCCGGCGTGCACCATGGTCGTCGTGCCGTGCCGCATCTTCATCGCGGGTGGCACGGTGATGTCGGCGCGGCTGCGGTACAGCTGGGTGCCGTCGGCCGAGGCGAACTGGGTGCCCTTGAGGAACGTCCGCGGCCCGCCGTCCGGCGACTCGTTCTTGATCTTCATGACGCCGGCGGCGTTCTTGATGTCCTTCGGCAGGACCTCGTACGACTTGGTGCCGCCGGCGACCAGCAGGTTGCCGTTCTGCAGGAAGGTGTGCCCGGAGCAGAACATGTCGGTCGGCGTCGGGACCTGCGTGAACCGGTCGGTCTGCGGGTCCCAGAGCATGGTCTTGAACGAGCCGGCCTCGAAGTTCTTCCGGTTGTTCCCGGAGCCGGCGATGATCAGGACCTTGCCGGTGCTGAGCAGCGCGGCGTGGATCGCGTTGATCTTCATGTCGTCGGGGACGTCCAGCGTCGACCAGTGGCCGTAGGCCGCCTTGTACGACTGCCGGCTGACACTGAAGTCGTGGTACTGGTCGGCGGCGAACACCACGATGGGCTTGTTCGCCAGCAGCACCCCGGCGGCGACCGGGATCGCCACCAGGTAGCGCAACAAACGGCGGGCGAGTTTTCTCATGCGTACTTCTCCACGTGAAGAGCGGGACGGGCGGCCATCCGGAGCGCCGTCCAGAGGACCGGCGGGGCGAGGCAGAGCACGAGGTTGAGGGCCGGCCAGAGCCACATGAAGCCGTCGGTGCGGCCGGTGGCCACGGCACAGGTGAGCAGCGCGGCGTGGAAGAACGCCCAGCGCAGGTGGCTCGCGAAGGTGAGCAGCCGGTCCGGGCTGGCCGAGTCGCCCTTCGGGGTGACCACGAAACCGGCCCGGCGGCGCAGCAGCGTCTGCAGGAAGGAGGAGACGTAGACCGGCGCGCAGAGCGTGGAGAGCATCATCCCCGGTGCGCCGGAGGAGCCCTCCTCCTCGTGCGGGCTGACGTTGTGCCGCCGGTTCCAGAGGTAGAGGCCGACCTGGAAGAGCGCCGCGTCGACGTAGAGCATGGTCCAGACGTGCTGTGGCACCTGGACGCCCTCGGCGCCGAGCACGATGTGGGCGACCGCGGTGATCGCGCCGAGCAGCCAGGCGATCGCGGTCATCGGGTAGTAGGCCATGAGCAGTCCGTAGTGCAGGGTCCGCCGCACGCCGAGCCGACGAATTCTGCTGATAAATCCCGATAAAACGACTTCGTCGGTGCCCCGCGACCACCGGTGCTGCTGGCTGAACAGGTCGGTCCACGACGACGGGCCCTCCCCGACGGCGAGCACGTCCGGTGTGTAGACGGACTTCCAGCGGTTCCCGCTCAGCGGGTTGCGGGTGGCGTGTACGGCGAGACTCGTCGCCATGTCCTCGGTGATCGAGTCCTGCAGCCCGCCGATCTGCCGCAGTGCCGAGATGCGAACGGCGTTGTTCGTTCCGACCAGCATCGGGATGCCGAGCAGGTTCCCGGCGCGCTGGAGCAGCGAGTGGAACAGGTACTGCTGCGACTCGGCCCAGCGGGTGACCAGATTGTCGTAGTTGCCGTATACCTGCGGCCCGACGACGAACGCCACATCCGGATCGCGGAAGTAGCCGAGCAGCCGCTCGCAGAACGACGGCAGCGGCACGTGGTCCGGATCGACCGAGACGAAGACGTCGTACTCCCCGCCGTGCGCGTCCATCCAGGCGTTGTAGTTGCCGTGCTTGGTCCTGGCCTTGAAGCCTCCGGCGGGAAGATTCCACTCGGGTACGCCACGCCGGCTGAAGTGGTGCGCCCCGACCCGGTCGCACATCGCCTTGACCGCGGTGTCGTCGCCCTCGTCGAGCAGCCACAGGTGGTACGTCCCCGGGTGCAGGACCCGCTGGGCGGCACGCAGCGTGTGTTCCACCATCGCGATCGGCTCCTTGCCCGGGACGATCGTGGTGAGGAACGCGACCCGCAGTCCCGGGTCGGGCGGCACCGGCACGGGATCGCGGGCCCGCAGCGTCGCGAGGCAGAGCGTGACCACGTTGACCATCCGGAACAGCTCGATGACCAGCAGGACCGCGGAGATCACCGGTGAGCGGCCGGAGACCGAGGTGAGGAGCCACCCGAAGAACGTCGCCTCGAAGAGGAACGCGAAGACCGTGATCAGCACGGACCGGATCGGGCGGCTGCTGGAGAGCGGCCGTAATCGCACCCGGTAGTCGGCGCCTGCCTCCGGCGGCGGATCGGGGGAGCCGGCGAGCCGGCTGAAGGCGTCGTAGTCGTAGAGCATGAGGCTCCGTTTTCGGGGGAAACCGGAAGAACGGGACGAGAGTACCCCTAAACGGGCAATATGCGTCATACCTCGATAGTGCGGTCGGGTCGCGTGGTAGTGAGCCGCGGAAGTCTGCCGAACCGTCGAACCAATACGCCCTGTGATCCGTTTGGTTTGTCAGGCGGGGTGAAGCGAACCCCGTGGTAACCCGACAAGGCGGTGGCGATGTTGATCCTGTACTTGCTTCTCCTGGTTCTGGCCGCCGCCTGCGTGCTCGCGGTCCGCGGCGTCCGGGCGGAGGCTCGCGCAGAGGAGGAGCCGCTGGTCATCGAGGAGTCGTGGTTCCCGCCGCAGAGCCTCGAAGGGGTGCTCTGCGGTCAGGTGATGGCCGGCGAGATCACGCTCCGCCAGTACCAGAAGTCGATGGAGGGTCTCGCCGCCCGCGACGAGGAGCGTCACCCGCTCGTCGTTCCGTGGCACCTGGGTACCGCCGAGGAGTGACACAGCGCAACGACAGCGACCCGGCATCCGCCGTACGGATGCCGGGTTTTTTGTCTCTTGACAGGCCATCGATGTTCCCTGATTAATGGAAACACTGTTTCGGAGAGCGTTACGGCCAATCCTCCTGGAGGCCCCGTGTCGTCCCTGTCCCGTCTCCTCGCCGCCCTGGTCCTGACCGGATCGGTGCTGCTCATGACCCCCGCGCCGGGTTACGCCGCGGCCACGGTGGTCACCACCACGGTCGACGTCCCCTGCGGTACCGGCACGCTTCACCAGGCCGTCGACTGGTACTTCCCGACCACCACCAGCCCGAAGGCCCTGATCTACCTGCAGCACGGATTCTCCCGCTCCAAGTCGAACATGGCCGATCTCGCCGGCGAGTACCAGACCGCGGGCTACCTGGTCTTCGTCCCGACGCTGCCGTCCTCCAACGCGAACAACTGCACGGTCAACAACACCGGCAGCAACACCACGTTCCTGACGAACGTCGCCGCCTGGTTCGGCACGGCCACCAGCTCCACCGGCAACCTCGCCGTGAGCTACGCCACTGCCGCGACCACGGCGGGCCGCGCCGGCAGCACGCTACCCACCACGTTCATCCTCGCCGGGCACTCCGCCGGCGGCGAGGCGGTCACCTACGTCGCCGGGGTGCTCGCCACCACGTACCCGGCCGCGTACGCCAACCTGAAGTTCCTGCAGCTCCTCGACCCGGTCGAGTCCCCGTCCGGCACCAACATGGCGACCGGCCTGACCGCGGTCGGCGGCACCTCGCTCCCGGTGCGGACCGTCTCGTCGCCGCCGTACCTCGCGAACGGCCAGGCCAGCGGCACCGTGGAGCTGACCGCCACGCTGGACCGTGACTTCCTGGGCGTCCGGCTGACCACCGGTTCGCACTGCGACGCCGAGGGCTCCAGCACCAACTTCCTCTGCACGCTCACCGCCGGCGCGTCGAAGGCCGCGAACGTCACCGCGCTGCAGACCTTCGCCGTCGCCTGGGCCAACGACGCGGTCGCCGGCACCACGACCGCCACCTACTACCCCGGCGGCACCTACTACCAGTCCCTGCTCACCGCCGGCACGATCGAGACCCTCTCCGGCGATTGATCAGCTTCGTGGGCCCGCTCCCTCTGGGGAGCGGGCTTCGATCGTACGATCGGAGGCTCTTATCCGGTGGCGTGAGAAGCCGGCGCCCGGCGAGGATGACGCCGTGAGCCTCGGACCGCTACCCCAGCGCATCGACGTAGAGGCGGATCTCGTCCGCCGCCTGATCGACAGCCGGTTCCCGCAGTGGCGCTACTTCCCGATCCGCCCGGTGGCGAACGGCGGCTGGGACAACTGGACCTTCCACCTCGGCCCGGCGATGTCGGTGCGCCTGCCCAGCGCCGCCGAGTACGCCCTCGCCGTCGAGAAGGAACACCGCTGGCTGCCGCGCCTGGCGCCCCGGCTCCCGCTGCCCGTCCCGGTCCCGCTGGCGCAGGGCTCGCCCGGCTTCGGCTACCCGTTCTCCTGGTCGGTCTACCCGTGGATCGACGGCACCCCGCTGACACCCGGCGCCCTCACCGACCCGCCCGCCTTCGCCGCGTCCCTGGCCGGCTTCCTGCTGGCCCTGCGCGCCGTCGACCCCGGTGACGGACCCGCCCCCGGCCTGCACAACTGGTATCGGGGCGGCTCGCTGCGCAGGTACGACGGCGAGTTCCAGCGCGCCCTGGGCCTGCTCGGCGACCGCGTCGACGCGGACCGGGCGCGCGTTCTCTGGAAGGACGCGCTCGACGCACCCTGGGACGGCGAGCCGACGTGGTTCCACGGCGACATCGCCCTCGGCAACCTGCTGCTGGACGCCGCCGGCGACCTCTCCGCGGTCATCGACTTCGGCACCTGCGGCGTCGGCGACCCCTCCTGCGACCTCGCCATCGCCTGGACCGTCCTGACCGCCGACGCCCGCGAGCTGTTCCGCGCCCACCTCTGCGTCCCCGCCGCAGAGTGGACCCGGGGCCGCGGCTGGGCCCTGTGGAAGACCCTGGTCACCTGCGCCCACTCATCGTCCCCGGAGCCCTTCCGCGCCCTCACCGAGATCCTCTCCCCCGACGCTTAGCCCCCGACGCTTAGCCCCCGACGCTTAGCCCCCGACGCTTAGCCCCCGACGCTTAGCCCCCGACGCTTAGCCCTCGACGCGGCCCACCACCCCGGCCCCGGAAGAGAAAGCGGCTGGGCCGGTGCCGGAGGGCGTACCGGAGAAGGGGTCAGAGGTTTCTGAGGGTCTCGGGGAGGGTCAGGACGTCGGCGTACTTGGCGTCCAGGTCGAAGAGATTCGACTCGTGGGGGGCGGGGGCGCGGTCGGCGCAGGCGTCGCGGACGACCATCGGGCGCAGGCCGTGCTGGAGGGCGTCGAGGGCCGAGGCGCGGACGCAGCCGCTCGTGGAGAAGCCGCCGATGACCAGGGTGTCGATGCTGTGCGAGGTCAGCCAGGCGGCCAGGGACGTGCCGGCGAAAGCGCTCGCGTAATGCTTGGTGACGATCAGTTCGCCGGGGGCCGGGGCGAGTGGCGGGGCGAAACCGGCGTACGGGCTGCCGGTGGCGAAGGCCCTCAGCGCCGGGACCTTGGCGGCGAAGAGCGGGGCCTCGGAGCAGGACTCGTCGGCGAAACTCACGCGGGTCCAGACGACCGGGACCGACGCGGACCGGGCGGCCTCGGCGAGCACGGCCATCGCGTCGGCGGCGGCCTGTCCCGTGGCGAGGTGGAGCGGGGAGTCCGGGTGGGTGTACGCGACCGCCGGGTCCACGAGCAGCACGGCAGGACGGGCTCCCCAGCCCAGCCTGCGGGCGAACCCGGCGGCCGCGTAGTTCTCGGAGAGCTCGGTGTCCTGATCGGGCTCGGTCATCAGATGACGCCGCGCTCACGGAGGCCGGCCAGGTCCTCGCCGGAGAGGCCGAGCAGCCCGCCGTAGATCTCCTCGTTGCTCGCGCCGAGTGCCGGGCCGGGCCACCGGACCTCGCCGGGCGTGTCGGAGAGCCTCGGGGCGACGTTCTGCATCTTCAGCGGGCCCAGCTCCGGGTGGTCGACCTCGATCACCGCCTCGCGGGCCTGGACGTGCGGGTCGGCGATGATGTCCTCGGCGGTGTAGATGCCGCCCGCCGGCACGCCCGCCTCGTGCAGCATGGCCAGGAGCTTCGCCGACGGTACGGTCGCCGTCCACTCGCTGATCAGCCGGTCCAGCTCGCCCTGGTGCTCGCCGCGGGAGCCGTGTGTGGCGTACCGCGGGTCGTCGGCGAGTGCCGGGCGGCCCATCACGTCGGCGAGGCGGCGGAAGACGGTGTCCTGGTTGGCGGCGATCAGCACGTCGGAGCCGTCGGCACTGGGGTACACGTTGCTCGGGGCGACGTTCGGCAGGATCGGGCCGGTGCGCTCGCGGCGGTACCCGGCGACGCTCCACTCCGGGATCAGCGACTCCATCATGGCGAGGACCGCCTCGTAGATCGCCGAGTCGACGACCTGGCCGCGGCCGGTGCGCTCGCGGGCGTGCAGGGCGGCGAGGGTGCCGAAGGCGGCGTACGTAGCGGCGAGCGAGTCACCGATCGAGATGCCGCTGCGGGACGGGGCCCGGTCGGCCTCGCCGGTGACGTGGCGCAGCCCGCCCATCGCCTCGCCGATCGAGCCGAAGCCGGCGCGGGGCGAGTACGGGCCGGTCTGGCCGTAACCGGTCACCCGGACCAGGATCAGCCGCGGGTTGATCGCCGAGAGTTCCTCGTACGAGAGGCCCCAGCGTTCGAGCGTGCCGGGGCGGAAGTTCTCCAGCAGCACGTCGGACTCGGCGACCAGGCGGCGGACCAGGTCCTGTCCCTCGGCCGATCGCAGGTTGCAGGTGACGGACTTCTTGTTGCGGGCGACCACCGGCCACCAGAGCGACTGGCCGTGCGGCTTCTCCCGGCCCCACTGACGCATCGGGTCGCCACGGCCCGGGTCCTCCAGCTTGATCACCTCGGCCCCGAAGTCGCCGAGCAACTGGCCGCAGAACGGGCCGGCGAGCAGGGTTCCGGTTTCCAGGACACGAATGTCGGCAAGTGGCGCGGTCACGCGATCACCATATAGTGGCGAAACGACGTTTCGCTAGATGGAACAAAGGGGTGTCGACGTGGAGATCGTCGAGGTGGGGCCGCGGGACGGGCTGCAGAACGAGAAGAGGGTTCTGTCGACGGCGGTGAAGGTGTCCTATGTGCGGAGGGCGATCGAGGCCGGACTGCGCAGGATCGAGGTGGCGGCGTTCGCGCGACCGGATCGGGTCCCGCAGATGGCCGACGCCGAGGAGGTGCTGCGCGCGGTGCCGCGTACGGGAGAAATCTCTTATATCGCTTTGATCCTGAACGGCAAGGGTCTGGACCGGGCGCTGGCGCTCGAGGACGCGCGGCCGGATGAGATCAACTATGTCGTCGTCGCCAGCGACGAGTTCTCCCGGCGCAACCAGGGCATGTCCACGGCCGATTCGCTGGCCGCATTCGGCAAAGTAGCCGATAAAGCACGAAATAACGGACTGAGGGTCACCCTCACCATCGCCGCCGCCTTCGGCTGCCCCTTCACCGGCGAAGTTGATATCCGAAATGTCGGAGAAATCGCCCAGGGCGCGGGAGTGCTCGACGAGATCTGCCTGGCGGACACCATCGGCGTCGGCGTCCCGCATCAGGTGGCGGAGCTGGTGGACGCGGTCAAACGGGACGGGGTCACGCTGCGGGCGCACTTCCACAACACCCGCAACACCGGCTACGCGAACGCCGTCGCGGCCGTGCGGGCGGGCGTCGAAGCACTCGACAGCAGCATCGGCGGGATCGGCGGATGCCCCTTCGCGCCCGCCGCTACCGGGAACATCGCCACGGAGGACCTGGCCTACCTGCTGCGGCGCTCGAAGGTCGAGACCGGCGTCGACGTGACCCGCGCCGCCACGGCCGGCGTCTGGATCGGCGAGCGGCTCGGCCTGCGTGAGGTGCCGGCCCAACTGGGCCGTGCCGGAGACTTCCCCCTTGCTTCGTAATGGAAACGGTGTTTCCATTCTGGCATGTTGCGGCCTGGTGGGGCGGATCTGACGATCGCCGGTGGGATTCGGGAGTTCGGCCGGGCGACCCCGGACGTGATCGCCGTGCGCGACGGCGACCGCGCGATCACCTACGCGGCCCTCGACGAGCGCTCCTCGCGGGTCGCCTGTGGGCTGCTCGCCCTCGGGCTCTCCCGCGGCGACCGGGTCGCGCTGCTCTGCGGCAACCGCCTGGAGTACCCGGAGATCGCCGCGGGCATCGCGAAGGCGGGCCTGGTCCTGGTCCCGGTCAACCCCCGCCTGACCCCGCCGGAGGTCGACTTCATCCTGGGCCACTCCGGCGCGCGGGTGCTGCTGGTCGACGGCGAGCACGAGAGCGACCTGGTCGGCGCGACGATCCGCATCGGTCCGGCGTACGAGAAATGGCTCGTGAACTCCTCTTTTGAAGACCCGTGGATCCCGGTCGGCGAACGCGACCCGTTCTGCATCGCCTACACGGCGGGGACCACCGGCGATCCCAAGGGTGTGCTGATCTCCCACCGGTCCCGGTGCCTGACGTTCTACGCCACCGCGCTGGAATGGGGACTCGGGCCCGGCCGCCGGACCATCGCGGTCGCCCCCATGTACCACGGCGCCGGTTTCGCCTTCGCGTACGCCGCTGTCTACTGCGGAGCGACCGTCAGCATGCTGCGTACCTTCAGGCCGGACCACCTGCTGGACATGATCGCCCGAGACCGCGCCCAATCGGTCTTCCTCGTGCCGACCCACGCGCAGTTGATCAAGGCGGCGGTGGAACGGGTGCCGGAGCTGCCCAGCCTGGACACGCTCTACTTCAACGCCGCCGCGCTGCCGAAGGTGCTCAAGGAGTGGGTCTTCGAGGCCTTCCCCGGCGCCGGCGTGCACGAGCTCTACGGCTCCACGGAGGCCGGCGTGATCACCGACCTGCGCCCGCCGGACGCCCGCCGCAAGGCCGGTTCGGTCGGCCACCCGTGGTTCGCCACACAGGTCAGAGTGGTCGATGCCGATCAGAACGAGGTCGGTCCGGGCCGGCCCGGTGAGCTGTACAGCCGTTCGCCGTACCTGATGAACGGCTACCACGACAATCCGGAGGCGACCGCCGCCTGCACCACCGAGGACGGCTTCCTCACCTCCGGCGACATCGTGATCCGCGACGAGGAGGGCTTCATCTCCATCGTCGACCGGGTCAAGGACGTGATCATCACGGGCGGGGTGAACGTGTACCCGCGCGACGTCGAGGAGGTCCTCCTCGCCCACCCGTCCGTGACCGAATGCGCGGTCGTCGGCGAACCCGACGACCGATGGGGCGAACGAGTGGTCGCCTACCTGGTCAGCCGAGGGCCCGTCGAGGCCGATGTTCTCGAGGCGTATCTACGCGAACGGCTGGCCGGTTTCAAGGTCCCCAAGCAGTACCGGACCGTGGCGGCGCTGCCCCGCAACGCCGCCGGCAAGATCCTGAAACGAGAACTGAGGAGTACGCCGTGAGGGCACATGTCGAGCTGATCCACGAGGACGACTACATCTTCCACGCCGGCGAACTGCCGTACGGCGAGGGGAAGATCCTGGAACGGCGGCTCTCCACCGACGAGGAGGACGGCTCCTCGTCCCTGTCGCTGCACGCCACCGCCGACTGGGGCCGCAGCGCCGGCATCCCGCACGCCGACACCGAGTTCTACGTGGTCGAGGGCTCGCTGATCTACGGCGGTCAGGAGCTCGGCCCGGGCGGCTACGTCCAGGTCCCCAAGGGCGCCCCGATGGACTGGATCAAGGTCCGCGAGGGCTCCCGCATCCTGCACTGGCGCGAGTACGGCGACGCCGGCTTCGACCCGCTCGTCTCGGTGAAGGAGACCGACGCGGAGGGCCGGGCGACCGTGATCGACGCCAACACCATGGACTGGGTCGAGGCGCCGTCGGTCGGCCCGCTGACCCCGCTCTACATCAAGCTGCTGCACCGCGACCCGAAGACCGGCTTCTACACCCGCCTGATCCGCGCCAAGAAGGGCTGGACCGACCACCGGCTGGCCCATCACCCCTGCTACGAGGAGTTCTACACGCTCGGCGGCAGGATGGCCTACAACTTCGGCGACATCGACGAGGGCACCTACTGCTTCCGCCCGGCCGGCGTGAAGCACGGCCACTTCATCGCCGAGACCGACATCGACTGGATCATCCGCTCCGACGGCGAGCTGATCAACTGGTACACCACCGAGGAGTGGGTCAAGTGGGGCGGCCACGCCGAGAACTACCCCCACGAGCACGCCCCGGTCATCTCCACGCTCCCGGTCCGCTCCCGGTCCCGCGGCGACTGGTCCGGCGACGGCATGTAGAACCCCGCCCCTTGGTCACGCCGAGCGGTCCTTCCTCCGCTCGGCGTTTCCCCTGCGGAACCGGTGGCCGCGGGTCAGGCGCGGGCGGGGAAGAGGCGGTGGCGCGTGGACGTGGGGGTGGGGGTGTAGAGGGGGAGGCGGACCGTGAAGGTGGCGCCGAGGCCGGGGCTCGTCGAGGCGGTGATGGTGCCGCCGTGGCTCGTCACCACCTCGTGGAGGAGGGCCAGGCCCAGGCCGAAACGGCGGGTGCCCGCGCCCGAACCCCGGTGGAAGCGGTCGAACAGGCGGTCGGTGTCGGTGGGGTCGAAGCCGTCGCCGGTGTCGGTCACGGTCAGGTCGGCGCTGCCGTGGCGGAACGTGCGACTCGGGCCGCCGGTGCCGACGGTCACCGTGATGTGGCCGCCGTCCGGGGTGTGGGTGAGCGCGTTCGCCAGCAGCTCGGAGGCGACCCTGCGCAGGGCCGACTCGATGCCGGTGACCGGGACCGGGGCGGGCGGTGCGATCAGGTCGAGGGCGACGCCGTGCTCGGCGGCGCGGTCGGTCTCGGCGGCGACCGCGTCGGCGCAGAGGCGGGACAGGTCGACCTCCCCGGCGGCGTGGCCGTCCACCGGGGTGGCGGCCATCCGGGCGGAGAGCAGCAATTCCTCGACGATCTCGCCGAGCCGGCTGGTGGTGCCGATCAGGCGGTCCAGGTCGCGCCGGTCGGCCTCGCTCCCGGTACGCCGTGCGCGCCGGGCCAGCATCTGGGCGCGCGTGTGCACCTGGACGATCGGCGTACGCAGTTCGTGGCTGGCATCGGCGACGAACCGGCGCTGACGTCCGAGGGCCTCGGCGAGCGGGGCGACGGCGCGGCGCCCGACCAGGACGGCGGTGAGCGCCGCGGCGAGCAGCCCGGCCAGGCCCGCGAGCCCGAAGGCCATCAGCAGGTGCCGGCGGTCGGCGAGCTGGAAGCGGGCGTCGAAGACGACCTGGACGACGCCGTCGGTGCGGTACTGGGTGCGCACCCAGTAGGTGGTGCGGTTCCGGTCGATCTGCCGGGTCTGGCGGATGCCGCTCGCGGCCACCTCGGCGACGTCGGCGGGGATGGGCAGGCCGGGCGGCGGGGGCGGGCCACCGGCGAGCAGGACGCCGTTCGCGTCGTAGAGGAAGACCCAGCTGCACGCGGGCGGCCCGTCGATGGCCCCGTGCCGGACACCGTAGTCGAGCTCCCGGTCGATCTGCTGTTCCTGGCTGTGCCGGAGCACCTCGTAGGAGATCGTGCCGAGCAGGGTGAGCAGGATGCCGATGGCGAGGCCGACGGTGAGCCCGATCCGCCAGCGTGCCCGCCGAATGGCGTCTCTCTCGAAGGTCACAGCGCACCGAGCCGGTAGCCGAGCCCGTGCACGGTCTGGACCACCCGGCGGCCGAGTTTGCGGCGCAGGTAGTAGACGTACGTGTCCACGATCGACGCGGCGGCCGCCTCGTCGAAGACCCGGGTGCGCAGCGCGGACCGGGAGTGCACCGCGTGCGGGCGGGTGGCGAGCACCCGGAGCAGCTCGAACTCCCGGGAGGAGAGGGCGACCCGGGTGCCGTCGGGCAGCACGGCGTCGCGTACGCCGAGGTCGAGCAGCCCGCCGCCGATCGGCAGCACGTCGGTGGAGTCGGCGGTGCGCCGGCACAGGGCCCGGATCCGGGCGCTCAGCTCGTCCAGGTGGAACGGCTTGACCAGGTAGTCGTCGGCGCCGGCGTCGAGTCCGGCGATCCGGTCGTCGACGGTGCCGAGGGCGGTGAGCATCAGCGCGCGGGCGGCCACCGCGCGGGCCCGCAGCCGGGTGATCAGGTCGAGCCCGTCCAGGGCCGGGAGCCGGCGGTCGATCACCAGGACGTCGTACGGCCTGGTCAGCCCCAGGTGGAGACCGCGCTGGCCGTCCGGAGCCTGGTCGACGACGTACCCCTCGTCGACCAGGGTCTCGGTCAGCATGTCACGGAGTTCGGTGTCGTCCTCGACCACCAGAAGCCGGCTCATTCATTGAAGATCTCATATGTCTAGGCGGCTGTCGCCAGCGGAATTCGCTCTCTTGACGTTTTCTTAGAATGGTGCCGGTCCAGCCGGGTGAGCACCGGTGTGGTCATCAGCGTGGTGATCAGCGCGACCAGCACCAGCACCGTGAAGAGCGACGAGTTCACGATGCCCGCCTCCAGCCCGACGTTGAGCGCGATCAGCTGCATCAGGCCGCGGGCGTTCATCAGCGCGCCGACCCGCAGCGCCACGTCGTTCGGCTCACCGCGCAGCCGGGCCGCGGCCCAGCACGCGCCGAACTTGCCGGCGATCGCCAGCGTCACGCAGGCCGCCGCGAAGAGCAGTACCCGTACGTCGCCGAGCAGCGCGAACTCGGTCCGCAGCCCGGAGAAGGTGAAGAAGAGCGGCAGGAACACCGCCGACGCGATCGGGGTGAGGGTGTCGATCACCCGGTCGGTGCGCTCGGTCTGCGGCATCACCACACCGACCGCGAAGGCGCCGAAGACCGCGTACAGGCCGATCTCGTCGGTGTACCAGGCGACCAGGAAGAGCAGGGCGGTCGTGCCGAGCATCCGGGCGCGGTCGTCGAGCCGGTCGCTGCCGATCAGCGCGCCGGTGACCCGCGGCCCGGCCAGCCAGAGCACCAGGCCGAAGAGGACCGCGCCCCCGGCGGTGACCAGCGCCGGGCCGGCCCGCCCGGAGGCGAAGGCGAGCACCACGGCCAGCATGATCCAGGCGACCAGGTCGTCGATCGCGCCGCTGGCCAGGGCGAGCGAGCCGTGGCGGGTGCCCGCGTGCCCCCGCTCGGTGATGATCCGGGCGAGCATCGGGAACGCGGTGATCGCCAGGGCCACGCCGACGAACGCGGCCGTCACGCCGAGCGAGACCCCGTCCACCCGGATCGGTGCGGTCGCCGACGTCGCCAGCACCAGGAGCACCCCGAGCACGAGCGGTGCGGTCACCCCGGCCAGGGAGACCACGCCCGCGGTGCCGGCCAGGTTGGTGACCCGGTGGGACTTGAACGCGTACCCGGCCTGGAACATGAAGAGGACCAGGCCGATCTGGCCGACGACGTAGAGCACCGGCAGCAGCGGCGCGGGGAAGAGCGCCGCCTGGACCGACGGGAAGAGGAGCCCGAGCAGTGACGGGCCGAGCAGCACGCCGGCCAGCATCTCGCTCACCACGGGTGGCTGGCCGGCCTTGCCGAGCAGCCAGGCGACCAGCTTGCAGAAGAGCACGATCACCGCGACCGCGATGAAGAACCGCGGCGCGAGCTCGGTGGGTGTCACGGCTGTGCCTCCAACGAGGAGAAGTGGGTGGTGCAGAGCTTCTGGCGGCGGGCGTCCAGGACCATCCAGGTGCCGAGGACGAGCTGCTTCATCGACCGGCCGGCGTCGGCGATCCGGTCGGTGCGGCGCAGGGCGGCGAGCCGGGCCGGGCCCGGGCCCCGGTGACCGATCGGGGTCAGGAAGGCGGGACCGCGGTTGGGCAGCGACCGGGTGTGCGCGGCCGGCGCGGCGACGGCGAAGCGCCGGAGCACCTCGCGGGTGGCGGCGCGGAGCATCACGGGTGCGGCGCCGCGGGCGGGACAGGCCCGGTTGGCGGTCATGCCGTACGGGATGAAATGGGCCTCCCTGCGCTTCAGCCGTCGCCATCGGCTCGGATCGAACGTGTCGTCGGCGGCCGGGCCGGTGCGCTGGTAGGCGAGGTAGTTGAAGAGGAGCACGGATCCGGCGGGGATGGTGGTCTCCCCGTCGACGGTGATCGGCGCGGAGGTGATCCGGTGGGCGATGCCGAAGAGCGGGTGGACGCGGAGGGTCTCGTCGATGAGATCGTCGAGCGATTGATCCGATACATCAGATATGTCGCCTGCGAGCAGCAGGATGTGGGCCATCGCCTCGGACATCTGCACGACGGCCGTGTTGAAGAAGGCGCCCTGCAGGTACCAGGCGGTCTCCTGGGCGGTGAACGGTGGCGGGAGGACGACGGGGCAGGTTCCGGCCTCGATGCGGGAGAGGAGATACCGCGTCAACCGGTCGCGCCGCGACATGTGCCGCAACCCGAGTCCCTTCAGGGCGTTCACCACATCGTCGGCGTTGGCCACGATCATGTCCCGGGCGGCGGGGGGACACGATTCCGCGAACACGAGCTCGTGGAAGACCTCCGCCCAGACCGGCATCATGAGATCGCGCAGCCGGACGAATCCCGAAACCCCGGCGAGGGCCCGCCGGGTGGCCGCGGTGGCCAGGGCGTCCGAGCGGGCGTGCGGTACCGCCAGCACCCTCCGGGTCACCCGCGCCACCGTCTGGTAGCGATCACCCGGCTCGAGGTGCTCCTGGTGCATCTGCGGTCCCGGTGCCAGCCAGTACCAGAACAGGTCGGAGAGCCCCGCGCCGCGACTCCGCCCGTCCGCCGCCGGATCGCTGTAGACCCGCTCGAAGTGCTCCGCCCCGATCAGCGGCCCCGGCACCGGGATGCCCTCCGCCCCGTTCACCCGCCGGAAGATCCACTCGCGGAGCCGGACCACCGCGCTCACCACGCCACCACCAGGTCGGGCGTCAGGTCCGCCGGCCGCCGCGCCCCGGCCAGAGCCATCACGTGGTCCAGCTCGTCGGTCAGGTTCCGCAGCTTCTCCCGTACGGCGGCAGCCCCGCCCCCGGCCAGCGCCTCCAGCACGGGCCGCCCGATCAGCACGGCGTCCGCACCCAGCGCGAGCGCCACCAGCACGTCGGTACCGCGCCGGATCCCGCCGTCGACCAGCACCGGGATCCGCCCGCCGACCGCCTCGGCCACCGCGGGCAGCGCGTCGACGGAGGCGATCGCGCCGTCCAGCTGCCGCCCACCGTGGTTCGAGACGATCACCCCGGCCGCGCCGTGCTCGACGGCGAGCCGGGCGTCCGCGGGGTGCAGGACGCCCTTGATCAGAATCGGTAGTCCGGTGACCCCGCGCAGCCGGTCGATCCGGTCCCAGCCGACCGTCGCGTCCATCGCGATGTCCCGCACCCGCCCGGTCTCGTCCCGCAGGTTCTCGCAGGTCAGTCCCGTCGGTAGGTCGGTGAACCCGTTCCGCCGGTCGCGTTCGCGCCGCCCGTGGACCGGGGAGTCCACGGTCACCACGAGCGCCCGGCAACCCGCCTTCTCCGCACGGCGTACCAGAAGGGTGGTGAAATCGGGGTCCGGCTGGAGGTAGAGCTGGAACCAGAGCGGGCCGCCCGCCTCGGCGATCCGCTCGACCGGCTGGGTCGCCGCCATGCTGACCACCATCACGGTGCCGGCCGCGGCCGCTCCCGCCGCGGTCGCCGACTCGCCGTCCGGGTGCGCGAGCCGGTGGAACGCGGTCGGCGCGACCAGGATCGGGGTGGCCAGATCGGTGCCGCACAGGGTGGTCCGCAGGTCCCGTTCGCCGGTCGCGCGCAGCACCCGCGGCACGATCCGCAGCCGTTCGAAGGCCGCCAGGTTGGCCAGCAGCGTCCGCTCCTCGCCCGCGCCACCGGCGAAGTAATCGGCGTGGACGGGGTCCAGGTGAGACCGTGGCGTCATGTCAGGCTGCGGCTTTCACGTCCGGTTCCGAGGCAGCGGGCCAGGAACGCGACCAGCGGCGCGACGTGCACGTCCGGGCGGTCCCAGCGGTTCTCCAGGTTCTCGGCCAGGTGATGAGTGGCGGTCACCTCGCCGTCGCGGTGGTAGCGGACCACCGGGTGCAGGTACGCCGCGTCGTGCGCCTGTCCGGGCGTGTCCTGCGAGATCCGGCTGACGGTGATGTCGAACGGGTCGACCCGGTCGTGGTCGGGGCCGTACTCCAGTGTGACGGCGAAGGCGTGCCGGTAGTCGTGGTCCGGGGTGGAGAGCCCGTGCGCGGTGAACCAGTCGACCGGGACCTCCTCGTGGTACCGGGCGTCCGATTCGCTCACGGTCACCACGTCGGCGAGGAAGCCGAACTGCTGCCAGAGCGCGGAGGAACGGTTGACCCGCGCGATCACCGCGTCGGCGAGCGCCTTCGGTGCGGCGTCCAGCTTCTCGGCCGGCCAGGGCGTCGCGGCGTACGTGAGCTCGAGGATCCGGTGCAGGGAGCGGACGGCGTACCGGAAACCGTGGATGAAGCCGCCGGTGGACTTCTTGAAGTCGCGGACCTGGCCGATCGTGCCCGCGAAGTGCAGCCCCGGCACATTGACCGACTCCCATGACTCGGTCTGTGCCGGGAAGCGGTCCCGGATGGTCAGCTCCGGCCGGCACGAGTCGTCGAAGATCGAGTCGTCGAAGCGGAATCCGGTGCACGCGAGCACCCGGTCGTAGTGCAGTTCCTTGACCACCTCGTCGACCCGGGAGAACCCGAAGCGGACCCGGAAGCCGTCCCCGTCCCGCTCGATGCTCTTCACCGTGCCGTCGAGAATCGCATTGGCTGACTTCAATTGGTACGTGTCCAGGAAATTGTTGTTCACGGCGCGCAGGTGTCCGACATAGTGCGTACGCCAGGCGAGCCGCACCGAGCTCGGCCCGGCCACGTGGATCACCGTGGTCGTCTCCATCAGGTTCTCCGCCGTCTCGAACGCGGAGTTGCCCTTGCCGATGATCAGCACCCGCTGATCGAGGTAGTCCTGCGGGTCGACGGACATCTCGGCATACCGTTCGGCCAGCTCGAACCCGGGGATCTCCGGCTCGTAGGCGCGCGACACCCCGGTCGCCACGATCAGCCGCCGCGCCTGCCAGGACCGCTCGCCGGCCTCCACGGTGAACAGCCCACCGTCACGGCTGACCCTCGTGACCCGGGTGTCGTACTCGATCCGCAGCCCGCGCGCGAAGTCCGCGAGATACCGCAGCATCACGTCAGCGTCCGGAAAATATCGCTGCGTGTACCGGGTGAACCGCAGTTCCGGATCGTCGCTGAGCAGCGAGTTCCAGTCCAGCCGCAGATTCAGTTCCGGATCGTCGCTCCCGGTCCGCGGCTTGTTGATGGAAATCAGCGTCCGGTGCCGCGGAAACCGTTCGAAGAAGGCGCCCGGCCTGCCCGCCCCCTCCAGCACCAGGTAATCCCGCTCGCCGTCACGCTCCAGCAGCCCGGCAAGCTGCAGTCCGGCCGGTCCGGCCCCGATGATCAGGTAGTCAAGCGCCATGCCGCCGACCGTAGAACCCGGAATTCAGAGTTTTTTCAACGCCCTTTCCCGGTACGCCCGCCCCGCCCTGCCCCTGCCCCGCCCCTGCCCCTGCCCCCGTCCCCGCCCCCCGTCCCGCATCCATCGCAGCCCTGGCCTACTTGACCGGCTACCTGGAATCCGCCACCGACTGACCGCCCCGCTCCACCCGTCTACTCACGATCGCCCCGTTCGTGCGATCTCACGCTTATTTGTCCCGCTTCTGGCTGGTCGTCACGGGTGTGTCGACGCGGTCGACACACCCGTGACCCCGTTGGTCAACTCCGGCGGGGGTTTCCTCCGGTCGGGGCGGGCCCTGTTTGGCCGGACTTGATCGACTTTTCATGATCAACTGCGGGGATGATCTTGGTGGCTGGTGCTCAGGGGTGTGTCAGCGGGCTGGAGTGACCCGTGAGCGCCAGCTTTCCCGGCGCGGCTGGTGGTCAGGGGTCTCTCGGGCGCCTGAGACACCCCGGATCGCCAGCCGATCGGCCTGAGACACCCCGGATCGCCAGCCGATCGGCCTGAGGCACCCCGGATCGCCAGCCGATCGGCCTGAGGCACCCCGGACAGCCAGCCGACCGGCCGAGGCGCCCCGGACCGGCGGCTCATCGCCCGCCGGGTGCCGCCCGGCCGGTCCATGATCGAACCCCTTGCCGGCGGAGCCGGCGATCCGCGGGCGGCGAGTGTTCGGGCGGGCACCCGGTCACGGGATCCGGCGTCCCGCCCAGGTGGTCCAGATGTGACCAGCCTGTCGCGGTTGCCCGGTCGGCTCCCTTCGCGGGCGCTGCGTGTGTATCGCTCCTGATGCATCAAGCGGGATGCATCACGAGCGATACATCGGGGGTGATGCATCAACCGGGATGCATCGGAAGTGATGCATCGGAAGTGATGCATCGGAAGTGATGCATCCTGCTTGATGCATCAAGGGAGATGCATCAACCGGGATGCGTCAAGAACGCAGGTCTGGTCGGTGCGGCGCTCCGCCCGTGTTCTGACCCGGCTCGCGCAGCGGGTGCCGGGCGGGTCAGAGAGTGGGGGAGCCGGGAGCGCGGGCGCTCCGGGTGCCCCGGGTGCTGAGCTTGGCGGAGGTGGCGACCGTCTCCTCGGTCTGGGTGCGGCGGAGGGACTCGTACGTGGCGAACGCGTCGGCCGGAGTGTCGTGTGAGGTCAGGGCGGTGGCCAGGGTGATGGCGTCCTCCAGGGCCATCGACGCGCCCTGGGCGGCGGCGGGTGTGGCGGCGTGGGCGGCGTCGCCGACCAGGGCCAGGTGGGTGTCGTGCCAGTGTGGGGTGGTGGGGATGTCGTAGGAGTCGCCGCCGATGATGTCGGTGCCGGTTCCGCTGACGATGCTGGTGAGCGGGGTGTCGTGGTCGCGGCAGGCGGTCAGGACCAGGTCGCGCCAGGAGCGGGCGGTGGCTTCCGAGCCGGGCTGGGGGCCGGTCGGGAGGGTGGTCGGGGCCGGGGCGGGGAGGCGGGCGAACCACCAGGTGCGGCCGTCGTCTGCCGGGACGGTGAAACCGAAGAAGGCGTGTGTGCCGCGGACCATGTGGTACTCGTCGACGGCGGCGCCGGAGGGGTTGCCGGGGGTGTAGCCGTAGACGACGTGCTGGCCGGCGAAGCGGGGGGCCGGGGCGGCCGGGTCGATCAGGTGGCGGGTGCGGGAGTGGATGCCGTCGGCGCCGATCAGGATGTCGCCGGACGCGGTGGTGCCGTCGGTGAAGGTCGCGAGGACGCCGGTGGGGGTGACGGTGGCGTCGGCGAGCCGTCTGCCGTGGTGGACCGGGATGCCGCGCGCGGTGGCCAGCTCCTGCAGCGCGCGGTAGAGGGCGGCCCGGGTGATGGTCCGGGCCGGGGACTCGATGGGGCGGCGGCCGAGGTGGGTGAAGCCCGCGTCCCAGAGGGAGACCGCCCGCGCGGGGTAGGAGACCGCGGTGACCGCCTCGGCGGCGTCGATCGCGGCGAGGGCGGTCATGCCGTTGCGCATCACGGTGAGGAAGGCGCCGGCGTCCTCGCCGCCGGAGGGGTGCGCCTCGTAGATCTCGGCGGGGATGCCGGCGCGGTGCAGGGCCAGGGCGGTTGCGGCGCCGGCGATGCCGCCACCGGCGATGAGTGCTGTGCGTACGGCCATGACCGCCATCCTGCCCGACGCGAGCTATGCGAGGTTCTCCACGATCGTGGCGGCCTGGCGTACGGCGGTCTCCAGTGGACGGTCCGGGTCGATCGGGGGGATCTCGGCGGCGAGGGCGGCGAGGACGGCGGCGCAGGCGGGGGCGGCCGGGGTGCGCGGGCTGACGTGGACGGCCTGGCGCAGGCCCAGGGCGAGGGAGCCGGTGATCAGCGAGAGCAGGGACGCGTGGTCGAGGGCGCGCAGGGCCGACTGGGTGCCGAGCGGGATGACGTCCTGGTTGTGCAGGTTGGTGGGGAGGCTCTGCATGCTCGCGGGGAGGCAGTCGCGGCGGATCTCGGTGATCAGGGCGGTCGACGCGAGCTGGACGCCCTGCAGGCCGTGCTGCTGTCCGGGGCCGGCGGCGAGCATCGGCGGGAGGCCGCCGTTGCGGGCCGGGTCGACGAGGAGGTCGAGCTGGCGTTCGGCGAGGTTGCCGACCTGGGCGACGACCATGGCGAGGACGTCGGCGGCGAACGCGGCGGGCTGGCCGAAGAAGTTGCCGCCGTGCACGACGCGGTCGTCGTCCGGGAAGAAGAGCGGGTTGTCGCTGACCCCGGCGAGGTCGGCGGCGACCACGCCGTCCACATAGCGCAGCGCGTCCTCCGCGGCGCCGAGCAGCTGGGGCGTACACCGGATGCTGTAGGGCTCCTGAAGGGGGCGTTCGCCGGTGGGTGTCGTGCCGGAGAGGAACGAGCGCATCGTCGTGCCGACAGCGGCCGTGCCCGGGTGACCGTAAAGGGACAGCAGGCCCGGGTCCAGGAACTGGGGGTCGCAGCCGAGCAGGTCGGCGAGGACGCAGCTGAGGAGCTGGCTCGCCCGGTGCGAGGCACGCACCCGGTGCAGCGCCAGCGCGGTGGCGGCGGTGGTCAGCGAGACGCCGTTGACCAGGGCGAGCGCGTCCCGGCCGTCCAACGGCAGCGGGCTCAGGCCGGACCGGGCGAGCGCCTCGGCGGCGGGGAGGCGCTCGCCGTCCAGGTAGGCGTACCCCCGCCCGCGAAGAGCCTGCGCGGCCGCGCCCAGCGGAATCAGATCACCGCTGGCGCCGACCGAGCCGAGCCGGGGCATCGCCGGGGCGAACGTGGTGGCGAGCGCGGCGGCGAGGGCGTCGACGACGTGCGGGGACACCCCGGACGCGCCCCGGGCGAGCGAGTGCGCGCGGACCAGCAGGGTGGCGCGCGCGAGGGCCGGATCGAGGTCGGGGCCCTGGCCTGCGCCGAGGTGGGCGAGCGTGTTGTCGGCCTGGTCGCGCTGGTCGGCCCGGCCGGCATAACCGACGAGAGCCCCGAAACCGGTCGTGTTCCCGTAGACCGCGCGGTCGTCGCCGAGCACCTTCGACAGGAAGACACGACCGGAAGTGACACGATCCCGGACCGCCGGCGGAATGCGCACGGTGAGTGGTTCGCGGGCGGCGAGCAGGTCCGTGACACGCAGCGGGGACGCCAGATCCACCTCGATCGTCATGAATGCGGACGGTAGTGGCGACTTCTCAGAACGCTCTGAAATCGGCTCAGTAGGTTGCCGCGCATGACGCACGACTACCTCATCATCGGCGCCGGCCCGGCCGGACTGCAGCTCGCCGCACTGCTGGAGCGCGACGGTCATGACTACGTCGTGCTGGAGGAGGGGGAGGGCGCCGGGACGTTCTTCACGCGCTATCCGCGTCACCGGACGCTGATCTCCATCAACAAGGTGTGGACCGGGTCGGACGATCCCGAATTCAATCTCCGCTCGGACTGGAATTCGCTGCTCACCGACGATCCGGCGCTGCTGTTCAAGAACTACAGCTCGCGCTATTTCCCGGCGGCCGACGACCTGGTGCGCTATCTCCGGGATGTCGCCCGGGGCCTGCGGATCCGCTTCGGGACGCGGGTCGACCACATCTGTTTCGATCAAGACCTCTTCACCGTACGGGCGGGGGCCGACTCCTGGTCGGCGAGGCGGGTGGTGATCGCCACCGGGGTCTCGCAGCTTCACGTGCCGCCGATCGAGGGGGCTGAGCTGTGTGAACGCTACGACACGGTCAGCGTCGACCCGCAGGACTTCGTCAACCAGCGGGTGCTGATCATCGGCAAGGGGAACTCGGCCTTCGAGACCGCGGACGCGCTCGTCGAGACCGCCGCGGTGATCCACGTGGCCGGTCCGCACTCGATCCGGCTGGCCTGGCAGACGCATTACGTCGGGCACCTGCGGGCGGTCAACAACAACTTCCTCGACACGTACCAGCTCAAATCCCAGAACGCCGTTCTGGACGGCACCGTCGAGCGCATTCTCCCGCGCGAGGGCGGCGGTTTCCGGATCCTCTTCCGGTACGCCCGAACCGTCGAGCGGATTCGCGAGATCGAGTACGACCGGGTCGTCATCGCCACCGGTTTCCGATTCGACGCCTCGATCTTCGACGCGTCGGCCCGCCCGAACCTGGTGATCGACGACCGGTTCCCGGAACAGACCCCGGCGTTCGAGTCGGTCAATGTCCCGGGCCTGTATTTCGCCGGGACGCTCAGCCAGCAGCGGGACTTCAAGAAGTCGACGAACGGGTTCATCCACGGATTCCGGTACGGCGTCCGCGCGCTGCACCGGATCCTCGGCGAGCGTTACCACGACGCGCCGTGGCCGTCGGTCTCGTTCCCGGCCAGTCCGGAAGCGATCACCGACGCGATCATCGCCCGGATCAACGTGTCGTCGGCGCTCTGGCAGCAGTTCGCGGTGCTCGCCGACGTGGTCACGGTGGATGGGGGAGTCGCCCGCTACCGGGAGGAGGTGCCGGTGGCGTACCTGGAGCCGGGGCCGCTGACCATCGCGGTGACGCTGGAGTACGGCCCGGGCCACGACCAGGTGGACCCGTTCGACATCGACGTGCCGCGGATCGCGGAGAACGACCCGGAGGCGGCACACGACGCGAGCTACCTGCACCCGGTGGTCCGGGTGCGCCGGGACGGCGTGGTCGTCGCGGAGCACCACCTCGCGGAGAACCTGGAGAACCACTGGAACATCCCGTCGGTGCACCAGGAGCCGCTGGTCCGGTTCCTCAAGGGCGTGCTCTGAGCCATGTGGCCCGGGGCAGTGGTGCGGATCCTGCACGAGGCCGGGGATCGCCCGGTCTTCGAGGACGGGGACGAGGTGACGTCCGGCGCCGCGATGCTGGGGATGATCCGGCGTCTCGGCGGCGGGCTCCGGGCGCGGGGGATCGGGCCGGGGCGCGGGGTCGCCCTGCGGCTGGGCGTCGACGCGCGGGCCTTCGCGATGACGATCGCGGCCTTCGCGGTGGGCGCGCGGATCTCCGGGCTACCGCCGGGGCTCAGCGAGGCGCAGGTCGCGCGCCTGGCCGAGCGGGACGACGCGGCGATCGTCGACGACGCGGTGGTCGCGGAGCTGATCAGGCATCCCGACGTCGCGCTCGAGTGCGCGGGCCGGGCCGGTGACGTCGCGCGGATCATCTATACCAGCGGGAGCACCGGGGAACCCAAGGGCTGCGCGCAGACGTACGACGCGATGTCGGCGGCCTGGGCGGCGCATCCGGACCGCTGGCCGCCGGCGATCGCGGAGCTGGCGAAACGGCTCGACCGGTACCTGGTGTTCGGGTCGCTGAGCAGTCAGGTGATGCTGGAGTACGGCATCCTCACGCTCGCGGCCGGCGGGGTGCTGGTCGCCGCCCGGCCGCCGGGGTTCCCGGACGCGATCGTCCGGCACCGGGCGACCGCGAGTGTCATCACCGTCGGCAAACTGCATCAGCTGGTCCGGAGCCAGCGGGCGGACCCCGCCGACCTGAGCGGCCTGCGGGCGCTGATGGTCTCCGGCTCGCCCCTCGAACCGGCGCGGCTCCGTGAGGCCCTCGCGGTGCTCGGGCCGGTGATCTTCCACGGTTACGGCCAGACCGAGACCGGGATGATCGCCATGCTGACCCCGGCGGAGATCCCCGGCCACGCGGACACCGTGGGCCGCCCGCCCGCGGTCACCGGGACCCGGATCGTGGACGGGGAACTCTACGTGCGGACCCCGGCGCAGGGCTCCCTCTACTGGCGGGATCCGGTGGAGTCCGCGGAGGTCTTCACCGGCGGCTGGGTGCGGACCCGGGACCTCGCGGGCATCACCGAGGACGGTTACCTGCGCCTGCACGGCCGGGCCCGCGACGTCATCATCGTCCAGGCGCAGCTGGTCCACGCCGGCCCGATCGAGCGGGTGCTGGCCGAGGATCCCCGGGTGGCCGAGGCGTACGTGGTGGGCCGCCCCGACGACGAGACCGGCGAGGCCGTGCACGCCTTCGTGGTGCCCGCCTCCGGCCGCACCCCGGACCCGGGTGAGCTGCGTACCCGGATCGCCGGCCGCCTGGGCGACCTCGCGGTCCCGGCGACCGTGACGCTGATCGACCAGGTGCCGGTCGGGCCGACCGGGAAGCCCGACAAATCGCTGCTCAGTGCGCCGGATCCCACTGGGCGAGGAGGCGGCGGGTGCTGATCGTGGTCGGGTCGTCCGGGCCGAGGGCGCGTTCCATGTCGGCGGCGACGGTGGTGAGCTCCGGCAGGGCGTCCCGCTCGCCGGCCTGGTATCGCAGGATGGCCAGGGAACTGCGGGAGACCAGCGGCAGGGAGTGGCCGGCGCCCAGCGCCCGGGTGGCGTCGCCGATCAGCGCCGTGTAGGCCGCGCGCACCTCGGGGGTGTCGCCGTCCTCGGTCATCCAGTCGAGGATCTGGTACCGCGAGGCGAGGGTCTCCTCGGAGTCCGGGCCGAGGACCCGCTTCTGGTGCTCGATCAGCTCGGCCATGGCGGCGACCCGGTCCGGGACCTCGCCGCGGTCGCCGCGGAGCCGTAGGTCGAGCATGCGGGCGCCGAGGGTGAGCTGATGGTCCGGGCCGAGGACGCGTTCCAGGTCCGGCAGGAGTGCGGCGAGTTCGGTGCGTGCGGCGTCCTCGCTGCCCTGGGCGAGGAGTCTCATCACCCGGCCGGTCCGTGCCTGTAGCCGGGCCGGGTCGACGGAGTGGCGAGCCGCCACCGACTCGCGCCAGGAGATCCAGATCAGCAGCGCCTCGCCGAGCCCGGCGAGCGGCAGGTACCAGGACAGCTGGCTCATCGGCATGATGCAGGCGCCGACGGCGATCGCCGCCAGCCCGCCCAGCGGCCACCGCCACGGACCGGAGAGAACACTCGTCGACTGAGCCATCGAACCTCACTCACCTCTGTGGACCCGGCTCCGGAGCGTATCTTGCCGACTTCGTACGGCGACTCCATCGAACGGGTGCCGTGGTCTGCGCCGTACGCGGAAAGGGGTGGGGTGTGAGAAAGGCCGGGTTTGGGGGCGGCAAGTTACTGGCGGGTACAGAATGGGGGCATGGTCAGTGAAGCGTTGCGGGACGTGCTGGACGGCCGGTGGGTGGCGATCCGTCGGGCGGTGCGGGAAGAGCTGGGTGCGGAGTTCGTCGCGGTGCCCGGGGAGACCGGTGACGAGGCGCGGGAGCGGATCTCACGGCTGATCCGGAAGCTGCCCACCGATGTGGGGGTGGCCTCGGCGTTCCCGGCCGGGCACGGTGGGTCGGGGGATCAGGGCGGGTCGGTGGTGGCCGCCGAGATGCTCGCCTACCTGGACCTGTCGCTGATGGTGAAGGCCGGCGTGCAGTGGGGCCTGTTCGGCGGGGCGGTCGTCGCGCTCGGCAACGAGCGGCAGCACGCGGCCTACCTGAAGGACATCATCGACACCGAGATCCTCGGCTGCTTCGCGATGACCGAGACCGGTCACGGCTCGGACGTGCAGCAGCTGCGCACCACCTGCGTGTACGACCCGGCGACGCAGACGTTCGACCTGCACACGCCGCACGAGGCGGCGCGCAAGGACTACATCGGGAACGCCGCGCGGGACGGGCGGATGGCGGTCGTCTTCGCCCAGCTGATTACCGGTGGGAAGTCCCGTGGCGTGCACGCCTGGCTGGTCCCGATCCGGGACGGCAACGGTGACCCGATGCCCGGCGTGACCCTCGGTGACGCGGGCCCGAAGGCGGGCCTGCTCGGCGTGGACAACGGGCGGATCAGCTTCGACCACGTCAGCGTGCCGCGCGACATGCTCCTCGACCGGTACGGCCAGGTCGCCGAGGACGGCACGTACAGCAGCCCGATCGAGAACGACACCCGCCGCTTCTTCACCATGCTCGGCACCCTGGTCCGCGGCCGGGTCACGGTCGGCGGCGCCGCGTCGGCCGCCACCCGCGAGGCGCTGACCATCGCGGTCCGGTACGGCGAGACCCGCCGCCAGTTCACCGCGCCGGGCGCCGAGCGCGAGATCGCGCTCAACGACTACCTGGCCCACCAGCGCAAACTCCTGCCCGCGCTGGCCACCAGCTACGCGTACGCGTTCGCCCAGGAGGAGCTCGTCGGCACCCTCGCCGACGTGCAGGGCGGTTCCGGCCCGGCCGACGAGCACCAGCAGCGCGAGCTGGAGTCCCGGGCCGCCGGGCTGAAGGCGATGCAGACCTGGCACGCCACCCACACCATCCAGATGTGCCGGGAGGCGTGCGGCGGCGCGGGCTACCTCGCGGAGAACCGGCTGCCGGGGCTGAAGGCGGACACCGACGTCTTCACCACGTTCGAGGGCGACAACACGGTCCTGCTCCAGCTGGTCGCGAAGGGCCTGCTCACCGGTTACCGCGACGCTTTCGGATCACTGGACGGCTGGGGTCGCGCGACGTTCGTGGCCGAGCAGGTGCGGGAGATGGTGCTGGAGCGTACCGCCGCCCGCGCCCTGATCCAGCGCCTGGTCAGCGCCGTTCCCGGCCGGGGTGAGGAGGTCGCGGTGACCGACCGCGGCTGGCACCTGACGATGTTCGAGGACCGGGAGAAGCACGTCCTGGAGGGCGCCATCCGCCGCCTGCGCAGCGGCGCCGCGACCAAGAAGGACCGCCCGTTCGAGATCTTCAACGACGTCCAGGACCACGTGCTGAAGACGGCCACCGCGCACATCGACCGGATCACCCTGGAGGCGTTCGTCGCGGGCATCGAGCGTGCCCCCGGCACGGCGGAGAAGGCGCTGCTCAACAAGCTCTGCGACCTGTACGCGCTGACCGTGATCGAGGCGGACAAGGGCTGGTTCCTGGAGCACGGCCGCCTGACCCCGGCCCGCTCCAAGGCGGTCACGGCGGTCGTCAACGACCTGCTGCGCGAGCTGCGCCCGTCGATGCGCACGCTGGTCGACGCCTTCGCCATCCCCGAGGAGTGGCTGAACTGCGCCATCCTCCGTGAGGAGCCGGACCGCCAGGACGTGATGGCGGCCCACGACGCCGGCGCCTGACGGTATCGGATACGAGCCGGGTGGGGCGGCTGTCCGAGCCACCACCCGGTATCGCGGTCAGGACAGAAGGACGAGCCCGGGGAAGTTCTCGAAATGCCGTCGGTTGAGTGTCAGAAGCGGTGCGTTGTGATAAACAGCGGTCGCACAGATCCACAGGTCATTGGTCTGGCTGCTGTGTCCCAGCGCGTGCCCGGTCTGCTGGGCCTGATGCTTCAACCGTCCCCACAGCCGGGCGAGGTCCTGGTCGTACGGGGCGACCACATACCGCCGGATCGCTTCCTCGAGTTGACCCAGTCTGCGTCCGCCCCAGCCGCCTTTCGCGGCGCCGAAGTGCACTTCGGCGACCGTGGTGAAGCTGAGGACGGGCACCACGCCGACGAGATGCGTGGCGAACGAACTGGCGGTGCTGGAGTTCTGCCAGAGGTGAGAAAAGGCGTCGGTGTCAACGATCACGTGCTTCATTCATCACCCAGACGTGCGGATCGGATGGCGGCGAGAAACGCCTCGAAATCCTCCATGGGTGGTCCGCCGAGGTCCTCGATGGATTCCAGCGGCCGAATGCCTTGTTCCTGGGAGAGGGTTTCCAGGGATCTCGGACGGGCGCTGCTCAACGTTTCGAGGCGGGCAAGATGCAGGACGTGGACGGAGACGCCATTGGGATCCAGCTCACCGGTTCCCTCTGCCATCACCATCTGGTCCATGGAATCGAGCACAGCGTCGCGAAGGTCGAGCGTGAAGTCGCACAGCACACTGCCGGCGAAGGTGTCGATGCGGCAACGGAGGCCGGCTGGGGAGAAGTCGCCCATGTGTAGCCGTCCCACCACGTTGACCAGTTGCTGAACAGACTCGGGCTGAACGGCTCGAACGGCTTTCTGCAGATCCTCGTCCAGGGTGAAGCGCACGGTCCCGCTGCGCAGGAATTCGATGCGATTCACGCCGCCGGCGCTGATGCCTCCGGTGAGGTCTCGGATTCCGTTGATGACCTGCGGAGTGAAGTGCGGCGGCAGGGTGGCAGGATCGCGGTGGAGGCTGTTGACACCCTCCTCCAGCGCGTCGAGCGAACTGCCGAGCAGGTCGTCGAGACTGAGTTGCCCGAGACGGGAGATGCTGAGGATCGCCGAGCCGTGCTGAAACCCGACGAAATCAAGCCGGACGGCATCGACGATCTCTCGCGGGCGTCGGCCGGGCTTGGTGGTGTTGCCGCTGATGCTCAGAGCGATTCGTTCGAGCGAGGCTTGTAGGCCGCCGGCCAATCGGGCCAGCTCTGCGAGTGAGATGCGACCGCCCTCGGTCGCCGGGCCGACGGCGCGGACGATGAGCTGCTCGCCCACCTCCGGAACATTCTCGATCTGGCTCATCGAATCACCACCGGTTCCTGCTTCCGCTGGTAGAACCTTCCTCGTCTGCGCTCAGAACCATCATGCCCGACTTCGGCGCCGTCAGGGTCCTCCGAGATCACGTCTCACCCGGGAGGAGCGGTGTCGGGAATCCGCCTTTCGGTGGATCGAGGGTGGTGGACCGGGTTCGCGGATCGCGCGGGGCTGGAGCGCGATCCGCGAACCCGGGGTCAGCGGGACAGGAAGGCGCCCTGCGGGGTGCCGAGGACCGTGCCGTTCTCGTAGGCCAGGTGGCCTCGCAGGATCGTGGCGACCGGCCAGCCGCGGACCTTGCGGCCCTCGAAAGGACAGTGGTCCTGGCCGGAGAGGAGCAGGTCCGTGGTGACCTCCTGCTCCAGGTCGGGGTCGATGATGGTCAGGTCGGCGTCGTAACCCACCAGCAGGTTGCCCTTGCGGTCGCCCAGGCCGTACGCCCGCGCCGGGTTGGCGGAGACCAGCTCGGCGACGCGGGCGGGGGAGAGGCCGCGCTGGTGCATGCCCTCGCTGATCAGGATCGGGTAGAGCAGGGCGGTGCCGCCGAAGCCGGGGAGGGCGGGCCAGAGCTCGTCGCCCTTCTCGTGTTCCAGGCAGCACGCGTGGTCGGAGGCGACCCAGCCGACCGTGCCGTCCAGGACGCCCGCCCAGAGGGCCTCGGTGTCGTCCCGGCTGCGGATCGGCGGGTTGACCTTGCCGCCCAGACCTCCGCGCGCGTCCAGTTCCTCGTGCGTGAGGCAGAGGTGGTGCAGGGTGACCTCGAAGCGCATGTCGACGCCGGGCATGGCGATCCGGGCCTCGCGCGCGGCGGCCAGGGCCTCGCCCGAGGAGAGGTGCAGCAGGTTGATGGCGCAGTCGGTGGCGCGGGCCAGCGTGGTGGCCTCGCCGATCGCGACCCGTTCGGTCAGCGGCGGGCGGGCGTCCGCATAGGCCTTCAGGGTCTGCGGGTCGCCGGCCGCGCGGACCCGGTCGATGAAGAGGCGCATCAGCTCGGCCTGCTCGCAGTGCAGGGAGAGCGAGACCCGGCGGCCGGTGGTCGCGTTGGCCGCGGCGACGGCCTCCATCAGCTGGTAGAGGTGGCCGAGGTCGTACTCGTCGCTCATCGTGAAGGCCTTGCTGTCGCGCGAGTCGGCGGACAGGTTGAAGCCCTTGTAGAACATGTAGTACTTGAAGGAGCTGACCCCGTGGCCGGCGACGAGGGACGGGACCTCGCGGACCTGGGCGGTGTCCATCGGGGCCAGGTGGAAGCCGTAGTCGGTCCACGCGTGGCCGGCGACCGCCGCCTGGACCTCGGGCAGGATCTCCTCGTACGGCCCGGTCTTGTTCAGGTAGTGCTGCCCGGTCCGGAAGTAGGAGAGGACCGTGGTGGCGCCGCCGACCAGGGAGGATCGGGTCTCCTCGGCCGCGTCGACCGCGAGCGGGCGGTAGATGCCCAGGTGGAAGTGGGCGTCGACGGCGCCGGGGAAGACCAGCTTGCCGGTCGCGTCGATGACGTGGACGGCCTCGTCGGGCTCGAAGGCGCCGATCGCCGCGACGCGACCGTCCTTGACGCCCAGGTCGGCCCGGATCGTCCCCTGGTAGGGCACGACCAGGGTGCCTCCCCGGACCAGTAGGTCGTAACGGCTCATGGGAAACCCTCCACGACGGAAGCGTGCGTTTCGCACACAGTAACGGGGTTTCCTTTGATGGAACAGAGTGGTTAACCTGTGGCATGACCGCCGCCCCAGAAGGACCGCTCACCGGCGTGACCGTCGTCGACGCCTCGACCCTCTTCGCCGGGCCGCTCGCCGCCACGATCCTCGGGGACTACGGCGCGGACGTGGTGAAGGTCGAGCACCCGGTCAAGGGCGATCCGGCGCGCGGGCATGGCCCGGCCAAGGACGGCGTCCCGCTCTGGTGGACCATGCTGGGCCGGAACAAGCGGACGATCACCCTCAATCTGAGCAATCCCAAAGGCGCGGAAGTCGCGAAAAATCTGATAAATCGGGCGGATGTGCTCATCGAGAACTTCCGCCCCGGCACCCTGGAGCGCTGGGGACTGGGGCCGGAGGAATTCCACGAGAAGCTGATCATCGCCAGGGTCACCACCTATGGCCAGGAAGGCCCCTACTCCCACCGCCCCGGTTTCGGAACGCTCGCGGAAGCGATGAGCGGGTTCGCCGCGATCACCGGAGAGCCGGACGGCCCGCCCACGCTGCCACCGTTCGGTCTCGCCGACGGGATCAGTGCCCTCACCTGCGCCCAGGCGATCATGACCGCTTTGTATCACCGCGACGTGCGCCAGGGAAAGGGCCAGGTCATCGATCTGGCGATCATGGAGCCGATGCTGACCGTGCTCGGGATGCAGGCGATGGTCTACGACCAGCTCGGGACCGTACAGCAGCGGACCGGGAACCGGTCGGTCAACAACGCGCCGCGCAACACCTACCGCACCCGGGACGGCCGCTGGGTCGCCGTCTCGACGAGCGCCCAGGCGATCGCCGAGCGGGTGATGACGCTGGTCGGCCGCCCCGAGCTGATCGACGAGCCGTGGTTCGCCTCGGGGGTGAGCCGCGCCGCGCACGCCGACGTGCTCGACGCGGCGGTCGGCGGCTGGATCGCCGAGCGCGACCTGGCGACGGTCACCGCCGCCTTCGAGGGCGCCCAGGCCGCGATCGCCCCGATCTACGACATCGCGGACGTCTTCCGGGACCCGCAGTTCATCGCGCGCGACGCGGTGACCACCGCCGAGGACCCGGTGCTGGGCCCGGTGCGGATGCCGGGCCCGCTGTACCGCCTGTCCCGCACGCCGGGCCGGATCCGGTGGACCGGCCGCGAGCGGGGCGCCGACACCGACGACGTGCTCGCCGGCCTCGGCTACGACGAGGAGGAGCGGGCCGCGCTGAAGGCCGAAGGAGCCATTTGACCGTGAAAGTGTTCGACCTCGCCCAGCCGATGCGGCGGGGCATGCCGCAGTCCCCGAACCATCCCGCCTACCAGCACTCCCTCGTCCGCCGGCACGGTGACATGGTGCGGGCCGGCGGTGGTTCGGCCGCCAACGACATCCTGGTGCTCGGCACGCACGTCGGCACGCACGTCGACGCGCTCGCGCACGTCTCCCAGGACGGCCTGCTGCACGGTGGCGTCGTCGCGGCCGACGTGCAGTCCGACGCCGGTTTCGCCCGGCTGGGCATCGACGAGTTCCCGCCCTTCGCCGGTCGCGGCGTCTTCCTCGACGTGGCCGCCCTGCACGGCGTCGAGGTGCTGCCGCCGGGCTATGAGGTGACGGCCGCCGACCTCGAGGCCGCCGCCGGCGACCTCGTCATCAATGCCGGTGACGCGATCCTGGTGGGCACCGGCTGGTCGCGGCGCTTCGGCGAGGGTGCTTCCTTCCTGGGTACGGCGGAAGGAGTGCCGGGACCCGGCGAGGGCGCCGCGCAGTGGATCGCTGCGCGCGGCGCCGCGGTCACGGGGGCCGAGACGATCGCCTACGAGCGGATCGCGCCGGGCGCCGGGCACGCCAGCCTGCCCGTGCACCGGATCCTGCTGGTCGAGGCGGGCATCAACATCGTCGAGACGATGATGCTGGCCGGGCTCGCCGACGCGGGCGTCCGTGAGTTCCAGTTCATCCTGGCCCCGCTGAAGCTGGTCGGCGCCACGGGTTCCCCGGTGCGTCCGCTGGCGGTCGTGCCGTGACCGGGCCCCTGGCACGGGCACTCGGGGAGTTCGCGGCGACGGTTGATCCACCGGCGCCGGTTCGTGCGGACGTGCCCACTCGCATCCTCGATGTCCTGGGCAACGCGCTCGCGGCGTACGCGGAAAGAAGCGCGGACGCCGCACCCGCCGCACTCGCGGCGATGAAACGCTGGGGTGGCGTGCCGGAGGCGACCGTGATCGGCTCCGGCGAGCGGCTCCCCGCGCCGTCGGCCGCGTTCGTGAACGGCGTGCTCGCCCACTCGCTCGACTACGACGACACCCACCTCCCGTCGGTGCTGCACCCGAGCGCGTCGGTGGTGCCCGCCGCGCTGGCCGCCGCCGAGGCCGGTGCGGAGGGCGACCTGATCGCCGCGATCGCCGCCGGGATCGAGGTGACCAACCGGATCGGGATGGCCGGGTGTGATCCGGAGACCGGCGCGAACCTGTACTTCGAGCGCGGTCAGCACGCCACCTCGATCTGCGGCACGATCGGCGCGGCCGTCGCGGTGGGACGGCTCTACGGGCTGGACGGCACGGGCATCGCCGACGCGATCGGGATCGCCGCGTCGATGGGCGCGGGCGTGCTGGAGGCGAACCGGACCGGCGGCTCGGTGAAGCGCACGCACTGCGGCTGGGCGGCGCACGCCGGGGTGGTCGCGGCGACCCTGGCGGCCGAAGGACTGACCGGGCCGCCGACGGTCCTGGAGGGTAGGTTCGGGTTCTTCGCCGCGCACACCGGGCGGTTCGACCCGCGTGCGGTCACCGACGGGCTCGGCGAGGAGTGGGAACTGCTGCGGACGGTCTTCAAGCCGTACCCGTCGAACCACTTCACACACGCCGGGATCGACTGCGCCCTTGCCCTGCGCCGGGCCGGGCTGCGGCCGTCGGAGGTGGCCGCGATCGAGCTCGGGGTGGCCGAGCCGGTGCTGCGGACCATCGCCGAGCCGCCCGAGGAGAAGGCCCGGCCGCGCAGCGGGTACCACGCGAAGTTCTCCGGGCCATACACCCTCGCGATCGCACTGACCGGCGGTTCCGGGCTCGGCGTCGGGCTGGACGACTTCGTGGAGCTGGACCCTGAGCGGCTGGCGCTGGCGTCGAAGGTGACGGTCTGCGCCGATCCGGAGGCGACCGCCGCGTTCCCGCGAACCTTTGCCGCGGTGTTACGCGTCCGGACGACGGCCGGGACCACGCTGAGTCATCGGGTGGGCAGCTCGCGCGGTGGGCCGGGGCATCCGCTCAGCGCCGCCGAGGTGGCCGCGAAGTTCACCGGGAACGCGGTCCGCGCGCTCTCGCCGTCCGCTGTGGAGGATCTCGCCGCGGCGGTCGGGCGGCTCGGGTCCGGCGGCCCGGTTTCCGCGGTGTTTCCGGCCGGGCGCGATTCCGGCCGAACCATGGAAACGGCGTATCGCCAGGCGAGATAAGGCTGCTCGGAGGGTTGACACCACCGGTCCGCGACTGAGTTTATAGATCCCACGCAGAAAGAGAACGCCGTTTCCCTATGGGAAACGAAACGGATCTAGAAGCGTACCGCGCGTTATCGCGCCGCGGCCGGCGACGGCGGCGGCGCACCCATTGGAGAGAGGGGACGCGGCAACAATCATGAAACGACTCGCTCGCAGAGCTCTGACCGCGGCGGTCGGGGCGGCGGTGACCCTGGCCTCCGTCGTCGCCGTGCAGGCGCCCGCCGCCGCGTACGGGCCGACCGCCGACTCCCTCGGGTGCCGGATCTACTTCAGTGACGCCGGCACCGGAACCTCGCCCAGCACGTGGGCGGACACGTTCACGCTGACCCAGTCCCCGGCGAAGCCGGCCCCGGGCCAGACCGTGACCGTCTCCCTCACGGCGGACGGGGGGCCCACCAACGGCCCGGCCGGCCTCACCGCCGGTTCGGTGCCCGTGATCATCACGGTCGGGATCTCCGGGTCCCAGACCGGGACGCTCACGCTCAACCAGGCCACCTACCCGGCGGCCGCGGTCGCCGGATACGAGAAGCTCGGCGCGTTCACCGCCACCGGCACCTTCGTCGCCGGATCGGCGGGGAGCGTCGCGCTCACCGTGAAGCAGGTCAAGTTCGCCAACGCGACGGCGTCCACGTACTGCTCCGCGGAGGGTGACCGGGACCAGAAGACGAGCCCGGTGGACACGGCGATCGTGCAGACGGTCACCGTGTTCGACGGCGGCCTGACGATCACCGCGATCACGGGTCAGACCGTGCTCGACTACGCCCGGGCCGGGAACACCATCAGCTACAACGTCTCCGGTCTCGCGGCCGGCGCCACGCTCACCGCGGCGCTGTACGACAGCTCCGGGGGCGGCACGGCCGAGGGGAGCGGGACCGGCACCACCGGCTCCGCGGGCACCGGATCCGGCACGCTCACCGTGCCGACCGGACCGGCCACCGGCAGCCGGACCCTGGTCGTCTCGGACGGTTCGGACTCGGTCAGCGTGCCGATCACCATCCTCGGCACGCCGAAGATCACCCTCACGCCCGCGGCCGGTGGCGCCGGAACCACCACCACCGTCGTGGGCGCCAACTGGAACCCGGGCAGCACCATCACGGTGAAGGGCTACCAGGCCCTCACCGGGGCGCCGCCGCCCCCGGCCACCTCGGACACCGCGGTCTCCGCCACGGCGTCCGGCACCGGCGGGTTCACCGCCTCGTTCCAGGTCGACGACCTCGCCACGGCCTATGTCGGCGCGCTGTCGGGCAGCCTGTACGCGCTGGCCTCGTGGAGCATGTCGGCGGACAGCTGCACGGCCAAGGAGGCCAACGCGACGAGCGGGGACTGCGACCTGACGTACACGCTCTCGGAGACGGTGACCGGCGGCTCGCTGTCGATGTCACGCGGCAGCGGCACCAGCACGGTGTCGTTCTCCGGGATCACGCTGAACGGCTCGGCGCAGACCGCCACCGGCACCCTGTCGGCGATCAACGTCACCGACTACCGCGGCAGCACCTACGGGTGGGACCTGTCCGCGGAGGTCACCGACTTCACGGGTATCCCCGGCGGCACCATCCCGGCGTCCGCGCTCACCTGGACACCGACCTGCGCCGCCCACTCCGGGGCCACCAACGCCGCGACCGCGGCCGCCGGTGACACGGGCGTGGCGGTGCAGGAGGCGACGCTCTGCTCCGCACCGGCGAGCACGGCGGGCACCGTCACCGGTGGCTCGTTCGACGCGTCGGCGGCGCTGTCGCTGGCGGTGCCGGCGTACCAGCTCGCGGGCACCTACACGGCGACGCTCACCCTCACCCTGAGCTGAGCCGCACCTCCCCGGGTGGGGACGGCCGCCACCGTCCCCACCCACCCCTCTCCTCTTCTCCTGCGAGGGAATCGCATGCGCATCCCGGTGCTGGTCGCCACGGTGCTGGTCACGGCCACGGCCGTGCTGCTGCCCGTGACCCCGGCGGCCGCCTCCGGCAACGGGGAGTGGGCCGTCACCCCCACCCCGGCCAAGAACCCCGGCCCCACGCCGCGGCTCTACTTCTTCCTGGACGCCTCGGCGGGCCAGAGGGTCTTGGAATCGGTGCGCGTCACGAACCTCACCACCAAGGTCAAGACCTTTCTCGTGTACGGCGCGGACGCGTACAACACGAAGCAGAACGGCGGCTTCGCGATCCGGACCCGGGCCGACGAGCAGACCGACCTCGGCGCCTGGGTGAACAACCCGGTGACCACCGTCGAGGTGCCCGCCCGGACCAGCGCGGACATCCCGTTCACCATCACCGTGCCGGCGAACGCCACCCCCGGCGACCACGTCGGCGGCATCGTGGCGATGGAGGCCGAGGCGAGCGGCAGCGCCGAGGCCGAGGGCGCCACCGTGCGGATCCAGCGCGCCGTCGCCGCCCGCGTCTACCTGCGCGTCGCCGGCACCGTGGTCCCGGGGCTGAACGTCCCGGAGCTCAGCGTGACGATCAAGGCGCCGCTCTTCCCGGTCGGCACCCGCGGCACCCTGGACTACCGGGTCGCCAACATCGGCAACGTGCACCTGGTGCCGACCGGGCGCGTCACGGTCACCGGGCTCTTCGGTCACCGGATCGGCGTCAAGGGCACCCTGCCGACCAGCGACCTGATCCCCGGCGCGGACGGCACGTTCACCGCGACGACCAGCGGGATCTGGCCGTTCGACGTGGTCACCACCCGGGTCTCGGTGAGCGCCGACGGCGGGGTCTACGCCGTGCGCTCGAAGCGCAGCGTGGTGATCTCCTGGACCGGGTTCGCCGCCTTCGTGCTGGTCGGGCTGCTCGTCTGGTGGCGGCTGCGGCGGCTGGTGAAGAGCCGCGAGCTCAAGCCGCGCGGTCTGGCGGGCGTGTGATGAGATCCCGTGTCCTGCTGGCGGCGACCGCCGCGATGATCCTGCTCCTGCAGCCGGTCCCGGCGCGGGCCAGCGGACAGGTCGCCACGCTCTCCCGCACCTCGGTCAAGCCGGGCGAGACGATCCGGGTCGACGGCGAGGGCTGGACGCCCGGCCAGCTGCTGCAGTTCGTGACCTGCGGGGAGGGCGGGCTGACCGGGTCGGCGGCCTGCGACACCCGGGCCGCGCTGGCCACCCCGGTCCGCACCGACGGGACGTTCGTGGTCGACCTGCAGATCGGCGACCCGCCCAGGGCCTGCCCGTGCGTGGTGCACATCGGCGAGGTGCTCGGCGCGTCCGGCGAGGACCCGGTCGACCTGCCGATCATCCTGGCCGGGCACGCCTCGGGGTCGCTGCCGGCCGGCGCGACGCAGGTGCGCACCCTGGAGCTGCAGGACTACTACCTCAGCGGGCGGTCGTCGGCGGCCTGGTTCGGCGCGGCGGAGCACCTGACGCTGACCTTCACGGTCCGCAACCCGACCACGTCCACGCTGGTCAGCGCGGTGTTGCAGGCGCGGCTCGACGGCGGCGGGGACGACAACGTCTACTTCCAGCAGAAGGTCGAGGACCTCAAACCGGGGGAGAGCCGCACCTTCCACGTGCCGGTCGACATCCCGATGTTCGCCTTCGGCCGGTACGTCGCGCACGCCGACGTGAGCGGCCTGGCCACCGTGACGCTGCGGTACAACGCGTACCCCTGGGGCCTGTTCCTGATCAATATCGGCGGCCTGGTGCTGATCGCCTGGGGTGTGTGGCGGCGGTTCCGGCGGCGCCGGGTGCTCCGCGACCTCAGCCCGGCGGACGCCATGCTCCCGGCCGTGGTCCGGCTCGGCAGCCTCGGCGCGTTCCTGGTCTTCGACGACGCGCCCGGCGCCCGGGGCCTGCGGCGGCACGCGGGCGCCCAGCTCAGCCTGGACTCGCTGCGCACCCTGATCGGAGACGGTCAATCTCATGCTCATGGCGCCTCGGTGCTCGACCTGGACGCCCTCGGCCACGTGCTGGCGAGGCGCTATCCGCGAGGGATCTCGCTGCTCGAAGAGGAGAAGGAATGAACGCGGCACGCCGGGATCTCGACTGGCCGCTACTGATCAGGGTCGGCGCGGTGCTCGTGGCGGCGATCCTGGCGTACACCAGCTGCGGTGCGCTGATGCCCGGCCAGAACGGGGGGACCATCGCTGTCACCGGCACCGGGCCCGGGGTCACCGCGGACGCCGTGACAGTGGTCTTCATCGGGACCGACCTGACCAGGACGGCGTCGATGACCGGGTTCAAGCAGCCGAACGTCGGCAAGCCCGCGGAGCAGGTCAAGGCCCTGGAGGCGTACGTCAACGCGAACGGCGGCATCGCCGGGCGCAAGCTGGAGGCGGTCTACCGGGAGTACGAGGCGAGCGAGGACTCACCCGCCGCCGAGACCACCCTGTGCAGCAAGATCACGCAGGATGACAGGGCGTTCGCGGTGGTGCTCACCGGGCAGCTGCAGTCGAACGCGCGGCCCTGCTACGCCCAGCGGCAGACGCTGATGCTCGACGCCACCCTGGTCGCCGACGACAGCGCCACCTTCACCCGGCTCCAGCCCTACCTCTGGTCGGCCACCTTCCCCGAGTACGGCAGGTTCGCCACCAGCTTCCTCAAGGTCCTCGCGGCCCAGAAGTTCTTCGAGGGTCGCGACAGGGCCGGCCTGGTCGCGGCGGACACCCCGGCCAACCACGCGGTCTACGACGACATCGTGGTGCCGACCCTGAAGGCCGCGGGTGTCACGGTCACCGTCTCGTGGATCGACACCACCTCGCTGAGCAGCCTCAACAACGGGCTGAGCCAGGCCGCGGTGAACTTCCGGGGTAAGAAGATCGACCGGGTGTTCTTCCTCGGCGGTGCCCGGATCGCGCCGTTCTTCATGACCACCGCGAACGCGCAGAGCTTCACCGCCCGGTACGGCATCTCCACCTTCGACAGCCCGAGCTTCATGTCCGCCAACCCCGGGCTGATCCCGCCCGCCGCGCTGAAGGACATGGTCGGCATCGGGTTCGCGCCCGGCTACGACGTGCCGGACAGCCAGCTGTCGTTCCCGGACACCGACGCCGAGAAGAACTGCCAGAAGATCTACGCGGACGCGGGCATCACGTTCGCGGCCCGGGAGAACGCCCGGGTGGCGTTCGCGTACTGCGACGCGGCGCTGCTGCTCCAGGCCGCGGCGAAGGATCTCGGCGCGAACCTCAACGCGGCGGCCTGGGGCACGGCGGCCCAGACGCTCGGTTCCTCCTATCAGACGGCGGCCGGGTTCGGCGGCGAGATCGGGGCGGGCGGGCACTCCGCGGGCACCGGCTACCGCGTGCTCACGTACGACAGCGCCTGCCCGTGCTTCACCTACGAGGGGCCGGTGACCGGACTTGGCGACTGAGGTGCTGCGCGTCACCGGGCTCTCCGGGGGCTACGGCGCGATCCAGGTGCTCTTCGGCATCGACCTGACCGTGCGCGAGGGCGAGACGGTGGCGCTCTGCGGACCGAACGGGGTCGGCAAGTCCACCCTGGTCCGGATGCTCAGCGGGCTGAACCGGCCGAGCGCCGGGACGGTCACGCTGCTCGGGAACGACGTCACCGGGGTGCCGGGTCCGAAACGCGTCAAGCTCGGCATGTCGACGGTGATCGGGCAGCAGGCGTTCGGGTCGCTCTCGGTACGGGACAACCTGCGGGTTCACGCGTACCCGAACGGCAAGGACGACGACAAGACGCACACCGTGGTCGACGGCGCGCTGTCGGTCTTCCCCCGGCTCGCGGCCCGCGCCGACCAGCCCGCCTCGACCCTCTCCGGCGGCGAGCGGCAGATGCTGGTGCTGGCCAAGACGCTGATCCAGCGGCCGAGCCTGCTGCTGATCGACGAGTTCTCGCTCGGGCTCGCCCCGGTCGTCGTCGGCGGCCTGCTCGAACTGGTCCGCCGGCTCGCCGCGGCCGGCGTCGCCACGCTGCTGATCGAGCAGTCGGTGAACGTCGCCATGGCGGTCGCCGACCGGCTGCTCTTCATGGAGCACGGCACGATCATCGCCGAGCACACCCCGGACGAGCTGCGCGCCGACCCGGACCTGGCCCGGCGCCTGGTGCTGGGAGGGCACGCGCAATGACGTACTGGGGATTCGACTTCGGATTCGACCGGCTCGCCGTCGGGCTCTTCACCGGGCTGACGTACGGCCTGCTCGCGGTGGGTCTCGTGCTGGTCTACCGGTCCAGCCGGTTCGTCAACTTCGCGCACGGGGCGATCGGTGTCTTCGGCGCGGCCGTGCTGGCGAAGCTCACCGACGGGATCGGCTTCTGGTTCGCGTTCCCGATCGCCATCGGGATCGCCGGGGCGATGGCCGCCGGCACCGAGATGACCGTGGTCCGCCGGTTGCGCGGCCGTCCCCGGGTGATCGGGATGATCGCCACGCTCGGGCTCTCCCAGTTCATCCTGGTGCTGGCCCTGCTGGTGGACCGGGACAGCTTCTCCGGGAGCACCTTCCCGAAGCCGCCCGGTCTGCCCGCCTTCACCATCGGGACCACCGCCGTCGGCTCCTCGCTCACCGCGATGCTGCTGCTCACCCCGGTGCTCCTCGCCGTCCTCGCGTTCTTCCTGCGGCGTACCAAGTACGGCATCGCCATCCGCGCGGCCGCCGACCACCCGGACGCGGCCCTCGTCAACGGCGTACCCGCGGCCCGCATGACCAGCCTGGCCTGGGCCGTCGCCGGCGGGGTGGCCGCCTTCTCGTCGATCCTGCTGACACCCACCCAGGGCGTCCAGTCGATCGAGTCGCTCGGCCCGGAGCTGCTGCTACGCGGCCTGGCCGGCGCGGTGATCGCCCGGATGACCTCGCTGCCGATCGCGTTCAGCGCCTCGGCCGGGGTCGGCGTGCTCGAACAGGTGCTGCTCTCGAAGGAGACCTCGGGCTTCGTCGACGTGGTGCTCGGCGTCGCCATCCTCATCTCGCTGCTCCGCCAGCGCCAGGGCGGCCGCCGCGACGAGCAGACCTCCTGGCCTCGGGCCGAGTACCGCTCCTCGCCGGTCCTCAAGGCCGGTCTCGCCCTGCTGGCCGCCGTCGGCGTCGCGCTGGCCTACCTGGTCAGCAACTCGACCGCCTCGGTGCTCACCACGGTCTGCGGATACGCCCTGGTCGGGCTCTCGGTGATCGTGGTGACCGGGATCGCGGGCGAGCTCTCGCTGGGCCAGTTCGGCTTCGCGGGCATCGGCGCGGCGGCGGCCGTCCAGGTCGCCTCGGCGAGTGGCAACATGTTCCTCGGCACGCTCGCCGGATGCGCCGCCGGTGCGCTCGCCTCGGTGCTGGTCGGCATCCCGGCGCTGCGGCTGCGCGGGGTCGCGCTCGGCGTCACCACGCTCGCCTTCGCGCTCGCCACCAGCGGCTGGCTGCTGCGCCGCTCGTGGCTGCTCGGCGACGGGCTGACCACGCCGTACCCGGTCTGGCACGACTACGTGGTCAGCGTCTCCGCCGACTACTACCTCTTCGCGCTGATGCTGCTCGCGATCGGCTGGTGGGTCACCGTCCGGCTCCGCGCCGGCGGCTTCGGCCGCCTCCTTCTCGCACTCCGCGACAACGAGGAGGCCGGCAGGGCACTCACGGTCGCTGCCCCCTTGCGCAAGCTCCAGGTGTACGCCGTGGGAGGCGCCCTGGCCGGTCTGGGAGGCGTGGTGATCGGCTTCGGTCAGTCCCAGCTGAACATCAACAGTTTCCCCGCCGGGGCCAGCATCGACGTCGTCGCGATCGCGGTCGTGGGTGGGCTCTCCCGGACGGGCGGGGCCCTGCTCGGGTCCGCGGTGATCGTCGGCCTGCCGGCGCTGTTCCCACTGGGCACCTACGGACAGGCGGTGCTCACGCTCGGCTGGCTGCTCGTCGTCGTCTTCCTGCCGAACGGTCTCGGCGGACTCCTCGCCGACCTGGTCGAGCGGATTGCGCCAAGCCGCGCCCCCGCGGCGGGTGCGCCACCACGTACCGAAAAATGGAGCGTCAGCGCCCTTCCCGCACGACGGCTGGAACCGGTGGCAGGAGAGGGGCCACTGCTCGAAATCGCCGGGGTCAGACGGTCGTTCGGCGGCGTACGGGCGGTGCAGGACGCCACGTTCACCGTCGCGCAGGGTGAGATCGTCGGGATCATCGGGCCGAACGGCGCGGGCAAGACCACGCTCTTCGAGATCCTCGCCGGCTTCACCGCTGCCGACGGTGGCACCGTGCGCTACCAGGGAAGGACCGTCACCGGCTGGAGCCCGGAACGGCGGGCGCGGGCCGGGCTGGTGCGCTCCTTCCAGGACGCGCGGCTCTTCCCGGCGCTGACCGTGCGTGAGGCGGTGATGGTCGCCGCAGAGGCCCACCATCCGTCCCGGCTCGTGCTCGACCTGCTCGCGCCCTCGTCACCCTCTTCCCGCGCGGATGATGCGTTGGCGGCGATGGGGCTCGACGGGATCGCGGATCGCCCGGTCGGGGAGCTCTCCACCGGCACGCGGCGGATCGTCGAGCTCTGCTGCCTGCTCACCCTCTCGCCCCGGCTGCTGCTGCTCGACGAACCCTCGTCCGGCCTCACCCAGGCCGACGGGGCCGCGCTCGGCGACCTGATGCTCCGGGTCCGCGCCGAGCTCGGCACCACGATCCTGGTGATCGAACACGACCTGCCGCTGCTCTCCCGGGTCGCGGACCGCCTGATCGCGATGGACGCCGGCCGGGTCATCGCCGCCGGCACGCCCGACGAGGTCCGCACCCACCCCGCCGTCGTCCTCTCCTACCTCGGCACCGACGAGGCCGCCGTGGCCCGGTCCTGATCTCTTTCTGGAGGCTCCGTTGTTCACCGTTGCCCGAACCCGGTTCGCCGTCGCCGCGGCCGTCGGCCTGATAGCCGCGACGTCGGCGGTCTTCCTCGACACGTCACCCGCCATGGCGTCACCGAAACTGCACGTCTCCAAGGTCAAGAACCTCAAGGACGGCGAGAAGATCACCGTTTACGGTACGGGTTTCACCAAGAACCTGACCGATATCGCCCTCGGCCAGTGCATCAAGAACCCGGCGACGTCCAGCGACTGCAACCTGACCGGCGGCGCCGAGTTCGTGGCGTCCAGCTCCAGCGGCAAGACCAAGACCATCACGCTGACCCTGGCCAAGACCTTCACCGGCCACAAGTGCGGCACCAGCGGCTGCGTGATCGCCGCCCAGCTGCTCCCGTCGTCCCACTCGGCATCGGAGGTCGCCGCCAACAAGGTCCAGGTGGCGATCACTTTCGGCAGCTCCACCTCGACGACGACGTCGACCACGACCGCCGCGACGACCACCACCACGACGACGGACTCCGACTCCGACTCCGACGCGACCTCGACGTCGTCCTCCGCCGCCGCCGACTCTCTGGCCAAGACTGGCCCCGGCATGGAGTGGGCGTCGATGGCCCTGGTCGGCACGGCCCTCCTGCTCCCGGGTCTGGGCCTGCTGGCGATGCTGCCGGCCCGACGCCGCCGGATGGCTTCTTTCCACTGATTCCACGCCGGGGGACGGTTCAGGGTCGTGGGGAGCGCTGTGCGCGGGGCGTTCCCCACGACCCCGATCCGCTCTTCTCCCGCACGTTCGGTGGACGTTTGTATCGTTCATCGTTACATTTGCTGTATGGAGGCGACACGCTTCGCGGTGCTGGCCGGTGTTGCGGAACGACAGACCGGGCTGGTGACCGCCGCGCAGGCTGTCGCACGAGGTATCAGCCGTGCCGCGCTGGGGCGGTTGGCTCATGCGGGCGTGATCGTGCCACTTCGCCGTGGTGTGTATCTGCTGCGAGGCAACACGCCCGACCTGCTGGACCTGAGAGCGGTGTGGCTGGCTACGAGCCCCGACCGGGACCCTGACGGCGACCTGATCGATGGGCCGATCCTGTCTCACGCGGCAGCGGCCCAGGTGTGGGATGCGGGTGATCTCTCCGCATGGCCGGTCGACCTCACTGTTCCGGATCGGCGCTGGAGCAGGCGACCGGACGTCCGGTTCCGGGTCCGCAGCCTCGGCCGTGGCGACGTCACCGTGGCAAACGGGCTGCCGGTCACGGTTCCGGGCCGTACCGTTGCTGATCTTCTCGAAGACCGGATGGGCGGCCATGACCCCGCCCACGTCGGCAAGGTCGCCGCCGATCTCCTCACCGGGCGTCGTGACACTTTCGGGGGTCTGGCGACCTATCTCGATCGTAAAGGGGGCACACTCGGTCTCCGTGGTGCCACCACTGGTGCGGCAGTACTGAATGCTCTCCTTCTGTCGGCCGGTTATGGCGAACTGCGTCAGACCCGGGAGGGATCGCCGCTTGATGTCGAGCCGAGGTGAGCTTGCCGCTGCGGCCTACGTTTCCGCGTTGGCCAAGGTGCCGCAGGCTCGCGTGCGTTCCGTGTACGCCACGCTGGTGAAGTCCGGGGGCGTCCCCGAACCGGCCGAGTTCCTCGTCGCTCGCGGACCGTCGGCGCTGGGTGGTTCGCCGTGCACCAGAGCTGCCAGTCGTAGTACCGGTTGAGAACCTCGCCGACGGCGGACCGTCGGCGCTGGATGGCCCCGGCCGCTGAGGCCGAGCGGCCGAAGTTCGAGTTGAGAACCTCGCCGACGGCGGACCGTCGGCGCTGGGCAGGCCGCCGTCGAGCGCCTGACCGCAGCGCTCCTGTTGAGATCCTCGCCGACGGCGGACCGTCGGCGCTGGCTGGTCGGCCGCCGGCCGTGCGTGCTGGTGACCAACCAGTTGAGATCCTCGTCGACGGCGGACCGTCGGCGCTGGGCGTGGCCGGCGCCGTCGGGGACGTTGAGGTGGATCTCGTTGAGATCCTCGCCGACGGCGGACCGTCGGCGCTGGATGTTCGGGAGGACATCGGGCGGTTCGATCGAGCGCAGTTGAGAACCTCGCCGACGGCGGGCCGTCGGCGCTGGTCGGGAAGTCTCGGCTCGCCGCGCGAATCAAGTCACGGATGTTGAGATCCTCGCCGACGGCGGGCCGTCGGCGCTGGGGACCCGCGCCCCGGGGCCCCGGGGCCCGATGTCCGTTGAGATCCTCGCCGACGGCGGGCCGTCGGCGCTGGGCGGTACCGTTCGGCCGCCAGCCCGGTGGCGTTGATGTTGAGATCCTCGCCGACGGCGGGCCGTCGGCGCTGGGATGCGGCGGGTCGAGGACGCGGGCGTGACGCGGTCGCGGTTGAGATCCTCGCCGACGGCGGGCCGTCGGCGCTGGGGCTTTGTGAACAGGGGAAACAGTGTGGTGGTGGGCATTTGCCATGCCTGAAGCCGCATTCCTGTCCGGTTTGCCGTCATTTTTGGCCGGGAACCTCCCGGGGATTCAGGTCGAGCTTGGGGTTCCTAGATCAACTTTAGAGGATGTGGCCGCCGCAATGGGGTGGGGCTGCGTCGGAGTGCGGGTCGAGAACGGAATATTTGCAGGCGGATGCTGGATCCCTCGCAGGTCATCGCCGCGGCGGCGTGGTCGGCGTCGTTCCGCTGGGGTGGTGGTGTCGATGTTTTTGGTGGGCAGGAATTTCGTTGGGACTGGAGGTTCCGGGAGTGCTGGTGCGGAGCTTGTTAAGGGTCAGGACGGAGAAAGTGAAGGAGACGGTTCGGTGGGCATGCCTTGGCGCGGCCACCCACCGAGTTGACGAGTCCCATCACACCGCTCTGTTGAGATCCTCGGCCCGCCGAGCCGCAACTTGCTCCTCGCAAGAAATTCCAGCCTAGCGCCTCAAGCCCCATGACACCCTCCGTCCCGGAGGGGCGACCTTTGAAGCTTCGATTCAGAGCGGTGTCTACGTGAGTTGTCCACAGGTCACCCCCAGAGGGGACTGTGGATGTGGGCCTCCACGGCTACCGTTCTCTTCCGTGAGTGACGCCCAGGCGACTCGAGGCCGGGAAGATCGTCCTTCATCACTTGAAACGTCTACGTGTATTGAATCCATGGAGGTTGGTGGTGGTCAAAGGAGTTCGTCAGAGATCGACTACGAGTCGAGAGCTGCATGTTGTGGTCGTGGTGCTGGCGGCGGCCATCGTCGGCATCGCTACCGCCCTCCTCGTAGTGGCCGGGGGCGGAGGTCTTCCCCTCGCCGTCATCGGTGGTGGGGCGTTCGCCGCTGGTTCATTCACGGCCCTGCTTTCTACGCTTAATTATCTGAACAAATAGCGTGCGATGGCATCGCGTTCGCTGGTGGTCTCGGACAATCCGTGATCTAGGTCAAAACGCCGCGAGCGATCGACGCAAGTGTCAAGTGGGCGACAGATGTGGGTTCGGTCTGTGGTTCTTGTCGTACCCCTCTGCTTAGCTGCGTTCTGCCTTTGCGGCCCATCATGCGTCACGGGCCCTGCGGTGATCATTTGCCGGAGCGCGTTCTTCTCGGGCGAAAGCCGACTGGGAGGTAAGCCTTGTCGATCAACTGTCCACTGTGGGCACACACTCCTCCCCCGGGTGGAGGCGCGTGGCATGCACTCGATGCACACCTTCGAGGGACGGCGGAGTTGGGGCGCCGGTTCGCTGAGCCATTCGGCGGTGGTGAAATCACGTATTGGCTAGGGCGCCTTCATGATCTTGGAAAGGCGAGTCATGCGTGGCAACGGCGACTCGCGCTGGTCGTAGGGACGGGTGAGAGGGTCGGCATCGACCACAAGGTGGTCGGCGCCCGACTGGCGTTCGAACGGGGCCTGCGGGGTTTCGCCGTAGCAATCCTGGGCCACCATGGCGGCCTGGTCGACGTCCCGTCGTTGGGAAAGGAGTTCGCCAAAGGAGTCGCGGCCGACAACGCTGATGCGTTGCGGTCGTTGGCGACTCTGGTTCCGGATCTTCCTGATGATCTATCCGGAGCTGTGCCGCCGTCCTGGTTGCAGGACCCGCTGGCCGGCGAGTTGGGCGCACGGTTGTGCTTCAGCGCCCTCGTCGATGCCGATTTCCTGGACACTGAGGCGCACTTCCGGCAGTTGACGACGCCTCGGGTGGCGGTGGAGCCCGATTTCAAGCTGCTGGCGGAGCGATTCGAGGCCGCCCGGGTGCGGCGACTGAGCGGTCGCCGCGGTTCACCGGTCGACGTGCTGAGGGAACAGGTCTACGCCGACTGCGTCGCCGGTGCGGCATCGCCACCGGGGATCTTCCGGCTTCCGGCACCGACCGGAGCTGGTAAGACGTTGGCGGCTGCGGGGTTCGGGCTGAGGCATGCCGCGTTGCACGGTCATCGACGGGTGATCGTTGCAGTGCCGTTCCTGACCATCACGGAACAGAACGCGGCTGTCTACCGAGACCTGTTGGGCGACGACGGCCAGGTGGTCCTGGAGCATCACAGCGGTGTCGACTGGGATGCCGCCGGCCGGGGCCCGTGGGATCGGCTCGCCGCGGAGAATTGGGATGCGCCGTTCGTGGTGACCACCTTCGTGCGGCTCTTCGAATCGTTGTACGGGCGTAAGCCGTCGGCGATGCGACGGGTCCACCGCCTGGCCGGCGCGGTGATTATTCTCGATGAGATTCAGGCGTTGCCTCATGCGATGCTGGCGCCGATCCTGAGCGGTCTGAAACTGCTGGTGAAGCATTTCGGGACGACGGTGGTGCTGTCGTCGGCGACACAGCCGGACTTCTGGGCGCTTCGGGAGTTCGACGAACTCGACCCCGTCGACCTGGTGGAGAGCCCGAAGAGACTGGCATCGCAGCTGCGTCGGGTCCGGTTCGAGTGGCAGGTGGACCCGGAACCGTCGTTGGCGGACATCGCAGACCAGGCCGCGGCGCTGGATGCGGCACTGGTCGTGGTGAACACGACCGCGGACGCGGTAGCCGTCCATGGCTGCTGGCGTGATATGCCGAGCGGTCACGCATGGCATCTGTCGACCCGGATGTGCCCCCGGCATCGGCGGCGGGTGTTGGAGGCGGTACGGGCCCGGCTGGCAGCCGGGCAGCGGACGTTGCTGGTGTCGACACAGTTGATCGAGGCCGGGGTCGATCTCGATTATCCGGCGGTCTTCCGGGCGATGGCGCCGGTGGACTCGCTGTTACAGGCGGCGGGCCGGGCGAACCGGGACGGCCGGATGTCGGAGCCGGGCCGAGTGGTGATCTTCAGTCCAGCCGGCGGCGGGATGCCGCCGGGTTACCGGATCGCGGTTGATCAGACGCGGCTGCATTTCGGGCCGGACCGGAGACAGCCGGACGACCTGGACGCGCATCCGCTCTACTACCAGGGGCTGTACGACGCGTTGGCCTTGCAGGACCCGATGCATGTCGGACAGCGTATCCAGGACGCTCGTCGCCGATGGGAGTTCCAGACGGTCGCAAGTGGCCCGATGGACCCGCGTACGAAAGCTCGTGATCTTCGTCTGGCGTTTCGGATGATCACAGAATCCGGCGTCGCTGTGGTCACACCACAGGCCGCGGACGACAACGAGCAGCGCGAGGTCCGGGCGTTGATCGACGCGCTCCGCGGTGACATGCCGTCGGCAGCGGATTTCCGCCGGTTGCAGCCGTTCATCACCACGCTGCATCCGAGTCTGCTGCGGCGACCGGAAGTGCTCGCCCAATTGGATCCGATCAAGGGCGAGTCGGTTCTGGGGGGACTCGCCGAGTGGCGGGGCGGCTACGACGAGGCGACCGGTATCGACCTCGATCCGGCAGTAGAGGAGTTTCTGTTATGACAAGCCAGACCAGGGATACTTCGCCCGGTCTCGTGCTGCCTCGCGACAGCCACGGTGATCCGCCCGTGGTCGTGCAGGTGACCGGCGACGCGGCGCTGTTCTCCCGTCCGGAGTTGAAGGTGGAGCGGGTCAGCTATCCGGTGATGACGCCACCAGCGGCCGTCGGCGTACTGGAGGCGATCTTCTGGAAGCCGGAGATGCGTTTCCAGATCGCCGCGATCGAGGTGCTGCGTCCGATCCGGCAGTTCACGGTACGACGTAACGAGACCACCGACGTGGCGGCGTTGTCGGACGCGATCCGCGGTGGTCGCCGGGTCGATACAGCGGCGCACCGCGATCAGCGAAATGCGGTGTGCCTGCGCGACGTGGCCTACCGCATTCATGCGCACATTCACGTCAAACCGCATTCGGACCGGCCCGCAGCCGCCTACCGGGACCAGTTCCGCCGTCGAGTCCGACGCGGCGCCTGTTTCCAGCAGCCCTTTCTCGGTACACGGGAGTTCTCCGCAGACTTCGGCGATCCCGACGACACACCACGGCTGACCACCCTCAACGAAGAGGTCGGCATCATGCTGCACTCCATCCACCGCGGCGACGGTGGAAATGCTCGGATGCACTGGTTCGCGGCCAGTATCAAGCAGGGCGTGCTGTATGTCCCTGAGCACGGGATCGAGTTGGCGCTGCCGTCCGGTGGGGATGCCTGATGTTGCTGCAACGCCTCGTCGAGTACGCCGACGCCACTAGGGGAGAGGACGATGTCCCATCCTTCTATCAGCGGAAACCCGTGCGATGGCTGCTGGACATCGCCGCCGACGGTGTCCTGAAGGCCAAACCGACCGATCTTGCCGACGGTGACAACAGGTTCGGGCCACGCCGTCTGATACCGGCTATCACCCGCACCATGGGGATTGCACCCATGCTGGCGGTAGACAATGCCGAATACGTCCTGGGCTGGGCCTTCGAAGGATCGAATCCGACCCGGCTGCCGAAGCAGGCTGCCGCCTTCCGGCTGATGATCGAGCAATGGGCGGCTGCGGACCCGACCGGGCCGGGCACTGCGATCGCCGCGTTCTATCGCGATGGCCACCATCTGACGGTGAACCGCGACGACTTCCCCGCGTGGAGCCGCGGTGATCTGGTCGCCTTCCGGGTGGACCAGATCTGGGCCTGCGGTACGCCGTCGGCGATCACGTTCTGGGCGAAGGTCGCCGATGATCGCAAGGGCTCGGGGAACGCCGGGCTGTGCCTGGTCTGCCAACGGATCCAGCCGCTACTCAAGACCATTCCGCAGCAGATCCCCCGTCGGCTTCTGCCCGGCGCCAAGCAGAATGCCTCGCTGGTCAGCGTCAACGTGGCGGTACACGGCTACGAGTTGCAGAAGTTCCTCGGCCATACACCGATCTGCGCCGACTGCGCCCTCACGTTCATGGGCACACTGGAACGGCTACTGGACGACGAACGTCACAGTATGACGCTTCCCGGTCAGAACGCCCGCCTGCTCTGGTGGGTCACCGGTGGCTCCACGTTCAACCCGATGGGACCGTTGAACCAGCCGGACCCGGCGCACATCCGGGACCTATTAGCGGCCGCCGTCGATGGGTTCCAGCCCGAATCGGACGAGCTTTCCCGGTACTGCTCGGCGACGGTGGGCGGCAACGTCGCCCGAGTCGTCGTACGGGACTGGATAGAGATGCCGGTCCAGCAGGTGACGGTGAACCTGGCGCACTGGTTCACCGATCAGGAGATCGCCGATTCCTGGACCGGCGAACCCACCCACGTCAAACTCGTCGACCTCGCCCGTGCAAGCGGCCGTTGGCTGAACAACCGCGGACGTACCGGCGAGTGGGTCAAGTTCGGTGGTTCTGGCGAAGACCGGCCGGCCGGCATGTTCCACGCCCTGCTCCGCACAGCGCTACTGAACCGGCCGCTGCCTCCTGGCCTGTTCGCCCACCTGCTGCACCGGATCCGTACCGACGGACGGGTCGACAACGCCCGGGCCGCCCTGATCCGGCTCGCCCTGCGTCGTCCACCTCACCATAGAGAGGCCCTGATGCCCACCCTCGACATCGACACCCCGGACGCCGCTTACCACTGCGGCCGTGCCTTCGCCATCCTCGACGAACTGCAACGCGATGTCTTCCGCGTCGCCAACCAGCCCTTGAACACCAGCTTCGCCCAGCGATACCTCGGCCGGGCAATCATCAACCCCCGCGCCGCCCTGATCTCCGGGGAACGCACCTCCCAGGCCTGGCTCCGCAGGCTCGGCGGCCCGTTGCGCCGGCCCAGTTGGGCGGCCGCCTACCAGCAGCGCCTGGATGACGTGTACTCCCGGATCGCCGAGAGCGGTGGCTTTCCCGCCCAAGCGTTGCTCGTACAGCAGGGCACTTTCATCCTCGGCTACCACCAGCAGCGCGCCGCCATGCGCGCCGAACGCGCTGCGGCCGCCGCGGCCAAGAAGAACAACGGCAACCAGAACCCCTCACCTGGCACCGATGACCCGCAAGGAGACCTCGCATGAGCGCCGCCCACCTCGACCCCACCCGCCGACACGACGCCGTCCTGCTTTTCGAAGTGGTGGACGGTAACCCCAACGGCGACCCGGACGCGGGCAACCAGCCACGCACCGACGACGAGACCGGTCAGGGCCTGGTCACCGACGTGGCAGTCAAGCGCAAGATCCGCGACACGGTGTCGCTGTTACACGGGCACGACCCGCGCTACGGGATCTTCGTCGAAGCCGGACACGCCCTCAACACCCGCATCGAGGAAGCGCTCAAGGCCAACCCCGGCAAGAGCGACGAGGCCAAGGCCTGGCTGTGCGACCACTACTTCGATATCCGCATGTTCGGGGGCGTGCTGAGCACCGGCGCCGTCAAAGGTGGTGCCGGTCAGGTGCGCGGCCCCGTACAGATGACCTTCGCTCGCAGCATCGACGCTGTGTCGCCCAGCGACCACACCATCACCCGGATCACTCAGACCCGGCAGGAAGACGTCGATAGGGGCGAGAGCACCGAGATCGGTTCTAAATGGACCATTCCGTACGGCCTCTACCGCGCCCACCTGTTCTACTCCGCCTCCCGGGCCACCAAGACCGGGGTCAGTGAGCAGGACCTCGCCGCCCTCTGGCAGGCCATCACGGCGATGTTCGACCATGACCGCTCCGCCACCCGAGGCGAGATGGCTCTCTGCGGTCTCTACGTCTTCACCCACCCTGACGCCTTCGGCATCCAACCCGCCAAGGCCCTCACCAGCAGGCTCACCATTCAGCGCGACAACCCGGAGAAAGCCCCCCGAGCATTCACCGACTACCGGCGGGTCTGGGCTGATACGCCTCTGCCGGACGGTATCGAACTCACCAAGATCGTCGACCTCTGGCCGTGACGGGTCCGGTCTGCGCGGGGTACCCCACGGTACCCCGCAGACCGGCCACATAGCGAAAGGCGTACGTCAATGGCGTGGTGGCCTGACGGCGACAACGGCGCGTCCCGCATCCCGATCTCCGCACTCGAGCACTACGCCTACTGTCCACGCCAGGCCGCTCTCATCCACGTCGACGGCATATTCACCGACGATGTGAACACCGTGCGGGGACGCCTGGCCCACGAGCGCGTAGACCGCCCCGGCATCCGAGCCACCGCCACGCCGGGAACCCGCCAGCACTACGCGGTGCCGGTTTACAGCCGCATTCTCGGCCTGTACGGCCGCTGCGACGTCGTGGAGATCGGTCACGGCACGGCCGTACCGGTCGAACACAAGATCGGTGCCTACCGGGCCGGTGGCCCCGCCGACTTGCAAACGGCCGCCCAAGCGCTATGCCTACGCGAAACCCTCGACCTGCAAGTCCCGTACGCGCAGGTCTTCACCCACGCCGACCGGCGCCGCCACCGGGTCGAGATCACGCCGGACGTCCTCGACACGATCACCGGGATCGTCGCCGGACTCCGTACCGTCCTGGTGGCGCGGCAACTGCCCGTCCCGGTAGCCGACCGTCGCTGTCGCCGCTGCTCCCTGCTCGACGAGTGCCTGCCCCGCGCCCTGCACGACCCCGCCGACCTGTTCACCCCGCGGCCACTGGGAACCTGGGATGCCTGAGATCATCAAAAACACCCTGTACGTGATGACACCCGGCTCCAGCCTGCACTTGGAGAACGACGCCGTCCGAGTCTTCCACCCGGAGGCCGGCCCGAAACGGCTTCCGCTGATCCGCATCGACCACGTCGTGGCCTTCAGCGGGGTTACCGTCACCGACGACTTCCTGCACCGCTGCGCCGCCGACCAGCGTACCGTCACCTGGTTGTCTGGCAACGGCCGATTCCGCGCCCGGGTCATCGGTCCTCAAGCGGGCAATCCGCTGCTACGCGTCGCGCAACACGATGCGCTGCGGGACGAGGGCCGGCGCCTGGCCATCTGCCGCGTCATCGTCGCCGGGAAGCTGCAGAACACCCGACAACTGCTGCTCAAGGCCGCCGCCGACGCGTCCGGGACCCGTCAGCAGAGGCTGCGCGCTACCGCCAGAGCCATCGCCGTCGACCTGACCGGTCTGCCGGGCACCGACAACATCAACGTCATCCTCGGCATCGAGGGCCAGGCCGCGAAGCGGAACGTGGCCACGTGGCAGCACCTATTGGTCGATCATGCCGAAATCACCGCACCCACCCATCGGGTCAGCTGGCCACCCACCGATCCGGTCAACGCCGCCCTTTCCTTCGGGTACGGCATGTTGCGCGTCGCCGTGCACGGCGCAATCGAACACGTCGGCCTCGACCCCTACATCGGCTACCTGCACGGCATCCGACCCGGAAAGCCCGCTCTCGCTCTGGACCTGATGGAGGAGATGCGGCATCTGTTGGTCGATCGGCTCGTCTTCACCGCCATCAACCGCCGCCAGTTGCAGTCCACCCACTTCAGCGAGTATCCCGGTGGCGCCTGCGAGCTCAACGAAGACGGCCGACGAGTCTTCCTCACCCTGTGGAGCGAAAGCCGGTCCCGCACCTGGCCTCACCGGCAACTCGGCCGTGAGGTTCCGGCCGCGCTCCTGCCGATCCTGCAGGCCAGGCTTCTCGCCCGACACCTGCGCGGCGACGCCACCACCTACACCCCGTGGAACCCAGCCTGATGGAATACCTACTCACGTACGACGTCGACACCACCACGCCGGCCGGGCAACGCCGGCTACGCCGTGTCGCGAAGACCTGCGAGGGATACGGCATCCGCGTCCAGAAGTCCGTCTTCGAAGTGACCTGCACGCCGGCCCAGCTACCCGTACTCAAACAGAAACTGACCGACATCATCGACCGCGCCCTCGACGACATCCGGCTGTACCGTCTCACCCAGGGCACCCTGCAAACCGTGGAACGGTTAGGCCGAGCGGAACTCGCGCCCCATCACGGCGACCACATCCTCTAAAGTTGATCTAGGAACCCCAAGCTCGACCCGAATCCCCGGGAGGTTCCCGGCCAAAAATGACGGCAAACCGGACAGGAATGCGGCTTCGGGCATGGCGAATGCCCACCACCACACTGTTTCCCTTGTTCGCGAAGCCCAGCGCCGACAGTCCGCCGTCGGCGAGGATCTCAACAGGAAGAGCGGGTGCAGCGCGACGACCTCACCCACCCCAGCGCCGACAGTCCGCCGTCGGCGAGGATCTCAACCTGGCGACGGAACGGACCAAGCTGTCCGGGATCGCCACCAGCGCCGACAGTCCGCCGTCGGCGAGGATCTCAACCTGGCGACGGAACGGACCAAGCTGTCCGGGATCGCCACCAGCGCCGACAGTCCGCCGTCGGCGAGGATCTCAACACGTAGACCCGGCCCTCGGAGTTGTCGCCGAGGTCGACCAGCGCCGACAGTCCGCCGTCGGCGAGGATCTCAACCGGGACCGCACGAGCGCCCGGGCCACCGCCGACGCCGCCAGCGCCGACAGTCCGCCGTCGGCGAGGATCTCAACACCGACCGCCGCGGCCGCCGCTGGCGCCTCAGCCCAGCGCCGACAGTCCGCTGTCGGCGAGGATCTCAACATAGATCTCTCACGGGATCCAGCCAGTCCGATATGGACCAGTGCCGACAGTCCGCCGTCGGCGAGGATCTCAACTTCAGCCGTGCGTCGGAAGCCTTGCACGACATGTTCGACCAGCGCCGACAGTTCGCCGTCGGCGAGGATCTCAACCTCGGCTGGTTCGCCGCCATCGACGGCGAGACGTTCCCAGCGCCGACAGTCCGCCGTCGGCGAGGATCTCAACCGAACACCGGCGACCTGGGGGCGGATCTCGTCAACGGCCAGCGCCGGCAGTCCGCCGTCGGCGAGGATCTCAACAGCGGCCGAGAGGCAGCGTCGGTCACGCGCCCACAAGCCAGCGCCGACAGTCTGCCGTCGGCGAGGATCTCAACACCTGATCGGCCTGGTCGCCGGCATGGGTGTCGTGCACCAGCGCCGACGGTCCGCCGTCGGCGAGGATCTCAATGGCCAGCAGGCGTGGCCCGTCGCCGACGCAGGCATGACGGCCAGCGCCGACGGCCCGCTGTCGGCGAGGATCTCAACTTGGACCAGCCGCGCAACACCTTCCGGAACAGATCATCCTCGCCGACGGCTCGCCGTCGGCGAGGATCTCAACCGGGCGCTTGGTGAGGATCTGGTAGGTGTGCTGCGCCAGCGCCGACGGCCAGCCGTCGGCGAGGATCTCAACGGTCTGGAACAGCTCGGTTCCGACAGGGACCGTGTCCACTAGCGCCGACGGTCCGCCGTCGGCGAGGATCTCAACCTGTGCGGGCCCGAGCAGCGCGCGGACCGCGGCCTTGTCCAGCGTCGACGGTCCGCTGTCGGCGAGGATCTCAACGAGTTCGCGGGGTAGCCGCAGGACGGGGACGGCGAACCCGGCGCCGACGATCCGCCGTCGGCGAGGATCTCAACTTCCCAGGTCGTGCGGCATTTCGCCGAACGTTCAGGTGTCCAGGTCGACCTCGATGCACAGTTTCGCGGATCTTCACGTGTGCCGCGTGGTCCCGCTGGCCCGCCTCAGCCGTGGTGTCGTCGATGTTGGTCTGTTCGCGATGGTGGGTGAGTCGGCGTGTCGGTCGTGGTGGCTGTCATCGGCGAACGGGGGTGCCGGAGAGCCAGGCGTCGGCCAGGTCGGTCAGGGGGATGTCGAGGGCCTGGCTGAGGCAGACGACCGTACCGAAGGCGGGGGCGGGGAGGCGGCCAGCCTCGATCTTGCGGAGGGTCTCGGGGGAGATGCCGGCGGCCAGGGCGACCTCGATGAGGCTGCGGTCGGACCGCGCGACCCGGAGGGCGACGCCGAGGCGCTGGCCCGCGGCGATCTGTTCGGGGGTGAGCGGTTGGCGAACCATGGGTGCAGGATATCTCTCTGGCAACCCCACCGGGCGTGGTATAAAAATACCGGCATAAAAATACCGCGTTAGAGTGCGGGTTGGTGTCCGGTATTGATCCGGCGCCGGGTGTGCAGCGCGGTCGGTGGCCGGGTGGCATTGTGGCCGCGCCGGCGTCGGCGTGTGGCCGGAGAGGGAGGCTGTCGTGATCGAGCTCAAGTCCGCCGAGGAGATCGGGCGGATGGGGGTGGCGGGGCAGTTCGTCGGGGAGTTGCTCGCCGAGCTGAGCGGGGTCGCCGCGGTCGGCGTCAACCTGATGGAGATCGAGCGGCACGCGCGGAAGCGGATCAAGGAGCGCGGGGCGGAGTCGTGCTACTGGGACTACGCGCCGTCGTTCGGGCGCGGGCCGTTCCGTAACGTGCTCTGCCTCTCGGTCAACGACGCGGTCCTGCACGGGCTGCCGCGCGACTACGTGCTGCGCGACGGTGACCTGCTCAGCATCGACATGGCCGTCGGCATCGGTGGCTGGGTCGCCGACTCCGCGCTCTCGGTCGTCGTCGGCACCCCCGACCCGGACGACCTGAAGCTGATCGAGTGCACCGAGGTCGCCCTGGAGGCCGGCATCGCCGCCGCCCAGCCCGGCGGTCACCTCGGCGACATCTCGGCCGCGATCGGCGAGGTGGCCCGCGAGTACGGCTACGGCGTCAACAACGAGTTCGGCGGCCACGGCATCGGCCGCACCATGCACGAGTCCCCGCACGTGGCGAACAGCGGCCGGCCCCGCCGTGGCATGCGCCTCGACCCGGGGCTGACCATCGCGATCGAGCCCTGGTTCTGCCGCACCACCGACAAAATCAAGTTCGACGACGACGGCTGGACGATCCGCTCCGCGGACGGCTCCCGCACGGCCCACTCCGAGCACACGGTCGCCATCACCGCGTCCGGCCCGCAGGTGCTGACCCGTCGTCCGGCCGTCGCCTGAGGGGCTACCGCACAAGGAGAGCGAGGGCGCGATCCGCCTCCCGGGCGGCCTCGGCCGGGGCGTCGTGACAGAGCCGTAGGAAGTGCCGGGCACAGTCGGCGTGCGCGCCGCGATCGGAGCAGAGTACCTCCAGGTTCTTCCGCGCCCGCTCTCGTTGCTCCTCCTCGGACGCCCGCGATGACTCGAAGGCGAACCACACTCCGACGATGATCTGGGCGCGCTCGTGGAGGAGGTCCTCCCGTTCGGCCAGCTTCAGGAGCTCGATGGTGGCGAGCGCGCGCTGCCGGTCCGGCCCCGGAGCACCGGTCACCTGTGGCACCACGCCCCGGAAGTGAATGAGCCGCTCCGGATCGGTGTCCCCGGGGTCCGCCGGATTGATCAGAAAGGGTGATTCCGTCCGGAGCTCCGAGGGCTCACCGGTGTCGAGCCGGCGCGCCGCCCCGGTGGGAAACCAGCTGCTCTTGTAGATCGTGTTGCACGGCTTGCAGGCGACCAGGTAGTTCCGGACGTCGAACGCGAGCCGGAAGTAGCCGACCTTGCTCGCACCACCGACATCCGCCGGGTTCGTGCCTCCGGCCTTCCAGGACTTCACCTCGTTCTTCGGGCGGTAGTGCTCCATGTCCCACTCGATGCCGGCGTTGCCGAGCCGCCGTTCGCAGTAGCCGCACTTGCCCTTCTGCAGGTCGACGAAGGCCGCCTTGACCCTGGACCAGATGCCGTCCCGGTTCTTGAGATGCGCGCCGGCGGCGATGTTCTCCCGCGTGGCGGCCTCGGCCAGCGTCCACCAGGTCGGTGCGATCCGGTCGATGGCTGCTCGCAGGGCATCCCGGTCGACCGGAATCCGGATCACTGCTGGTCGCCGGCGAGCGCGCGGAGGTACTACCGGCGAGCCTCCTCGTCGCCCGCGACAGCGCGGCGGGCGAGGTCCGCGAGGTCCGCGGCGGCGTCCGGCGCGCGGGTCGAGCTGAGCTCGAAATAGGAGCTGAGGAGGACCTGTTCGGCGCTCAACCCGTGCACCTCGGCGTCCACCCGGTCGACGCCGGAGCCGCCGGAACCCGTCGGTTCGCGGGTCACCAGGATGTTCGCCGACTCGAGGGTTCCGGTCACCAGCGGACTGTGGGTGGTGAAGAGGAACTGGACGTTGTGGAAGACCCCGGCGACCGCCGGAACCACCAGGCGCTGCCAGGCGGGGTGCAGGAGTAGATCGATCTCGTCGACGAGGACGATGCCGCCCATGTCACGCAGTTTGACGTGCCGTGGGGTGACCGCGTGGATGTGGAAGAGCAGGTCACCCAGCCAACCTACGTACGACCGGAAGCCGTCGGAGAGCGCTCGGAAGGGGACGTAGGCGCCGCGCCGGGTGAAGATCGGATCGTCGCTCTCGAAGTCCCCGGTGAAGCGGACGCTCTCCGGCAGGAGTTCGCGAAGCAGGTCGTTGATCTCGTCCGCGCGGCGACGATCCACGCCCCGGAGCCACGAGCCGATCGGCGTCAATGACACGGTCTCGTCGAAGAGGCTGGAGACGCGCTGGAACCGGCGACGGCGACGGCCCTTCTCCAGCGAGGGGTCGATCCGGGACTCCTCCGCGACGTGCCGGTTGACGCCGTATCCGACCACGAAGAACGCCGGGCTCGACTCGCGGTAGATCGTGTCCCAGAACGGGCCGTTCGTGCGGGCCTCGGCGAGCTCGAAGTCGCCGCGGTGCGTGATGTCGACCCGGCTGCTCAGGGTGACGTCCTCCGACTCGCCGCCGAACGCGAACGTGCCGGTGACCGTGGCCTTCTCCTGCCCCTGCCGCACCAGCCGGAACGGCACGAACCCGGAGGCGTCGAGCACCGGCCCGAGCGCCGCCATCGCGGCCGCCTTGAGAATCGTCGACTTGCCGGACCCGTTGTCACCGAGCAGCAGATTGACGTTGGAGATCTTCGTCGTGCTCCCGTCGCCCGGATACCGGAACGTCACATCGACGGCCGAGAAACAGCGAAGGTTCAGGATCCGCAATCGCCGGAGATAGTAGTAGGGCGCGCCGGTCGGATCGCCGTCCAACGCGGGCGGCAACACATCGTCGTCGTCCGCGGTCGCATCGTCGTGTGCGGGGTTCTCCTGTTCCCACCTCAGCCGTTCCGTCGTGAGCTCCCGGCGGAAGCTGATCCTGCTCAGCAGACTCGCGAACCACGGCGTCACAACATTCGCCGTGATCGCAAAGGGGACGGCGAGCAGCACGCCGAGCAGGAGATTCAGGGCGCCGTCACTCATGACGACATCCCGCGAATCGAAGCAGGACTCACCCCCGCAGTCTAGGCTGCCGACACTGTGCCACGGTCATACGGCGGGCGCTTCGGCGCCTGCTTCCTCCCTGGTACGGCCGAGGCCCGCGAACACCCGGTCCCGGAGCACCGTCCACTGCTCGCGGCACCGGGCCGGCCCGTCGGCCGGAGGCCGGTGCGGCTCGCCGCCGACGACCGACTCGGTGGGGAAGAACTGGCCGGCGGTCAGGTCGATCTCGGTGCCGTCGGGGAGCCGGTTCCACCAGTGGTGGCCGACCTTGTCGTCGCCGACGAAGACCTCGCCCAGCATCAGATCGCCGCCGATCAGCTCCTGAACGACCAGGGCCGTCACCCCGCACTGGCCCCGCTCCGGGTTCGCGGGATGCCAGTGGGGGAGGTCGTGCGGGTCGCAGGTGTCCCGGCCCCAGGCGGCCCGGAGGATCGGCTCCAGCATGCCCACGGTCAGCGCGGTGTCGGTTCGTGTCATGCGGGCGACGCTAGGGTCTCGACCTGCGTGAGGGTCAATGGGTGCGCGGGGGTAGAGAAGATACGGCTGCCGGGTCTGCTGGAAAGCTCAGTACCGGATCAGCGTCCCCCGGTGATCCATGTCGGCGTCACTTTCTCTCCAGAGGACGTTAAAGATCATCCTCTAGCGTGCGCCGGTGACCGACCTCCTCGCCCTGACCTTCCAGACCCGCCTGCTGAGCGTCCTGCGCTCGCGAGGCGGGTCTCCCGACGACGGTCAGTGATCGCGGAGCAGGGAGCCCGCGCCGTACACCCTGTCCTGGATGCCGTTGTCGCGCAGGGCCATCCACCAGGTCGCGGCGTTGATGGCGATGACCGGCTTGCCGAGCCAGCGTTCGGCCTCGTCGGCGAGGCCGACCATGGACAGGTTGGTGCCGCACTGGACGATCGCGTCGACGTCCGGGCCGTCGACCGCGAGGATCGCCGCGCGCAGCTCCTCCTCGGTGACGTGGGCGATGGAGACCGCGGTCGGGCACTTCAGGCCCTCGATCGCGGTGACCTCGAAACCGATCTCGCCGAAGAAGCGGACCACGTTGGCGTCGCCGACCGGCTGGTAGGGGGTGACCACGCCGATCTTGCGGGCGCCGTAGAGGCCCAGGGCACGCTCGCACGCCTCGGCGCCGGTCGCCACCTCCAGGCCGGTGATCTCCTTGATCTGGGCGACGAACTCGCGGTTGCCCTCGACGCCGCCCCAGAACGTCTCCGCCGACATGCCCATCACCATGTAGCCGGGCTCGCAGGTGAGCACCCGCTCGCAGGCGGCACCGATCTCGCCGCGGATCTGGACCAGCAGGTTCTCGAAGTTGGCGTCGTCGGAGAGGTCCTGGTTGCGGATGTGGATCCGGGAGAAGTGCGCGGTCACCCCGGGCACGGTCATCCGATAGAAGTCCGGCTCGACGATGGTGTTGGTGGAGGGGGCGATCACGCCGAACTTGCGGCGCCACCCCAGGGCGTCGGTCATGCGATTGCCTTCGCTTCCGCTTCTTCTTCTCGGGTACGGCGGGACGCGCGCACGGTCAGCCAGGCCGCGACGAGCAGTGCGGCCTGCGCCGAGGTGTTGAGGGACTGTTCGAGCCACTGGTAGGCGAGGGTCTCGTGCTGCGGCGACTGGCGCAGCGGGACCAGCGAGGTGACCAGGACCAGGCCGAGGACGAAGAGGGAGATCGCCCACCATTGCTGGTACCGGCCCGCGACGACCGCGCCGAGGACGCTGACCGCGGTGACGCCGAAGGTGGCGACCACGAACATCGGGTGCAGGCTGCCCGCGGCGAGCGAGCCGGCGGCGCCGACGGCGTAGGCGACCGCGAACGGCCAGAAATGGGTTCGCGCCCCACGCCGGACGGCGACCGCGAGTGCCCAGGAGAGCAGCGCCGCGCCGGCCGCCATCAGCGGGAAGAGGGACTGCTCGAAGATCTTCCAGTCGCCGATGCCGGTCGCGTAGACGAGCTTCCAGACGCACTTGGAGACGCCGCCCGCGCCGATCAGGATCGCCCCGGCCAGCCCGGCGCGGCCCGCGAGCGGTGTCGGTGCGAGCCGGCCGAGCAGGGCGAACCCGGTCAGCCCGAGGAACGTGGGGACGAAGTCCTCCAGCGCGAGCACGATGGGGTAGTCCATCAGCCCTCCGCGAAGAGGTCGCGCTTCGCGAACGCCGCGGTGGCGAACCGGTAGGCGGCCTTGCGGTTGGTGAGCCAGGCGACCCGGCCACCGTTCCGGACGCCGGCCAGCACCCGGCGGGCCAGCCACGGGGTGACCGTCTCGACCCGGTCGGCGAGGATGTTGAAGATCTTCTTCGCCTTCGCCAGCTCCTCGGGCGCGTAGTCCCGGGTGAGCAGGTCGGTCACGACCATCCCGGGGGAGAGCAGTCCGACCCGGACCGGGGTGCCCGCCAGCTCCTTCGCCATCGCCGACGTCGCGTAGGTCAGGCCGCGCTTGGTCGCGCCGTACGGGGTCAGCCCGGGGACGATCTGGCCGTTGGAGCCGAGGCCCTCCATGTTCCAGAGCGCGCCGTGCCCCTGTGCCAGCATCGCATCGAGGACGACGGCGCTGGCGTGCAGCGTGCCGCGCAGGTTGAGGTCCACGATGGCGTCGATCTCGGCGGGGTCGAGCTCCCAGAGCTTCTTCCGCGCGTTGGCCATCCCGGCGTTGTTGACCCAGATGTCGACCCTGCCGTACTTGTCCACGGCGGCGTCCCACACCTTGCGGACGTCGGCCCGGCTGGTGACGTCCGCGGCGACGGCGATCGCGCCGAGCGGGACGTCGTCGCCGACGCTGCGCGCGCAGTACGCGACCGACGCGCCCTCGGCCAGGAACGCGTTGACCAGGCCCCGCCCGATCCCCCGGGTGCCACCGGTCACCACGACGACCTGCCCGGTCATGAGCTCCACTCCAGGACGCCGTGCAGCACGCCGTCCAGGTGCGCGCCCTCGAAGAGCTCGTAGACCACGGCGAGCCGTCCCCCTGCGGACATCCCCGGTGAAGCGTCGATGGCGAACTCCCGGGCCTTGATCTTCCAGACGTCGGTGAGGTGGACCGACTGGAACGACGCGCGACCGAATGCGATCGCGTTGCCCCAGGCCTCGGGGCCCTCGAAGAAGAGCCGGTTCCCGTCCCGCCGCGTCTCCACGGTGAACTCGCGGTCGAGTCCGGCGCCGTGCCAGCTCACTACTCGTCGCGTACGCAAAAGGTCGATGGGGTGAAGCGTGAGAGAGACGGTGACCGTGCCCCGCAGCTTCTGATCGGCGCCCCAGAGCTCCAGCTCGCCGGTGAACGCGCCGGATTCCTTGGTGGGCAGGATGTAGGGGACCGGGCCGTTCCGGGTCTCCGCCTCGATCAGGCCGTCCACGCGCGAAGGGACCCGGGTGTAGATGCCGTTGAAGCAGCCGACCACGGCCCAGCCCTGGTGGAGCACGGACGAGTAGACCTGGGTCTCGCCGTCGGGGAGGACCTGGTTCCAGGTGTTCAGGTCGACCTGCCAGCCGGGGCCGTAGTAGTGCGAGTCGACGAACCCGCCGTACGGCTGCCCGGTGCCGAAGAAGTCCGGACCGGTGTAGACCCGGTTGGCGTCCGAGTCGATCACGCCGAACGAGAAGGGCGCGCCGAGCCGGAACTGCCCGGCCAGGTGACCGCCGCCGATCAGCCCGCCGTCCATCCGGTAGGTGGTCACCCCGTCGGTGAAGTCCGAGGAGCGCCGGATCTCCTCGAAGCCGCACCAGGTGCCGGTGTCGTCGAAGAGCGACGGGCGGCCGTGCCACTCGCCGGCGATACGCCGCTGCCAGACGCTGGGCTCGGACATCAGTTGCTCACCAGTTCGCGCCGGACCGATTCGCTCTGCTCCTCGCCCAGGAGCCGGACGGTCTGCCCCCAGACCGGGTCGATCTGCGGGCTGAAGAGCAGTTCCCGGTGCGCTTTGTCTCGATTTTCCGCACTAAAAACTGACAAACCCTTATCGGCGAGTGCCGCCCAGTGGGTGAAATATCCGTCCACGGCGTCGTCGATGCCCTCGAAAGCCGCGGCCGTCGCCCGATTTACCAGCATCCAGGGCGACATGAGGGCATATTGCCGGGGCGACAGATGCGCCGGAGTCAGGCCCTCGCGCTCCCGGACCTCCTTGTAGAGCACGGTCAGCGGCTCGTAGACCTCGTCCAGGTAGGCGAGGGACGTGGCCAGGTCGATCCGGGGGATCAGGTCGAGGTGGAAGGCGTAGTTCTCGCCGTTCGCCACCGAGTCGACGGTGAAGTGCGGGACGCCGGAGTCCGGTGCCGTGAACGCGAAGATCATGTGGCTGTCCAGGCCGATGGGCGGGACGACCAGCGAGACGTTGACGACCTTGACGACCGGGCCGTCGCCGCGCCAGACCCGGATCCGCCCGACCGGGGCCGGGCTCATCGGCGAGGTCAGCGCCCGGTCCTCGGTCAGCGTCACCGGGAAGCGGGACAGCACCTTGTCGAGCGTGCTGTCGGAGAGTGCGGCGGGCAGGCTCACGGGGTCTCCTCAGGTGAAATCAGCCGGGACGCCGCCACGGTCGGGTGCTCGCCGCGCGCCTTGTGCACCCAGGCGCGGCCCAGTTCCGGGTTCTCCCGGCGGGCCGGCGAGGCGATCACGGTGGCCTTGCGGCGCGGCACGTCGCCGGTGATGAAGTCCTCCTCGTTCAGCAGCCAGCCCTTCTCGGCCAGCTCCTGACGGCGGCGGCGGTACTCGACCGCGATGATGTCGCTCTTGATGTGCAGCTCGGCGCCGAGGTCGAACGGGAGCAGTTCGGGCCGGACCTTGTCGACCACCGCGGCGTCCTCGTAGAAGATCCGCATCGTCCGGTTGACGGCGTCCTTGTTGGCCCACGTGCCGGTGAAGAAGGTGCGCAGCGCGACCCATTTGACCAGCGTGTGCGTCTCGTCGATCGGGATGTTGGTGTCGTAGATGACCATGTCGCCGATCGGCAGCCGAACGTGCAGCTTGATCATGTTGGGCAGCATCCAGCCGGCCGAGGTGGTGACCGGCGGTCGCTTCTTCAGGTCGTTGCCGACCAGCCGGCCGAACTTCCCCCAGATGCCGGAGGGCTTCGGCGGGTGCAGGTCGACGGTGGCGAACGCCGACCACTCGTCCGGGTGCTCCACCTCGTATTCGGGAACCTCGGGCATCTCCGGGTTGCCGAAGCGCCCGGCGTGCACGAACGGCGCGTGTGCGATGTCGCAGCCGTTCTCCAGGATCCGCTCGTAGTTGGCGTTCCAGAGGAATTCGCCGGTCACCACCCGGAACTTGCCGCCGTTCTCCACCAGGTCGTCGAACTCCGGCCACACCGGCATCGGTGGACGTTCCTCCTCGGGAAGATCACCGAGAAAGACCCAGACAAAACCATATTTCTCCCGTACGGGGTACGAGTCGACCCGCGCCTTCTTCGGGATGCCGCGCCCCGGCAGGTTCGCCGGGATCTTGCTGCACTGCCCGTCCGGCTCGTACTCCCAGCCGTGGTACGGGCAGACGATCCTGTCGTCCTTGAGCCAGCCGCCGGAGAGGGCCGCGCCCCGGTGCACGCAGAGGTCGCTGAGCGCGACGACCCGGCCCTGCTTGGGGGTGCGGTAGACGACCAGGTACTGCCCCAGCACCGTGAGCCGGGCGGGCGTGGTGGTGACCCGGTCGGAGAACTCCACCGCGTACCAGAAGTTCTTGAGCATGGCTGTTACCTCCGCCGGATCGCGGCGATGTCGGGGGATTGGAGGGCCTTGTCGAGCGCGGCGCCGTCCAGGCCGCGCAGGTGGAGGTCGAGGAACGCGGCGAGCAGGTCGGCGAGCGCCGCCCGGGTGACCTCGGGATCGGTGGTGGCCGGCTGGTCGAGGAAGGCGCGGGCGGCCGTCTCGTCGACCGGGTGCACGATGCCGAAGTGGTTCGCCCCGGCGAAGGTGACGTGCAGGTTCGCGCCGTCCCGGTCGGGCAGCGCCTCGTCGAAGGTCCGGGTGATCGGGCTGTGCTGCTCGGGTGATCCGTACCGGTCGGCCGACCCGTTGATCACGCCGTCGTTCTCGCCGGCCATCAGCAGCACCGGGGAGTCGACCTGGGCGGGCAGGACGGTGCCGGCGGGCCAGCCCAGCATGGTCGCGACCATGGTGTGCGTCCCGTAGGCCGCTACGGCCTTGACCGCGGGGAAGAACCTGGCGCTCTGCAGGATGACGGTGCCGCCTGCGGAATGGCCGATAAGTCCGACTTTATCCAGATCTATCAGGTTTTCCAGGGGGCCGGTCATCGAGGCCAGGGCATCCAGAACCGCCGGCACCGACGGCGTCGTGGGCCCGCTGCCGTAGGAGTCGGGCTTGGCCGCGTCGAGAGTCACACCGGGGGTGATGCCCTTGAGGCCGCCGAACAACTCACCCACCCAGTCGTAGGTGACCGCGATATAGCCGCGTGACGCCAGTTCGACCGCCAGCCAGCGGTAGGCCTCCTGACCCACGTTCACCCCGGAGACGATCAGCGCAACCGGGTACGGGGCCTGCGTCGCGTCGGCCGCGAAGACGCCGGAGAGCCGTTCCTCGTCCGTACCCGAAAAAATGGCCGGATAGAAGATGCGCAGGTGAGCGGTGTCGAAGGGGGCGGAAGCGCCCGGGATCGAGGCCGCCCACCAGATCGACCGGACGGTCATGCGGTCGCCCCCGGCCGGGGCAGCTCGCGGTCGCCGCCCCAGAGGGCCCGGACCAGCCTGTTCGTCGTCTCCTCGCCGAAGAACCGGACGCCCATCACGTTCGCCGGGTCCCGCTCGGCGATGTTCCGCCGGATCGTCAGGTCGGTCGCGGCGAGCGCGGCCTGTTCCTCCTCGGGAACGAGCGTGGCCTCGTCCACCCAGCGCAGCCAGCGGTCCACGTGGGCGTGCGCCTTCGCGGCGACGATCTGCAGGTTCCGCTCGCTGCGCTCGAACGAGTAGCAGTACGCGGTCGGCGAGAGGCTGGCCCGGATGAACCCGGCCCGGCTGACGAAGTACTCGAACTCGGGGTCGGCCCGCAGCGCCAGCCACTCCTCGTCGAGCGGCGCGTAGTACTTATCGAAGTACTCGCCGTCCTCGACCATGTTCACCCGCGGCACCGAGTCCAGGTAGAACCAGCCGCCCGGCCAGACCAGCAGCGCGATGCCCAGGTGCGGCACCTTCACCTGCGGGCCGAGCCAGCAGGTCAGGTGCAGGTTGGCGAAGCTCGCGCCGGGGTTGCCGATCCAGGAGTGGACCATCCAGTCCACCTCCGGGCCGGAGTACGCCTCCAGCGAGCCGCCCGGCCCGTCCGGGTAGGTCCCGTAGCTCTGCAGCTCCAGCGTGGACGGATCGCGGGTGGTCGGGAACCGGGCGTCGATCTTCGCCTTCAGGTCGGCGAGCAGCGTCCGGTAGAAGTCGAAGGTGTCGTGCACGTCGACTACGGGCGAGTTGTCGACCATGTCCTCAACGTGCTGCAGCGTCTCCGCCACGGGATATCCCCTTGTCTACTCGGTCAGGGCGCCGACGAGGCGCCATGGGCGGCCGTCGACGAGATCGGTCTGCCGCGACACCATCCGGTTCGCGGCCTGAGCGGGAGCGACGGTCGCGGCGCCGAGGGGGACGCCGGGCGGGACGTCGGTGCGGACCGGCGTGGAGATGCGGCCGGTGAACGGGCCCTGCCACGCGGTCCAGAGGGTGAAGTCGGGGCTCATCGCGAGGATCGCGGCGGCCTGGTCGAGCGGGGTGGCGACGACCACGTTGAGCCGGTTCTCGGCGGCCCGCTCGGGCAGCCCCAGCGCCAGCTCCCAGTCCTCCTGCGCCCGGTAGGGCACCGCGACCACGTCCACGTCCTCGAGCGCGGCGAGCCGGAAGGTCTCCGGGTAGAGCGCGTCGTCGCCGACCACGATCGCCAGCCGTCCCCAGGCCAGGTCGATCGGCACGATCCGCTTACCGGCCGGGGCCAGCCCGGCCACCCCCGCGCGGCGTGAGGGATGCAGCTGCGGCTGCCGCGCCTCGATGCCGTTCTTCGAGATCAGGATTCCCATGTGTACGCCGTCCCGCACGACCGTGGTGACCGCGTGCGCCCCGGTGCCGCCGAGCGCGTCCGCGAGCGCCTCGGGCGACCCGGCGAGCTCGGGGAGCACGACCAGCCGGGCGCCGCCGAGCACCGCGTCCCGGACCCGCCCGACGCCGCGGACCACCGCGACCGGCAGTGCGCCGTCGCCCGGCGCACGGCGGCGGCCGGTGGGCGGCCCGGCGATCGGGCCGTACAGCTCGGGACGGCGGGTGGCGAGGATGTCGGTGCCGTCCGGGCGGTGCTTGGTGTCGGCCGCCTCGGGCTGGATGTCGGCGACGATCACGTGCTCGCCGGTGCGCGGGGCCTTGGCGACCACGGTGCCGTCCGGAGCGACGATCTGGCTCTCGCCGGCGCCGTGCAGCCACTCCGGCGGGACACCGAGGCGCTCGGCGATCGCCGGGAGCTGGTCGCGGGGGAGCAGCGGGCCGACCTTGTTCGCGGCCACCACCCAGACCTTGTTCTCCGCGGCGCGGACCGGGATGTGCAGGTCGGCCTCGTCCAGCGCGAAGCTGTTCAGGCTGTTCAGCAGGACCTGGGCGCCGCGCAGCGCGAGACCGCGGGCCACCTCGTTGATCACGCCCTCCATGCAGGCGTACATGCCGAGGCGGCCGAGCGGGGTGTCGAGCACCGGGCCGACCGTGTCGGCCGGCTCCAGGAAGTCGTTCTCGGCGCCCATCAGGGTCTGCTTGTCGCACTGTCCGACGACCCGGCCGTCCGGATCGAACAGCAGGTTGGTGCCGCCGGTGCGCCCGCCGGGGTACGCATGGGTGACGTTGATCTTCACCCAGATCCGGTGCCGCCGGGCGTGGGCGGCGATCGCGGTCAGGAAGTCGTCGTCGGGCCTGGTGGCCAGCTCGTGCGCCTGCGTGCGCGAGGAGTACCAGGAGAGGTGGTTACAGAATTCCGGCAGGACGATGAGCTGAGCGCGCTGTGCCGCCGCGGCGTCGATGACGCGCAGGCAGGCGGCGAGGTTCTCGGTCACGTCCTGGCCGGCCTCGATCTGGGCGGCGGCGACGCGTACTACCCCGGGCATCGGTTCCCCCTAGCGAAACGGCGTTTCCCAAAACTACACTCGGGTGCCACATTCGCAATAGGGGTTTCGGAGGATCGCAGTGCTGGTGCATGTCGTCCTGATGAAGTTTTCCGATGCCGGGGATGCTGCCAAGGCCAGGTTGCGTTTGGAAGAACTCGCCGATGTCGTTCCGGCGATCCGGTCGATGGAGGTCCGCACCGACGAACTGGCGACCGAGGTGTCCTGGCATCTCCACATGCGCACCACCCACCACGACGCCGGCGACCTGCTCGCCTACCAGTCCCACCCGGCGCACCGGGAGTTCGGCGTCTGGGTCCGCCCCCTGCTGGCCTCCCGTGCCGTCGTCGACTGGACCGCGTAGTCGTCCACCCCGGAAACGCCGAAGCTCGCTGCCGCGTATCCAGCGGCAACGAGCTTCGAGGTGGCGGTGCGGGGTTCAGGAACCGGCGTCGCAGAGCGCGGGGATGTAGACCCAGTCGCAGGTGTTGCCCATGAGCGGATTCTTGCCCGGCTTCCGGGGTTCCTCCCGGGGTTGCTCCTGAGGTTCCCGGCCGGGCCTCGGTTCGGGCTTGGCCGCGGGCTCCTCCGTGGTCACGTAGAGGCTCCAGATCTCATTGCCGTTCTCGTCAACGGATCTCTTGCAGCGGAACGCGACCCAGTCGCTGTTGTCCTTGCCCAACCTTCCGGAGCGCACGCATTCCGGTTTGGTGAAGTACGAGCTGTCGAACTCGTCAGTGGCCGGGTTCGGCGCCTGGGTGCCGGCGGGTGCCGCCTGGACCGGGGCGGCCGGCATCGCGCCGATCGCGATCCCGGCGCCGGCCGAGAGGATAGCAGACAAAGTTTTCATGTCAGACCTTTCGGTAGAAATTCCTACCCGTGAGCTGACCACGTCCCGTTCTTGATCGACGATCGAACCACGGCGCACGGTACCTTCGTCGGAATCGCCCGCCTTAACGACCATTCTTATCCTGAAAAAGGTTGGCAATTCTGACTTCGGTCATGGCTGGCGGCGGAGGTGCGGTACAAGGCCGCGGCAGTCACCCGCCACCTTGCCGGACTCGCGGGCCAGCAGGACGGCCGGCTCCGGGCTCGCGCTCTCGATCGCGCCGGCCGCCCAGGTCAGTGCGGCCAGCCGCCGGGTCACCGTCCGGCTCACCGGTCACCGTCGTGGCTGGTGGTCAGGGGTGTCTCGGCGGGCTTGAGTGACCTCTGGGTGCCAGCTTTCCCGGCGTGGCTGGCGTTCACGGGTCTCTCGGAGCGCCTGAGACACCCCGGATCGCCAGCCGGACCGGCCGGGGCACCCCGGACCGCGAGGTCACCGCCCGCGGGGTGCCGCCCGGCCGGTCCCCGAACGAACCCTGGCGGGGAGTTCGGCGCCTGGCTCCGTCCCTGCTGGCCTCCCGCGCCGTCGTCGACTGAACCGAATGACCGGAGAAAGCAAGAACTCGTCGCCGCGGAGTCCACGGCGACGAGTTCGGGGGTGCTGTCCTGCTAATTAGCGCGGCGCAGCACGGGATGCGACCTTCGGTGGCTGTGCCGTGCGGGTCTTGACGAGCTGTGAGACTCGTCCGCGCGATACACCCATCACTGTGGCCGTATCGCTGACTGACAGACCTCTCTTGCGTAGGTCTACAGCGACCAACCGAGCTTGTTGGGCAGCCGCGCGCTGCGCGGCTTCGGCGGCGCGGCTTCGTTCCTTTGCCTCGCGCACGTTCTCCTCGAGGCCGCCCAGGTCGGGGTTTATGTTCACTACGGTGTCGCTGACGTCCAGACCGAGCAGGGTTTCCAGGTAGTCACGAACCTGACGCTCAGCCTTGTCAAGGGTGCGCACCTGAGTGACCCCGACTTGATCGATGTGGAGCTCCCAGCCTCCCGCCCAGTGCCTGGCCCGCACCTCGTAGGTTTTTGTCACTGCAACCATCCTTTTGGCAGGCAACTGAGCTTCTTAATGATGTCCCCGACCACCCCGGGTGACACCATTCCTCCCTGCGTCACGACCGCGATGTGCTGGCCGCAGGGGCAGAACCACTTTTCGTGGTCGCCCTTGCCTTGTCGGGATGTGCAGCGTTGGGCGAGCAGTGCGGCTTTGACGACTCGGTACCTCATGGTGGTAGCCACCAAGGTACTTTATGGGGGGTAGACAGGCAATGGTTAGAGGGGGTAGATAGTTCACCCGCACGTGGTTCTGCTGGGCGCCGGGCCTTGGGACGGGTTCGGGACCGCCCGAGCCGGAAGCCGGCCATGAGCCCTGCTCGCCGGGCTGCCGAAACCCGGGGATTCCTCGGTCACCCAGCGCCGCCGGAGGTTCTGTCAGACCGGGCTCACCCCAGGGGATACGCGGACGGACCCGCTGCGGAGGGCTCGGTGCCCGGACGGAAGGCGGCCGGGGCGTGGATGACACAGGTCTGGGCGTACTCGGCCAGCCCCTCGTGGGCGTACTCGCGGCCCCAGCCGGAGCGCTTCACGCCGCCGAACGGGGCGCGCAGCGACATGCCGGTCCGGTTGTGGGTGTTGACGAAGGTGAAACCGGCCTCGAAGCGCCGGGCGAAGGCGAACGCGCGCTCCTCGTCGGCGCTCCAGACCGAGGCGCCCAGGCCCAGCTCCCCGGCGTTCGCGGCGGCCAGCACCGACTCCTCGTCGTCGTAGGGCAGCACCGGCACCACCGGCGCGAACTGCTCGTCGGCGACCAGCGGTGACGAAGGGGCCGGGTCCACCACGAGGGCGGGGCGGACGAAGTAGCCGGTGTCCGGGTCGGCGTCGAAGCAGCCCAGGTCGTGCAGGTCGCCGGTGCGGAGGGCGTTCGCGGCGCGCTGGGCGGCAGCGGAGATCACCGGGCCGGTGGTCGCGGACTCGGCGAGCGGATCGCCGGTGGTCAGCACCCGGCCGGCGGCGGCGCGGTAGGCGTCCACGAAGTCGGCCAGGCGCGCGCGGGGGACGTAGAGGCGCTTGGCGGCCATGCAGACCTGGCCGCTGGTCGCGAAGCTCGCCATCACCAGCCGTTCCATCGCGGCGTCGCCGAACGGGGCGTCGTCCAGGAGGATCGCCGGATCGTTGCCGCCGAGCTCCAGCACCGACGGGGTGAGCCGGTCGCCCGCCAGCGCCGCGACCGCCCGGCCACCGGCCGCCCCGCCGGTGAAGGCCACCTTGCGCACGAGGTCGTGCCCGACCAGGGCCGCCCCGGTCTCCGGGCCGCCGTGCACCACGCCGATCGGGGCGCCGAAGAGCTCCACGACCCGGGTGACGGTCAGCGGTGCGAGCGGCGAGGGCTTCACCACGACGGCGTTGCCCGCGGCGAGCGCCGGTCCGATCTTGAGCATGGCCAGGATGACCGGCGCGTTCCACGGGGTGATCGCGGCGACCACCCCGTAGGGCTTCCTCATCGTGACGAGCCGGCCCAGCGCGTCGTCGACCTCTGCATCGGCGTACGCGGAAGGGGCGTGCTCGACCACCCACCGCAGGAAGCGGACCGCGAAGCCGATCTCGCCGCGGCAGTCGCCCACCACCTTGCCGGACTCGCGGGCCAGCAGGACGGCCAGCTCCGGGCCCGCGCTCTCGATCGCGCCGGCCGCCCAGGTCAGTGCGGCCAGCCGCCCGGTCAACGGCCGGGCCGCCCACGCGCGCTGCTCCCCGTCCAGCCTCCGGACGATCGCGTCGACCGCGTCCGGCAGCGTCTCCGGCACGGTCCCCACGATCTCCGCGAAGCGCGCGGGGTTCTCCCGGGAGATCATGCGGCGACCGGCCGGAGCGAGGCGATCATCGAGCTGCGCAGCAGGGACGCGCGGGCCAGCGCCGGGTCGGCCGCCGTCGCGCGCAGGCCGTCGAGGTGCGCGGCGCGCGCCTGGGGATCCGTGGCGCGCAGGCGCTCGTAGTTCTGGTGGGAGACGCTCTGGACGTACTCCATGGCGATCCGTCGCCGGTCCCGCGCGGCTGCGGTGACCGCCTCGTCGGAACCCGTCGCGAGGGCGGCGGCGTACGCGATCGCGTCGTGGATGCCGGAGTTCATGCCGAGGCCGCCGAGCGGGTTGTTGACGTGCGCGGCGTCGCCGGCGAGCAGCACCCGGCCGATCCGGAACGAGGCCGCCACCCGCTGGTGGACCCGGTACATGCTGGCGTGCGCGACCCGCCACGGGCGGCCCGGGTCGTGGACGCCGCGCAACCGGTCGTCGAGGCGGGCGTACTCGGCCTCGTCGGCGGTCTCGGCGGGCGTCGGCAGCAGCACCCGCCAGTGGTCCGGCGTCCGCAGCAGCACGCACCACTCGACCGGGTCGAAGACGTAGTTCACCGCGGCGAGATCGTCCAGCCAGGACTCCAGGGGCTCGTCGACCGAGGCGACCAGGAAGCGCTCCGGGTAGGTGATCCCGTCGAACGCGGCGCCGACCGCCCGGCGGGTCGACGAGTGCGCGCCGTCCGCGCCGATCAGCCACGAGCCCGCGATGGCCCGGCCGTCGGTGGAGTGCACGGTCACCCCGGTGTCGTCCTGGATCACGCCGTCGACGTGCCAGCCGAACCGGACCTCGCAGCCCTCGTGCCGGACCAGGTGGTCGCGGAGGATCGGGGTGAGCTTGGACTGCTCGCACTGCAGGCGGTACGGGAACCGGGTCTCGCCGGCCAGCACCGTCAGGTCCAGCATGGCGATCAGGCCCTCGGTGCGGTCCCGGTAGGCGAAGGTCGGCGAGATCAGCCCCCGCGCGTGCAGCTCGTCGCCGACGCCCAGCTCGTCGAGCATCTCCAGGGTCGGCGGATGGAAGGTGGAGGCGCGGGACTCCGCGGCCAGCCCGTCCCCGGACTCCAGGACGGTGACCGGGAAGCCCCGCCGGGCCAGCGCGAGCGCGGCGGTCAGGCCGACCGGCCCGGCGCCCGCGACCAGGATGCGGTTCACGTCTCCAGCCTCCGTGGGATGTAGCGCGCGTCGAGTTCGAGGGCCTCGTCCTGGCCGACCAGCGCGGTGAAGGCCGCCCACGGCATCCGGTCGACCGCCTCGGCGCCGCCGGTCTCGGCGATGGCGCGGTAGGTGAGCGACGCGGCGCGCATGGCGGCGAGCAGCGCGGCGACCGGGTGCAGCACCAGACGGACGCCGGCCTCCGCGAGCTCCGCGTCGGTCGCGGCGGCGTGCCGCGCCGCGGCCTCACTGCGATTGATCACCAGGGGTACGCCCGGGATCGCCTTCTGGATCTCGCGCAGGTCCTCGAGGCGGTCCACGCCCTCGGGGAAGACCGCGTCGGCGCCGGCGGCGGCGTACGCGCGGCACCGGTCGACGGTGTCGGCGAGCCCGTGGACCGCGTACGCGTCGGTCCGGGCGATCACCGCGAGGTGCGGCACCTGGTCGGCGAGCGCCTCGATCTTCGCGGCCGCGAGCGCGGTGTCGATCACCTCCTTGCCGGCGAGGTGCCCGCAGCGCTTCGGGCTGACCTGGTCCTCCAGGTGCAGCCCGGCGATACCGGCGCGGGCGTAGGCGAGGCCGGTCCAGACCGCCTGCAGCGGGTTGCCGTACCCGGTGTCCGCGTCGGCCAGCAGCGGGATCCCGTCCAGCGCCGGGACCAGGGTGGACGCCCGGTCGGCGATCTGCGTGGCGTGCACGAATCCGAGGTCGGGCCGGCCCAGCATGGTCGCCGAGACGGCCGCGCCGGAGAGGTGCACGGCCCGGTGACCGGCGCGCACGGCGAGGGCGGCGGTCACCGGGTCGTAGACCCCGGGAACGTGGGTGACGTGGTCGGACGCGAGCAGCGCCCGCAAGGCGGTAGCGGTCATGAGCGACTGTGTAGCGCGAAACCACCCTCGACGCCCACGACGCGCGGGTTGGTGAAGAAGAGCAACGTCTCGGCGGTGCCCTCTTCCGAGTATCCCGAGATGCCCCAGGCGGGACGCGGGGTGAAGAGGTGCAGGCTCATGATCGACGAACCGTTGACCTTGACCTCGCCGGCTCTGACACGCTTGGCGACCGTCAGCGCGGCCGCTTCGTCGGTGCCGATGACGTAGGCCTCCAAGCCGTAGCGAGTGCCGTTGGCCAGGGCGATCGCCTCGTCGATCGAGGTGTAGCCGTGCACCGCGGCGACCGGGCCGAAGATCTCGCCGGTGGTCCGGGCCGGGTCGGCGCCGGTGACCAGCGCGGGCGCCAGGGTGTTGCCGGGACCGGTGAGCGCGGCCTCGTGGACCGTGCCGCCGAGGTCGTCGCGGGCCTTGACGACGGTGGCCCGGTGACCGGAGTGGATCAGCGGGCCGTAGTCGGTGGCCGCGTCGGCCGGGTCGCCGGTGGCCAGCGTCTCGACCCGGTCGAGCACCGCCCGGGTGATCGCCTCCTCGCGCCCGGCCGGGACGATCAGCCGGCCCAGCGCGCGGCACCACTGGCCGTTCAGCGTGGTGAGCAGGTCGGCGGCGGCGCGGGCGGCGATCGCCTCGTCCGCGTCGGGGAGCACGATCAGCGCGTTGTTGCCGCCGAGCTCCAGCTGGACCGGCTTGATGTCGTACGCGCAGGCGGCGGCGACCGCGCGGCCCCCGCCGAGCCCGCCGGTGAACGAGACCGCCCGGATCCGCGGGTCCCCGACGATCGCGGCGCCCACCTCGGCGCCGCCGTGCAGCAGCTGGAACAACGCCGCCGGGGCGCCCGCCTCGCGCAGCACCTCGTCGATCGCCGCCGCCAGCCGTTCGGTGCCGAACGGGGCGTACTCGGAAGGCTTGAGGATCGTGGGACAACCGGCGGCGAGCGCGTTGGCGACCTTGTGGGCGGCCATCGGCGCGGGGGCGTTCCACGGGACCAGGCAGGCGGCCGGGCCCCAGGGCAGGCGCTCGACCAGCACCTCGCGGCCGTCCTCGCGGGTCGCCGTCGAGGTGAGGATCCCGCTGCGCAACTGGCCCGCGGCCAGGGCGAAAGCGCCCGCGAGGATCATCCCGAGCGGGGTGGTCTGGCGGATCGGGACGCCGGTGGCCTTCGCTTCGAGCGCGACGATCTCCGCTGCCGCCTCGCCGACCTTGGCGGCGATTTGTTCCAATGTATCGGCTTTTTTCTCTACGGAAGCATCCCAGGCGCCGAGTCGATCAGCCGCCGCGAGGGACGCCTCCACCCGCTCGGGTGATGATCCGAGCGCCGGGCCGATCACCTCGCCGGTTGCCGGATTTTCCAGATTTATGCCGACAAGTGCGGTGCAGTCGGCCCATGAGCCGTCGACCAGGTCTCTCACTCGGCCACGCTCGCGAAGAGTTCGTTCGCCCTGTCGCTGGTGATCACCGAGGCGGCCTCCAGACGGCCGCGCTCCGGCGGGAACGTCATCACCAGGCCCATCGCCAGGTCGCGCAGCGCCCGCCCGACCACCCCGTTCATCGTGGCGTTCGAGGTGCCGGAGGCCTTGAGCGCGCCGATCGCCACGTCGAAGGCGTTCTGGCAGATCGAGCCCTTGGCGATCCGCCACTGGGCGTACACCTCGGACTTGGTGGCGATCGGCGGCTCGCACGTCTCCAGCAACAGCTGGCGGCGCAGCCACAGGTAGGCCGTCTCCAGGTTCTCCGTCATGTCGCCGATGATCACCTGGTGCATCGGCGACTCGGCGATCGACCTGCCGGTGTCCGCGAACGTCCTACGGGTCAGCCGGGCGAGCGTGTCGTCGTAGACGCCCTGCGCCGCGCCGACGTAGACCGCGGTGATCGCCAGCTGGTTGCCGACGAAGCTGCCCCGGCTGCACCGGAGCATCTTCACGAACGCGCCGGGGACGGTGAGCGCGTCCTCCCGCGGGATGAAGACCCGGTCCAGCCGGATGCCGTGGTTGGCGCTGCCGCGCATGCCCAGCCCGTCCCAGAACGGGCGCTCGGTGACCCCGTCCGCGTCCCGCGGGACCAGGAACATCACCAGGCCGTCGGCCGTCTCGGTGCCGTCCAGCCGGGCGGTGACCAGGTAGTAGTCGGCGATCCCGGTGGCGCAGCCGAACGACTTCTCGCCGGTCAGCTCCCAGCCCTGGGCGCCGTCCCGGGTGGCCGCGACCGCGGTGGTGGCGATCGCGATGTTGGCGCCGCTCGACTTCACCGACTCGCTCGCGAAGTTCGCCAGCCAGGTCCCGCCGGACATCAGCCGCAGCACCTTCTCGGCGAACGCCTTGACCGTCGGCACGTCCTCGTCGGCGAAGAGCCCGGCCTCGATCGCTTCCAGGGGGAGCAGGCCCCGGGAGGCGGAGGTGTTGTGGAAGAAGAACGCGAGCGCCGTCGACGGGCAGGCGCTGCCCATCGCGAAGGTCGCGGCGGCCAGGTCCCGCAGGGTGCCGCCGAGCCCGCCGTACTCCTCGGGGACGATCAAGCCGAGCAGGCCCGCCTCGCGCAACAGGCCGATGTGCTCGCGGGGGAAGGCGCCGTCCCGGTCCGCCTGCTCGGCCTTCGCGCGCAGCGCGGGGAGCACCTGCTCGACGAGCGCGGCGCGGGCCTTCTCGTCGACGGTCATGTCGTGCACGAGCTTCTCGCCGATGAGTCGGTCGGCCATGGGTGTCACTCCCTGAGCTGGGCGAGGTCGGAGGCCCGGTCCGCGACGTCGGCGGCGCCGATCGGGGCCCCGACCTCGAGTTGGCGGGACAGGTGGAGCAGGTCGCCCAGCGGCAGCCCGGAGGCGGGCGATCCGGGGGCGACGACGTCGAAGCAGGAGACCCCGCTCTTCATCGCGACCAGCGCGTTGACCAGGGCGAGGCGGTTGTTCCCGGCGAGGCGGACCCGGAGCGCGGCGGGCCGGGCCCGGACCACCGCGTCCTGGAGCACCCGGCGGACCTGCAGCGGCGAGGCCGGGACCGTCTCGGACTCCAGCAGGCCGATCTCGTCGCAGCCCAGCGCGCTGAGCGCCCCGGCGGTGGCCAGGACCTCGTCCTCGCGGGACGGGTCGAACGCGTCCGGCACGTACCCGATGACGGTGGTCCCGGCCTGCCTGGCCGCGATGATCCGCTCGGGGTGCGGCAGGCCGTCCGGCCCGCCGGCCGGGAACTCGAAGCAGCCGCCGTCGGCGCGGACCCGGGCGCCGCCCCGGCGCAGCGTGTCGGCGAGCGGGTCGCCGGCCGGCACGTCCACGGCGAGGTGGATGCCCTCGGGCAGCGGGTCGGCGAGCTGGCCCCAGTTGCGGGAGTGGAACAGCAGCGGGGCGCCGACCCGGGGCGTGGCCGCCTCGGTCACCTCGCCGACGAAGATGGTGTGGTCGCCGCCGGGGTACGCGTACGCGATCCGGCAGTCCAGCCAGGCGACCGCGTCGGCGAGTACCGGGCAGCCGTTCGGGGTGGTCACCCAGTCGAAGCCGGCGAACCGGTCGGTGATGTCACGGTCCTGACCGGCGAAGCGGCGCCCGATGTGCGCCTGGTCCTTGCCGAGGAAGCTGATCGCGAACCGGCCCGCCGCCTCCAGCAGCGAACGGCTGGGCAGGTGGTTGCCGAGGCAGACGGAGACCATCGGCGGGTCCAGGCTGACCGAGGAGAATGAACTCGCGGTCATCCCGTGCGCCCCGTGGGGACCTGCCGTGGTCACCACGCAGACGCCGCTCGGCCACTGACCGAGGACGGAACGGAACGTCGTGCTGTCGACCGGCACCGGAGAGAGCCTCGTTTCGCTTATGGAAACAGCGTTACGCTGAAGGTAACGACGGGCCCGAGGGCTGTCAACCGCGGAACGGTACGCCGTTTCGCAGGGCGAAATGGCAGGCTAGAGTTCGGCAAGGTTTGTTCCGATCCTGTTCCGGGGGAGTTTCGCTGTGCCCAGCCGTACCGCTTCGGCGGCCACCCCACTGCCGGCCACCCCAGCGCCGGCCACCTCGGCGCCGGCCGAGGAGGAAGGCCAGTCCCGGTCCATCGCCGCCGTCGAGCGGGCCATGGACGTGCTGCTCTACTTCGGCCGCGCCGAACAGCCCGACCTCGGGGTGACCGAGATCGCCACCGCGCTCGGCCTGACCAAGGCCGCCGTGCACCGCATCCTCACCGCGCTGCGCAGCCGCGAGCTGATCACCGTGGACCCGGCCACCCGCCGGTACGCCCTCGGCCACGCCGCCGTCGCGCTCGGCCGCGCCTACCTGGCCCGCACCGACGTCCGGGCGATGGCCGCGCCCGAGCTCAAGCTGCTCTCCGAGCGCACCCACGAGACGGCCACCCTCTCGCTGCGGCGCGGCGACACCCGGCTCTACGTCGACCAGGTCGTCCCCGACCAGGAACTGCGGCTCGAGGTGAGCCTCGGCATCCCGTTCCCGCTCAACGCGGGCGCGTCGTCCAAGGCGTTCCTGGCCTTCCTGCCCGACTTCGAGCTGGAGGCCTACATCACCCGGCACCCGCTGGCGGCCGTCACCGACAAGACCATCACCGACCCGGCCAAGCTCCGCAAGGACCTGGCCGCCGTCCGCAAGCGCGGGTACTCCACCTCGCTCGGCGAGCGGCAGACCGGGGCCGCCTCGATCGCCGCCCCGATCTTCGACCACGACGGCCGGGTGGTCGCGGTGATCAGCGTGGCCGGGCCGGCGCTGCGCTTCAAGCCGGAGGGCGACGCGGGTGTCGTCGCCGATCTCCAGGGCTGCGCCGCCCGGATCTCCGCCCAGCTGGGGTATCAGCCCTAGAGGTTCGCGAACGGCTTCGCGACGCCGAGCAGGCCCGCGAGCAGGACGGAGAGCCAGATCGCCCAGACGTAGGGGAGGCACCCGTTCACGCTGCCCGTGACGATCGCCTCGGTCTCGCCGTCCGCGGTACCGGCCATCACCCTGCCGAAGGCCGGGCCGAACGGGCGCAGCGTGCGGCGGATGCCCAGCCCCGCGGCGATCGCGAGGGAGTAGAGCAGCACCTTGCCGCCCAGCCACTTCGGGTTCGTGTCCACGCCGAACGGTGCCGCGGCGATCAGCGTGTAGACGCCGGTCGCCGCCATGCCCGCGATCACCGCGATCCGGATGAGCCAGTCGACCCGGCGGACCAGCGGGTGCTTCCCGGGTGCGTGGTGGTCGGCGTACATCAGGCGGATCCAGGCGAGGGCGCCGATCCAGAGTGGGACCAGCAGCCACCAGGGCAGCAGGTGGATCCCCCAGAGCGAGCCGCCGTGCGCGTCCAGCGAGATCAGCGTGAGGCCGCTGGGCAGGAAGAGGATCAGGCAGATCTTCGGGCCGAGGTCCAGCCCGGACATGATCCGCAGTGCGGTGAGGCGGGCGGCCGGGGTCAACGCCGGGTCGATCACGTACCGGCTGGAGTAGAAGACGCCGAGGTCGCCGCCGAGCCAGAAGACCATCAGCACGATGTGCAGGTAGAGGAACGCCGCTAGCATCGTAGAATGGAAACATCTTTCCACTGTGCGAAACAAGTGCTAGCTTCGGCCGCATGCTCGGCCGCTATTACGAAGACTTCACCGTCGGTGACACGTACCGCCACCCGCTCGGGCGCACCATCTCCGAGGCGGACAACACGTGGTTCACGCTCCTGACGCTGAACACCAACCAGTCCCACTTCAACGCCGATTACGCGGCCGGTACGCCGTACAGGAAACTGCTGGTGAACTCGACCCTGACGGTCGCGATCGTCACCGGTCTCTCGGTGCCCGACGTCAGCCAGCACGCCTTCGCGAACCTGGGCTGGGAGGAGATCCGGATGCCGAATCCGGTCTTCGTCGGCGACACCGTCTACGCCCGGTCGACCGTCCTCGAGCTCCGCGAGTCGAAGTCCCGGCCGTACGCGGGCATCGTCAAGGTCAGCACCGTCGGCTTCAATCAGGACGGCGCCGACGTGATCACCTGGCGGCGCGCGATGCTGGTCTACAAACGCGGTCACGGGCCGGGGACCGCCTGATGCGCCTCGACGTGCAGCCGTGGGGCGAGACGATGGCCGAGCTGGCCGCCGCCGCCCGGGCCGCCGAGGAGGCCGGCGCCGGCGTGCTCTGGGCCCCCGAGCTGCACCGCAGCGCTCCGGTCACGGCCGCGGCCCTGGCCTGCGCGACCGAGAGCGTGGGGATCGCCACCGGCATCGCGCTGGCCTTCGCGCGCAGCCCGATGCTGACCGCCCTGGACGCGGCCGACCTCGACGAACTCTCCGGGGGCCGGTTCCGGCTCGGGCTCGGCACCGGGGTGGCCCGGCTCAACCAGGACTGGCACGGCGTCCCGTTCGAGCGGCCGCTGCCCCGGCTGCGGGACACCGTCGCGATCATCCGTGCGGTGCTGGCCGGCGGCGACCCGATCCACCACAGGGGCGTCCGGTCCATCCGGGTGCGCGGCTGGCGGCGGCCGTACCCGGCGGTCCGCGAGCGGATCCCGATCTACCTGGCCGGGGTCGGGCCCGCGATGATCGCGCTCGCCGCGGACGTGGCCGACGGCTGGATCGCCCACGAGCTCTGTCCCCCGGCCGAGCTGAAGGACCGTATCCTGCCGATCCTGCACCGTAAGGCGGAGCCGGGCTTCGACATCGTCGCGGCGGCGTGCTGCTCGGTCGACCCGGATCCGGCGACGGCCCGGCGGCGGGCGGCCAACGTGGTCGGCTTCTACGCCTCGGTCAAGTCGTACGCCGGCACCTTCAACGCCGCCGGTTTCGGCCAGGTCACCGCGGCGGCCGCCGCCGCACTGCGCGCGGGTGAGCCCGCCGACGCGCTCGGCGACCTGGTGCCGGACGAGATGATCGACGCGTACGCGATCGCCGGGACACCGGCCCAGTGCGCGGCCCGGCTCCTCGAATACGACGGGCTGGCCGACGCGGTCAAGCTCTCGCCGCCCTCCTACGGCCTGCCGCCCGAGGAGACCAGGGTGGCGCAGGAACGGCTCATCGACCTGGTCGGGAGTGTGACGTCGTGAGACCCCTCGAGGACATCCGGATCATCGCGGTCGAGCAGTACGGCGCCGGCCCGTTCGGCTCGGTGCACCTGGCCGACCTCGGCGCCGACGTCATCAAGATCGAGGAGCCGGTCACCGGCGGGGACGTCGGCCGGTACGTCCCGCCCTACCAGCACGGCGAGGACTCGCTCTTCTTCGAGACGTTCAACCGGGGCAAACGGTCCCTCTCGCTCGACCTGGCCAACCCGGCCGGGCGCGCCGTCTTCGAGGACCTGGTCCGGCACGCCGACGCGGTCTACTCCAACCTGCGCGGCGACGTCCCCGCCAAGATCGGGATCACGTACGAGCGGCTCAAGCACCTGAATCCGCGGATCGTCTGCTGCTCGCTGACCGGCTTCGGGATGACCGGGCCGCGCGCGAGGCAGCCCGGGTACGACTACATCCTGCAGGGCCTGGCCGGCTGGATGGACCTGACCGGCGAGCCGGGCGGGCCACCCGCCAAGTCCGGGCTGTCGATCGTGGACTACTCGGGTGGTTTCGTCGCCGCGATCTCGCTGCTCGCCGGGGTGCACGCGGCCCGCCGGGACGGTACCGGGATGGACTGCGACCTCAGTCTCTACGACACCGCGATCGGGATGCTCACCTACCCGGCGGCCTGGCACCTCAACGCCGGGTTCACCCCCGAGCGGACCCGGTACTCCGCGCATCCGTCGCTCGTGCCGTTCCAGCTCTTCCCGAGCGCCGACGGCTGGATCGTGGTCGGCTGCGCCAAGGAGAAGTTCTGGCAGCGGCTCGTCGCGGTCCTCGGCGACCCGGTGCTGACGGAGCCCCGGTTCGCCACCTTCGCCGACCGGCGTACCCACGCGGGGGAGCTGTTGCCGCTGCTGGAGGCGCTCTTCGTGACCCGGGGCACCGGCGAGTGGCTCGCCCTCCTCGAACCGGCCGGCATCCCGTGCGGTCCGGTCAACGACGTGGCGGCGGCGCTGCGCGATCCGCACACCCTCGCGCGGGGCATGATCGTGGAGACCGAGCATCCGCACTACGGCACGGTCAGACAGGTCGCTTCGCCGGTCCGGGTGGGTGCATCACCGCCGGCTCATCGCCGGGCTCCGCGTCGTGGCGAGCATTTACCGTACGTATCGGAGCTGCTGGACTACACACCGGAACGACTCCGTGAGCTCCGGGAGGCCGGCGCGTTCGGCCCGCACGTTCCCGGCGCTCCGGATCCGGACGATGCCGGTTCTCCCGGTGCACACGCCCCCGGTTCCCCCGTCCCGCGCGGGGGCTCCGCGTGATCGAACCCGCCGCGGTGGTCCTCGCCCGCTGGGTGGCCGGACTCGGCGCCGGCGACCTGCCGGGAGCGGTCGCCGGCGCCGCCCGGGAGCACCTGATCGACGCGGTGGGCTGCGCGGTCGCCGGTCTCCGCCGGGGTACGGCCGGGCCGGCGCTCGCCGTGGCCCGCGGCCTGGGCGGGCCACCCGAGTCGCGGCTCTTCGGCGGGGAACGGCTGGGCGCGGTGGCGGCCGGGTTCGGGAACGCGGTCGCCGTGCACGCCCTCGACTTCGATGACACGCATCCCGGGGGACTGGTTCATGCGAGCGCGGTGACCGTACCCGCCATGCTCGCGGTGGGAGAGGAGTGCGGGAGTCGCGGCAGCGAGCTGATCGTGGCGCTGGTCGCGGGCCTGGAGGTGGTCTGCCGCCTCGGGGTGGCGGCACCGCACGGTTTCCACGCGCGGGGACTGCACGCGACCTCGATGTGCGGCCCGGTGGCCGCCGCGGTGACGGCCGGGAAACTGCTCGGCCTGGACGTCCCCGCGATGACGAACGCGATCGGGATCGCGGCGAGCGGGGCGAGCGGCCTGCTGGAGTTCCTGCACAGCCCGGCCAGCACGAAGCAGCTGCACCCGGGCACCGCGGTCGCGAACGGCATCCTCGCCGCCCGCCTCGCCCGGGCCGGTGCGACGGGCCCGGCGGGCGCACTCGACGGCCCCTACGGCCTGTTCCACGCCCTCGCCGCTCGCGAACCGGACCGGGAGGCGATGCTCGGCGACCTCGGGAGACGCTGGGAGACGACCCGGATCGCCATCAAGGCGTACCCCTGCTGCCAGCTGGCACACGCCTCGATCGACGCGGCCCGCGCCCTCTCCGCCGCCCCCGTCCCCACCTCCTCCGCTACCGCGTCGGGCGGCATCTCGAAAATGTCAGCTGACGCGGGCGGCGATCGGGCGCCGCTGACGGTGACGCTGCATCCGGATGCCGTGCCGATCATCGCGGGGGTGGAGAAGCGGCGGCCGCGCAGCGCGTACGAGGCGAAGTTCAGCGTCTACTGGTGTGTCGCCGCCGCGATCGTGGACGGGTGGGTCGGGCTGGAGAGCTTCGAGGATCTGGACCGCCCCGAGGTGCTGGACCTGGCCGCCCGGATCCAGGTGCGCACCGGCCCGTCCGGCCCGGTCGCCGCCGCCGCGCCCGGCGTCCTGGAGGTCGCGGACCGGCGGTTCGCCGCCGAGGCCCGATCCGGCCGCGACGTACTCCGTGCCAAAGCCGCCGCGAACCTCGGCACCGGAGCCGGCGCGGTGTTCGCCGCGGTGGACGCCGGTGCCGATGCCGCGGCCCTGCTCGATGCGATCGAAGGGTGCCTGAGTTGACCGTTACCCTGCCGGCGGTGCCCGGCTATCCGCTGCTCGGCGCGGCGCTCGCGAGCGCCGGGCTGACCATCGGCGACGTGGTGCACGTGACCGAATACGTCACCGCCGGCGCCTCCCCCGACGTCCTCGCGTCGGCCCGTGCCGCGGTCTTCGCCGGCCACCTGGTGCCGGTCTCGCGGGTGCCGGTCGCGGCGCTGCTCGACGGTGCGGACCACGCCGTCGAGGTGACCGCGCACTACGGCGGCGGGGCGCTGCTCACCGCCGGTGCCGACGTGGTCCGGGTGGCGGACGGCGTGGTCTACCTGCCGAGCGTGCACACCGCCGAGGGGGACTTCCGGGAGCAGTACCGCCGGTGCCTGGCGCGGATCGTGGAACTGCTCGCGGTCGCCGGGCTGGACACCGGTGCGCTGGTCCGGACCGTCGACTACACGTCCACCGCGACCCGGGCCGAGTACCCGCGGTGCGGCCGCCCGCGCCGGGAGGCCCTCGGCGCCGGACCGGTCCACCCGGGTGCGGCCGGCATCCTGGTCGACGTCCCGGTCGCGCCGGGCGCCGCCGTCTCGCTCGACGCGCTCGCCGCGACCGCGCCGCTGCGGGTGCTCAACCCGGGCTGGGCGCGGTACGACACGCTCACCTACAAGCCCGCGGTCCAGGCCGGGAAGACCGTGTACCTGGCCGGGTTCGGCGCGCTCGACCCGGTCGGCCAGCGGGCGCTGCACGACGGCGACCTGGCCGCGCAGACCGCGTTCGTCTACCGCAGCATCGAGACCGTGCTGGCCGTGGCGGGCGGGACCGGGGAGCACGTCACGCACGTGGTCGAGTACCTGACGCCGGACGCGGTGCCGTCCTACGCCGGGACCCGGGCGCTGCGCGAGGAGCACTTCCCGAACGCCACCTTCACCAGCGTGGTCTGCTCGGCGCTGCTCCGGCCCGAGTTCCTGATCGAGACGGTGCCGACGGCGGTGCTCCCGTGACGCTGCTGACGCCGGAGCTCGCCGCGCGGATCGGCGAGGAGGCGGTCTACACCGCGCCGGAGCCGGTCGGGCGGGCGGCGATCCGCTACTTCGCGATGGCGACCGGGGACACCGATCCGGCGCACCTGGCCGGCGACGTCGCCCCGCCCACCATGATCTGCGAGACCAACCAGTACGCGAACGTGCCCCGGGACGCCGACGGCTACGCGGGGCACGGGTGGCACCTCGTGGTGCCCGGGACGCGGCTGGTCCGGGGCGGGAACGCGTACCGCTTCGTCCGGCCGGTCGGCCCGGACGACGTGATCACCGCGTGCTGGCGGCTGGACGACATCGCCGAGCGGGTCACCGGCGGCGGGAAGCGGATGCTGGTGGTCACCTCGATCGCCACCTACCGCGACCAGACCGGGCTGCTGCTCGCCGTCAACGAGGAGACCCTGATCTATGTCGCCGTTTGAGCGCACCGTCGAACTGCCCGACATGATCGCGTACGCCGGGGCCACCTGGGACTGGCACCGGCTGCACTACGACGCCGCCTACCTCGCCGAGCGGGGCCTGGACCGGCCGGTGGTGGACGGGCAGGTGTTCGGGGCGTACCTGGCGATGGCGCTGCGCGAGTGGTTCGGCGGGGACGCGGTGATCACCGACCTGTCGTTCCGGTTCAAGAGCCTGGTCTTCGCCGGGGAGACGATCCGCTGCCTCGGCGAGGTGACCCGCGAGGAGGACGGGGTCGTCGAGGTGGACCTGCGGGTCGAGGTGGCCGGGGACGGCCGGGTCGCGGTGGCGCCGGCCTCGGCCGTACTGCGGGCGCCATGAACTCTCGCGGAACAGCGATCGTGGGCGCGGCCGAATGTGATCTCGGGAAGACCGGGAAGCCGATCCTGGAGCTGCAGACGCAGGCGGTGACCCGGGCGCTCGCGGACGCCGGGCTCACGCTCGCCGACGTGGACGGGATCGCGACGAACGGGATCTCCCGGTTCTCGGTCACGCAACTCGCGGACCATCTGGGGATCCAGCCGTCCTGGTGTGACTCGACGTTCGCCGGTGGGGCGGTGTTCGAGATGTACGTGGCGAGAGCCGCACAGGCCATCGCGGCGGGACAGTGTACGACCGTGGTCATCTCGTACGCGAGCAATCAGCGGAGCGCACGCAGCCGGAACCCGGCCGGGGTCTATGAGGAGGGCACGCCGGAGGCGATCCACGAGGCGCCCTACCGGCCGCTCTACCCGATCTCCTACTACGCGATGGTCGCCCAGAGGTATCTGCACACCTACGGGCTGGACAGGGCGGATCTCGCCACGGTCGCGGTCGCGGCGCGGGACCGGGCGCAGCGCAACCCGGCGGCCTGGACCTACGGGAAGGGGCCGCTGACCGTCGACGACGTGCTCGCCGCGGAGATGATCTCGTCGCCGCTCGGGGCGCTCGACTGCTGCCTGGTCACCGACGGTGGCGGGGCGATCGTGATGACCGCTCTCGACCGGGCGCGTGGGCTGCGGCATCCGCCGGTCGAGGTGCTGGGGTACGGCGAGGCGCTGACCCACACCGGGATGGCGACGGCCCCCGACCTGCTGCGGACCGGAGCGATCGAATCCGGACAGCGGGCGTTCGCGAGGGCGGGTCTCACCCCGGCCGACATCGACGTCGTGCAGCTGTACGACTCGTTCACGATCTCGGTGCCGGTCGGGATGGAGGCGCTGGGTTTCGCCGCGCCGGGGGAGGGCCTCGGGGTGACCGTGCCGCACAACACCGGCGGTGGGGGACTGGCGTACTGCCATCCGGGTCAGCTCGGGGTGCTGCTGCTGGTGGAGGCGGTGCGGCGGGTGCGCGACGGTGCCTCGACGGCGCTGGTGCACGGGACCGGCGGCATCTTCTCCAGCCACGCGACGGTGGTCCTGGGGGTGGGCCGATGATGCTGCAGATCTGCCTGACATGCCGGAGATTTCAGCATCATCCACGCCCGATCTGCCTGGCGTGCGGTTCATCCGATCTATCGGATACTCCGGCTGCCGGAACCGGGGTGGTGGACAGCTTCACCGTGATCCACCGGGCCGAGCAGCCCTACATCCTGGCCCGGGTCCGCCTCACCGAGGGCCCGATCGTGCTCACCCACCTGATCGACGACCCGAATCCCGCGTGTGACCAGCCCGTCCGGCTGGACCTGCGCGACGGGCTCGCCGTCTTTCGTCCGGTGGCTATTCCTCCTGCGACCATGGAGTGAGAAGTGGACTTTGACCTCAACGACGAGCAGCGCCTCTTCCGGGACGTGCTCCGCGACTTCGTGGACCGGGAGATCCGCCCGGTCGCGAGCGAGTGGGAGGCGAGCGGCCGCTACCCCACCGAGATCGTCGAGACCATGCGCGAGCTGGGCCTCTTCGGTCTCACCGTCCCGGAGGAGTACGGCGGTCTCGGCGCCGACATGGTCAGTTTCGCGCTGGTCTTCGAGGAGATCTCCAAGGGCTGGATGGGCATCGCCGGCATTCTCGGCAGCCACTCCCTCTCCTGCTGGCTGATCGCCCGGCACGGCACCACCGAGCAGAAACAGCGCTACCTGCCCGACCTGGCGACCGGCCGGCGCCGGACCGGGATCGCGCTGACCGAGCCGGACGCCGGCACCGACCTGCAGGGGATCAGCACGACGGCGGTCCGCGACGGCGACTCCTACGTGCTCAACGGGCGCAAGACGTGGATCACCAACGCCCGGCACGCCGACCCGCTGCCGGTGCTCTGCAAGACCGATCCGGCGGCCTCCCCGGCGCACCGCGGCATGTCGGTGATCCTGGTCGAGGCCGGTACGCCCGGCTTCACCGTCGAGCGTGACCTGCCGAAACTCGGGTACAAGGGCACCGAGTCGTGCGAGGTCCTCTTCGAGGACGTCCGGGTTCCCGCCGGGCAACTGCTCGGCGGCGTCGAGGGCAAGGGCATGCAGCAGGTCCTCTCCGGCCTGGAGACCGGGCGGATCAACGTGGCCGCGCGGGCGCTCGGCATCGCCCAGGCCGCCTACGACGAGGCGCTCCGCTACGCCGGCCGGCGCACGGCGTTCGGCAGGTCGATCGGTGACTTCCAGGCGATCCAGCTGAAGATCGCCGAGATGGCGACGCGGGTCCAGGCCGCGCGGCTGCTGGTCTACTGGGCGGCGGCCCGCGCGGACGGCGGGCACCGGGTCGACATGGAGGCCGGGATGGCCAAGGCGTTCGCCTCGGAGGCCGCGGTCTTCTGCGCGCTGAACGCCATGCAGGTGCACGGCGGCTACGGATACTCGAAGGAGTTCGTGGTCGAGCGTCTCTACCGCGACGCCCCGCTCATGATGATCGGCGAGGGCACCAACGACATCCAGCGGGTCGTGATCGCCCGCTCCCTGCTCGCCGGATCGGCCGCCATCGGATGAGATCCTTCCTGTACGTCCCCGGCAACCGCCCGGCGATGCTGGAGCGGGCGCTCTCCCGCGGCGCCGACGCGCTGATCGTCGACCTGGAGGACGCGGTACCCCCGGCCGAGAAGCCCGCGGCCCGCTCGGCGGTCGCCGCGTGGTTGCACGCGCTGCCGTCGGGCGCCCCCGTCTGGGTCCGGATCAATTCCGGTCAGCATGGTCTCGACGATGCCCGTGCGGTGAACGTTGCGGCGCTGCGGGGGCTGGTGGTCGCCAAGGCGTCACCCGGTGATCTGCGGGGGCTCGCGACGCTGCTGGACGAGGTCGATCCCGGGGGCGGGGTGGGGCTCGTACCCCTGCTGGAGACGCCGCGGGCGATCCTGGCCGCGCCGGAGATCGCGGCGGCGCCCCGGGTGACCAGGCTGCAGATCGGTGAGGCCGATCTGGCCGCGGAGCTGGGGGTCACCGTGGGGGATGACGAGCGGGAGCTTCTGCACGTACGGTCGGCTGTCGTGCTCGCCTCCGCCGCCGCCGGCATCGAGCCCCCGGTCGCCGCGGTCTCCACCGATTTCCGGGATCTCGGCGCGCTCCGCCGTTCGACGCTGGCCCTGAGACGGCTGGGCTTCCGGGGCCGGGCCTGCATCCACCCGGCGCAGATCCCGGTGATCCACGAGGTCTTCACCCCGTCGGCCGGGGAGGTCGCCGCGGCCCGGGACGTGCTCGACCGGTTCACGGCGGCCGGTGGCGGGGTGTGCCTGGACGCCCGGGGCCGCATGGTCGACCTCGCCGTCGTCCGCGAGGCCCGCCGCGTCCTCGCCCTCGCCGGCTCCCCTGTCGGCTCCCCTGTCGGCTCCCCCTCCGGCTCCCCTGTCGGCTCCCCCTCCGGCTCTCTTTCCGGCGGCTGACCTGTCGGCTGGTGCCGGCGGCTGTCTCGAGGGCCGGGAGACACCCGTGACCCTGCTGGTCACATCTGGACCACCCGGGCGGGACGCCGGATCCCGTGACCGGGTGCCCGCCCGAACACTCGCCGCCCGCGGATCGCCGGCCCCGCCTGCCGGGGTTCGTTCGTGGACCCGGTCGGGCGGTACCCCGCGGACGGTGAGCCGGCGGTCCGGGGTGCCGCGGCCGGTCGGCTGGCGATCCGGGGTGCCTCGGGCCCGTCGGCTGGCGATCCGGGGTGTCTCCGGCGCCCGAGAGACCCGTGAACGCCAGCCGCGCCGGGAAAGCTGGCGCTCACGGGTCTCTCCGGCCTGCCGAGGCACCCCTGACCACCAGCCGCGAAGATCATCCCCGCGGTTGATCATGGAATGTCGATCAAGTCCGGCCGGTCGTGTCCCGTACCCGCGCGAGTACGAGACACGACCCTCGGCCGGGGAGGAGCGGTGGTCAGCGGTAGACGACGATCGACTCGACCATGCGGTCGTGCAGGGTCTTGTTGCCCTCACCGAAGATCATCAGCGAGTCGACGAACCAGAAGATGCCGAACGAGAGGTTGCTCGCGATCGCGCTGACGAATCCCTTGATCACGAATTCGCGCAGCGCCATCCGGCCCCAGCCGAAGACCTCGCCGGTCGTCTCGTTGACCACCACCTGGCCGAGCAGCTGCTTGGCCGGGGTCTGCCCGTTGGACCAGGTGAAGAGCGACCAGATGATCCAGCCGAGGCCGAGCGTGATGAGCGCCAGCACGAAGTCCAGCACCGTCGCACCGAGCCGCGCACCCGGTGAGGCCAGCCGGAGGTTGCCCGGCACGAAGCCCGGCGCCTTCCCGTACGGCGCCTGCGGGTAGGGCTGGTAGGGCGCGACCGCCCCGTACTGCGGCGGCGGGTACCCCTGCGGCGCCCCGGAGGCGGGCATCCCGGAGACCGGCGGCACCGGGTAGGCGGCGGGCTGCCCCGGCGCGGGCACTCCCGACACCGGCGGGTAGGGCTGGCCGGGGTAGGGCTGAGCCGGGTAACCCGGCGCGGGCGCATAGCCCGGAGCGGGATACGCCTGGCCCGGAGCGGGGTACGCCTGGCCCGGCTGCCCGGAGACCGGCTGGCCCGGCACCGGATATCCCGGCGCGGGCTGGCCGGGGTAACCGGGGACCGGAGGCTGCGGGTACGCCTGGGTCGGGTCGTAGACGGGCGGCTGCGGGTACGCCTGCGTGGGGTCGTAGGTGGGCGGCTGCGGGTACGCCTGGGTCGGGTCGTAGACGGGCGCCTGCGGCTGCGTCGGCTCGTAGCCGGGCGGGGGCTGCCACGGCGACACCGGCGGCTGGACCTCGGTGGGATCCGCCGACGGCACCGGGGTGACCTCGGCGGTGGCGGGCCGGGCCTCGGTGACGTCGTCCGGCACCGGCCGGTGTGGCTCGGTCACGTCGTCCGCCACCGGGGCCGGCGGCGGGGTTATCGGGGCGGGAACCGGTTCGCCCGGGGCTCCGGCCGTGGGGTCAGTCATGTGTCATGTCCTAAAGAGATCGTCGCCGCCCTCGCGGACAGGCTGGCCCCGAATGATAGATGCGCGACCCCGGTCGCCGCCGACCCTGGTCTCCGGGCCGTCACCGGTACTGATCGGCGTCCCCGGGCGGTCGTGAAGGTCTTCGCCGTGGCTCTGTGAAATCGCGATCAAGGCCGTTACGCTCACGCGATGTTGGACGAGGCGGTGGCGGTCGGTGTCGCGGCGTTCTGTGAGACCGCGGAGATGCGGGCCGGTGACGAGATCCGGGCGAGCCTGATCGCGGGCGGGCTGGAGCCCTGGCTCGCCGATCGGCTGACCGTTTTCCTTCCCCTGGCGTACGGCCGTCGCCTGCTCGCCGGCATCCGGGTCGCCGACGAGTTCCTGGACGGCGGGACCACCCGGCTCCTCGCCGACGAACCGGTCTTCGCCGCCGCGGCGGAGCGCGCGCTGACCGCCGAGAACGCCGAGATCGAGCGGATCGCCGGGTACAGCAGCGAGGTCGCCGCCGTGGTCCAGGCGCTGAACGGCGGCGCCCAGCCCGGTGACCTCGCGCTGGGACCGGTCGGGCTCGGCGCGCCGCTTCCCGAGGCGGGCACCGGCAGTGGTGGCGTACCCGCCCCGGCCACCGTCTTCGCGCACTGGATGGCCGCGTACGGCGTGCCGCTCGACGGCGAGATGCGGCTGGGCGAGGCCACCTTCCGGGCCGCGCTCGTCGCCCACCCGCGGCCCACCCCGGACCTGGTGGTCGCCCAGGTCGACTTCGCCGTGGACCACCCCGCGCTGGCCCGGCCGTGGATGGTGGAGAGCTGCGCCGGTGTCGCCCCCACCTGGCGCGAGGCGATCTTCCAGTGCCTCGCGATGTTCGAGCGGGCCGTCGCCTACCCGCTGATCGGCACGCTGATCGACCGGGAGGCGGCCGGGGAGCACGTGCACTGGGAACGGTACGAGCACCCGGGCGGCGCGTTCGAGATCTGCCTCGGCGCCCAGGTCGACCTCTTCGCCACCGAACCGGTCCCGTCGGCGGAACCCCTCTTCGACCGGCTGCTCGCCGCGTTGCGCGAGGTGCCCCTCACCCGGGCGGTGCACGCGCTGCGCTTCTTCACGGCGTACGAGAAGACGCGGTTGATGACGAACGAGGTCTTCCTCGACGGAGAACCGTGGGACGCGGGCATGAAGGTCGCGGCGGCGGCCGGCTCACCGCTGCCGAACGGGATGGTGGGCGTGCGCCTCTTCGCGTTCCTGCTGCCGGCCGGCTAGTCGATTCCGGAGAGGACCAGGTCGTAGAGCGCGTCGAGCAGGGCGTCGTCCTGCTCGGTGTGCGCGGTGACGGTGACGACGGCCCGGCGGCGCGGGTCGACGACGACGAACTGGCCGTACTTGCCGTCCATCCGGTACGTGCCGTCACGGCCGAGCCAGACGCCGAGGCCGTAGCCGCTGCCGTAGTGGACGTCATCGGTCACGCTCGACGTGTCGACCGACTCGGCCGGGATCCGCTCGACGAAGGCGGCGGGGATGATCCGGCGGCCCTCCCACTCGCCGCCCTGGAGGAGCAGCCGGCCGAAACGGGCCAGTTCCCCGGTGGTCAGGAAGAGGTCGCTCTCGGCGAGCGGGAAGCCCAGCGGGCAGGTGTGCCACCCGGGATGGTGCAGGCCCAGCGGCGCGAAGAGGCGCGGCTGCAGGTAGGCGCGCAGGTCGGCGCCGGTCACCCGGGCGATCACCCGGCCGATCGCGTACGGGCCGGAGCCGGTGTAGAGGAAGCTGCCGCCCGGCGCGGCGGCCATCGGTGCGGCGACGAACGCGTGCAGCAGGTCGGGTACCTCGATCGGCTGGTACGTGAACCACTCGTGGCTGGAACCGCTGGTCATGGTGATCAGCTGCCGGAGCGTGACCTCGGCGAAGCCGTCCGCGGCGATCGTCCGCAGCTCGGGCAGATGATCGAGAACGCGGTCGTCGAGGCTGAGCCGGCCCTCCGCCTCGGCGAGACCGGCCGCCACCGCGGTGAAGGTCTTCGACACCGAGTAGAGGTTGACCCGGTCGTCCGAGCGGAACCGGCGCTCCAGCGGGTCGTGCCCCTCCCGGTGCAGGTGGATCCCGTACGCCCCGAGGTTCTTCTCGCGGTTCGCGTGGACGAAGGCGTCCAGAAGGTCGTCAGTCACGGGTCCGACGATATGACCTCGGCACCCCATACCCGGCCGTCGGGTGTTCGCCCGGTTTCGATCAGGGCGCTCGCCAGGCCGCGCTTCGGCTGGTGCATGTCGAGCAGGAAGTGGCCGCCCTCCCGGGTCATCCGGATGTCGTGCGCGATCAGGTGCGCGACGAGGCGGGTCTCCTGGGCCGGGATCAGGTACGCGCGGGGGATGCCGTCCATCGCCGGCAGGCCCGCCCAGCCCTCCCGGAAGCGCGCGATCTGAGCCTCGATCAGCGCGGTGCGGTGGCGGTCCGCGTACCCGATGAAGGCCTCGATGGTCGCGGCGGCCACGTCGACGTTGACCTGTGCCCGGCTGCAGCGTTCGGCGGCGGGCAGGTCCGGGTCGTCCGGGTTCGGGAGGTTGACGATGTGGCCGGACGAGCCCTGCAGGTCCGCGTACATCGGGGCGAGGATCCCGTCGCGCACCGGCTCGTCGATCCGCGCCGCCAGGCCCAGCTTCTCGACCGCGGCGAGCATCGCGTGATCACTGCCGTCCGGGGCGCGTACCGGCTCGACCATGGTCTCGCCCAGGTAGCCGTGCTCGTCGAGCATGGTCACCGGCTGGGTGCCGATCACCACGTCGCGGACCGCCCGGGTCTCCGGCTCGGTATCGGTCACGTGATCCCGGTTGAGATCCGTGCCGTCGGCGTTCTCCCTGGTCCCGGCCACCCGCCCATCGGGATTCCCGGTCACCGTCAGGTAGAGCCGGGTCCGCCGCAGCAGCGCCGCCGTGGTCTTGTCGGCCGCGGTCGCGAGCCGCTCGATCACCCGTAGCGCCCCGTCGGTGCCCTCCGGCTCGTCGCCGTGGATGTTCGCGTTGATCCAGATCGGCGCCTTGTATCCCCTGGTCAGCGCGGTGTCCCGCTCCGCGGCGTCCGGATCGTCCTCGATCTGCGTGCGCCAGCGCCCCTGCCGGGCCGTCTCGGCGGCGGTCTCCGGCGCGGTCACCGTCACCAGATAGAGATCACGCCCCTGCACCGACCGCCCGACGACCTCCGCCGACACCCGGTCCGAGACCGCCTGCAGCGCGTTCAGCCTGCTGGCGATCTTCGCGTACGACACCAGCCCGATCTGCGCCGCGCTGTCCCGCGGGTCGTCCGGATAGACGTGCAGCGTGACGTGCCGGGGATAGCCCCCGTCCCCTGGTGTCCAACTCCGATCGGCCCCGTCCACCGGCAGTTCGGCGGCGGCGCGGGTCGGCGGGATCGACTCCCGGAGGGCGCTGGTCGCCCCCGGCACCAGCCCGGCGGGCACCGCGAGAAGGGCGCACGCGATCAAGGCCGCGCCGATCCCGGCCAGGGCTCGCGACAGGTCCACGGCCTACCTCCGTCGGGACTCTCCCCACCCCCACCAGCACAGCAGATACACAGTGATCTATATAGTCGGAAGGTCATACTATCTAGGTCATTCTCCGCCGTCCCGTGTTGTAAACGATTTGTTCCCAGCTCGTGTCATGCCCAGCTCGTGTCATGCCCAGCTCGTGTTCGTGCACCGCCCGGGTTGCGCGCGGGTCGTCGCGTGCACAGCCCGGTGATGCGACGGCTGGTGAGGCGGCCGGGCGGTGGCGGTGGGTGGCGGCGAGCGGTGGTGGGGTGGGCTTCAGGCGGGGGAGTGGGATTGCCAGGTGGCGTACATGGTGGCGTAGTGGGCGTTGAGGGTCAGCAGCTCGTCGTGGGTGCCGGACTCGAGGATGTGGCCGTCGGAGATCAGGAGAATGCGGTCGGCGCGGCGGGCGGTGGAGAGGCGGTGGGCGACCAGGATGGCGGTGCGGCCCTCCAGGAGGCGCTGGACGGCGGCCTCGACCCGGAGTTCGGAGCGGAGGTCGAGACTGGATGTCGCCTCGTCGAGGACGACCACGCGTGGGGCGGCCACGAAGACGCGGGCCAGGGCGATGAGCTGGCGTTCGCCGGAGGAGACGGACTGGCCCCGCTCGTGCAGGAGGGTGTCCAGGCCGTCGGGGGAGCGGGTCACCAGGTCGCGGAGGCCGACCGCGTCGACGGCGGCCTCGATCTCGGCGAGCGGGGCGTCGGGGCGGGCGAAGGCGATGTTGTCGCGCAGGGTGCCGGCGAAGAGGAAGGGCTCCTGGGGTACCACGCCGATCTGGCGGTGGAGTGAGTCCAGGGTGACGTCGCGCAGGTCGTGGCCGTCGATCAGGACGGTGCCGGTGTCCGGGTCGTAGAGGCGGGCGACCAGCTTGGCCAGGGTGGACTTGCCGGCGCCGGTCGGGCCGACGCAGGCGATGGTCTCGCCGGGGGAGATGTGCACGGAGACGTCGCGCAGGACCGGGCGGGACGGGGTGTAGCCGAACGTGACGTCGCGCAGCTCGATGCGGCCGCTCGCCGGCGGCAGCGGGATCGCCTGAGGGGATTCGGGTACGCCCGGAACCGTGCCGAGCAGTCCGCGGAGCTTGCCCAGCGCGGCACGGGCCTGCTGGTAGTTCGTGTAGAGCTGGACGAGCTGCTGGACGGGCTGGAAGAAGGCGTTCAGGTAGAGCACGAACGCGGTCAGCTCGCCGATGGTCAGCTCGTCCCGGAGCACCATCCGGCCGCCGATGAGCAGCAGCGCGGCCAGGCCGAGCAGGCCGATCACCGACGTACCGGGTCCGTAGACGGCGTTGATCCGGCCGGTGTGGTCGTTGGCGTCCCGGTAGGCGCCGACCACCTCCCGGTGCTCGACGACGTTGCGGGTCTGCTGGTTGTGGGCGGTGATGACCCGTACCCCGTAAAGGCTTTCGGAGAGGTGGCTGAAGAGGGCCGCGATGGCGTCGCGCTGGCGGTTGTAGCCCAGGTCGGCGGCGCGGCGGAACCAGATCGACAGGGCGAGGAGCGGCGGGACCACCAGCAGCAGGGTGATCGCGGCGAGTTCGGCGTCGTAGTGCACCAGGACGGCGGTGACCACGACCATGGTCAGGCCCTGGATGAGGAACTGGGCGAAACCCTCCTGGAGCAGCTGCTGGAGGGCCTCGACGTCGGAGGTCATCCGGGTCATCGTGACGCCGGCCTTCTCGGTCGTGTAGAAGTCCAGGCTCAGCCGCTGCAGGTGGGAGAAGACGCGGACGCGCAGGTCACGGGTGACGTAGGCGGCGAGGCGGCCGCTCTGGCGGATGCGCACGCCGGACGCGACGGCGGTGAGCGCGACCGCGGCCAGGAAGGCGACCGCCGCGGCGACGAGGACGCGGACGTCGCGGGCCACGATGCCGTGGTCGATGCCGATCTGGACGAGCAGCGGACCGGCCTGGAGCAGCAGCGCCTCGGCGAGGACGGCGACGGCGGCGGTGGCGAGGACGGCCGGGCGGTTCGCGAGCAGGGACCAGAGCGTGAGCCGGGTGGTGCCGGGACGCTGGTGGAACGGCTCGTTCGGCGCGGGGTGCGGCGGCTCGCCGGATTCCAGGCGGGCGACGCCGGCGGCCAGCTCCGGCGGGATGCCGGCGAACGGGGTGCCGGACTGCTGACGGTCCCGCCGGCCGGCGCCGACGCCGCCCATGCCGCCGATCGCGCCGGATCCCGGTCCGCCGCCGGGGCCGCCGAATCCTCCTCCGAACATGCTCACGCGACGGGCTCCTTCTCTCCGGCGGCGGCACTCTCTCCGGCGGCGGCACTCTCTCCGGAGGCGGCCAGGACCCGGGCGTAGCGCGGCTCGGTGGCGAGCAGCGACGCGTGGGTGCCGTCGGCGACGACGCGGCCGCCGTCGATCAGCAGGACGCGGTCGGCCAGGTTGATCGTGGCGAGGCGGTGGGCGACCACGATCGTGGTGCGGTGCCGCATCAGGTCGCGCAGGGACTCGTGGATCTCGTGCTCGACGCGGACGTCGACGGCGCTGGTGGCGTCGTCGAGGATCAGCACCGGCGGATTGACCAGCAGGGCGCGCGCGATGGCCACCCGCTGCCGCTGGCCTCCGGAGAGCGTGTAGCCGCGTTCGCCGACGACCGTGTCGTACCCGGAAGCAAGCTCGTGAATGAAACCGTCGGCGCCCGCGGCACGCGCCGCGGCGATCACCTGCTCGCGGGTCGCCTCCGGGCGGCCGAAGGCGATGTTGTCGTGCAGCGACACCGAGAAGAGGAACGGCTCGTCGGGCACGATGCCGACCCGGTCGCGGAGCGTGGCCAGCGGATAGTCGCGGACGTCGACGCCGTCCAGCTCGACGCTGCCCGCGCTGACGTCGTAGAAGCGGGCGGCGAGGCGTCCCACCGTCGACTTCCCGGCGCCGGTGGCGCCGACCAGGGCCACCGTCTCACCCGGGCGGATGTGCAGGTTCAGGCCGTCGAGCGCGAGCGTTCCGTCGGGGTACGCGAACCGGACGTCCCGGAAGAGCAGGTCACCCTCGGGCGACGGGGCGACCGGTGCGGCGGGCTCGACGATCTCGGCGGGCGTGTCCAGGATCTCGTAGATGCGCTGGGAGGAGGCGGCCGCGCGCTGCCCCATCATGATGATCATGCCGAGCATCCGGAACGGGGGCTGGAGCATCAGCACGTAGGAGTTGAACGCGACCACGGTGCCGACGGTCGCGTGACCGTTCAGGACCATCAGGCCGCCGACCAGCAGGACCAGCGCGAGACCGAGCCGTGGCATGTTGTCCATCACCGGGATCCAGCGGCTGCGGATCCGCGCGTCGGTCGTGTACGCCCACCGCACCCGGTCCGCGGCACCGGCCAGCGTGTCGATCTGGCGCTGTTCGGCGGCGAACGCCTTGACGATGCGTACGCCCTGGATGTTCTCGTCGACGACGGTGGCGATGCCGGCCAGCCGGGACTGGATCAGCCAGGAGACCGGGAAGATCGCCTTGCGCATCCGTACACCGAGGACCGCGATCGCCGGCATGGTCAGCATCGAGACCACGGCGAGGAGCGGGTTGACCGCGACCATCAGCGCGAACGCGATCACCGCGATCAGGCACTGCACCAGGATCGACGGGCCGAACGTGAGGTACATCTGGACGGCGCGGATGTCCGAGGTGGCCCGCGACATCAGCTCGCCGGACTGGACCCGGTCGTAGAAGCCGTACGACATCCGCATGAAGTGGCCGAAGACGATCGTGCGCAGGTCGTACTCCAGCTCATAGGCCGTACGCAGGAGGTAGAGCCTCGCCAGGTAGTTGATCACGCCCTGGGCCACCGCCAGGCCGGCGATCAGCCAGACGTAGCCGGCGAGGCCGGCGGTGTGGGCGACCAGCGCGCGGTCGATGCCGATCCGGACCAGGTTCGGGATCTGGACCTGCACGATCAGGCCGGCGAAGCTGAGCGTCAGCGACGTGGCCAGCAGGGTGCGGTGCGCGCGGAGCAGCGGCCAGGCGCGCCGCAGCCAGCTCTTCGAGGGGTCGGGATGGATGCCGGCCTTCGGGGCGCGGCGCGGGGTGGAGGACAAGCGGCGCTCCTTACCGGATGGGTCTTTAGCCTAGCTAACGATCTCCCGTGCCGGAAAGGCCACCTTGCCGTGAGCCCCGGGTGCGGGGACGATGACCGGGTGAGGGGCGGAAACCTACGATGCGGGAGACCTGAGCCGATGGAGCGGCGTGATCGGAGTCGCCGTGACGCGGGTGCCCGGCGGTAACGCCGCCGCTCCTGCCGCTTTCGCGGCCCGGGCCGCGGAACTCGACGACCTCGAGGACTGGGTCGGGCGGGATCCCGCCGGACGCGCGGCACGCGCCGCCGAGGTGGAGCTGGACGCGGCGAACGACGGCGACGACGTGTCCCGGATGCGGGCCCGGCTGATCCAGGCCGACGTGGCGGAGCGGACCGGATCGCTCAAGGCGGCCGCCGAGGCGATGTGGCTGATCAACGAGTGGGCGCAGGCGCACGGCATCCGCTACCTGATCGCGCGCAGTCACCTGCTGCTCGGGCGCACCTACCGGAACCTGGGTGACGTGGCGGCGCTGCTGGAGCACGCGGTCGCCGCGGTCGAGGCCCTGGAGGACTCGGTTCCGCCCCGTCGGCGGTTGCCGTACGTGGTCAAGTACGCCGACGCGCTGACCGAGACCGGTTCGATCGAGGCGGCCCGCGAGCGGTACCGGCAGGCCGAGGCGCTCGCCCGGCACAGCAGCGACATCCGCGACACCATCATGGTGCTGAACAACCACGCGTACGCCGAGTACCTCGCCGACGAGCCGCAGCAGGCCTGGGCGGTGATCCGGCGGATGCGCGCGGTCGCCGCGATGAACGGGCACCGGCTCGACCCGAACGACCTGGACACCATCGCCAGCGTGCAGATCGCGCTCGGGGCGTACGCCGAGGCCGAGCACACCATCCTGACCGCGATCGCGGCGTACCCGGACGGGCCGCAGGAGGCGGACTCGCTGCCGGAGTTCCTGCTCACCCTGGCGATCACCCGGCGGCTGCAGGGCGAGACCGGGGCCGCGCAGGACACCCTGGACGAGTGCCGGGCGCAGTGCGAGGCGCACGGGCACGGCGAGATCATGGTCCGGGTGATGCAGGAGCAGGCCGAGCTCTTCGCCGCGATCGGGGACTTCGCGAGCGCGTACGCCGAGTACAAGCGGTTCCACGCGGCGGAGAAGGACGTGCTCTCCGCGGCCCGGGAGGCGCAGGCCCGCAACCGGCAGGCGCTCTACGAGGTCAACGAGGCCCGGCAGGAGGCCGAGCAGTTCCGCGAGCAGGCCCGCCGCGACCCGCTCACCGGGCTGCGCAACCGCCGGTACGTCGACGAGCAGCTGCCCGGCATGATCGCGCACGCCGGGCGGACCGGGGTGCCGCTCTGGGCCGCGCTGCTCGACCTCGACCACTTCAAGCGGATCAACGACCAGTGCACCCACGAGGTCGGCGACCGGGTGCTGGTCGACGTGGCCCGCCTGCTCGCCGAGGCGGAACCGGCGGGTGGCATCGCGGCACGGCTCGGCGGGGAGGAGTTCCTGCTGGTCGTGGGCGGGATGGACGGGGACGAGGCGAGCGCGTACCTGGAACGGGTGCGGATCGCGGTGGCCGGGTACGCGTGGCGGCCGGTGACCGGGGACCTGCCGGTGACGGTGAGCATCGGGGCGGAGGCGGTCACCCCGGGGATGACCCAGGCCGAGCTGCTGGCGGGGGCCGACGTCCAGCTCTACGAGGCGAAGCGGAGCGGGCGGAACCGGGTGCGTGTCTCCCGGGCGGCTCTCGAGCGTACCCGGAAGTCCCGAACCGCAAGCGTGCGCTGACCGCACCCGGACGGACTCCCTCAGAAGGTCTGACCTCGGACCGATCTATCGGGCGTGCTGCGCCGTCTCGCCTCCCTGGTGACCGCTTCCGCCCTCGCCCTCGCCGGGTTGCCCGCGACCGGCGCCGCGGCGGCGACCGGGATGTGCCGGCAGGCCACCGGGAGCCCGCGCTGCCAGGTCTGGACCGGGAAGGTGGCCTGGGTACCGGACGGCGACACGCTCCTCGTCGACGTCAACGGCGACGGCACGAAGACGCCCGTGTCGATCCGCTTGATCGGCGTACAGGCGATGGAGCAGCACGTCTACTCGCCGCAGCCCGCGAAGCGCCGCGGCGAGTGCCACAGCCTGGAGGCGACCGCGCGGGTGGAGTCGATGGTCCGGGCGGGCAGGGGCGTGGTCCGGATGACCGCGATCAACTCCGGCAGCTCCAGCCGCAACCGGCCGCTCCGATCGGTCTCGGTAAAGATCAACGGCACGTGGCAGGACATCGGTCTCGATCTGGTACGCAACGGGTACGCGCTCTGGCTGCCGTTCGGCGGGGAATGGGCGTGGGACTCGACGTATGAGCTGGCGTCGGCGTACGCGTCACACGAGGGTAAGCGGCTGTTCGACACCGACTCGTGCGGGTCGGGCCCGTCGCAGGCCGCGAAGCTGACCGTCTGGGCGAACAGCGACGCGGACGGCGACGACGACCTGAACCTCAACGGCGAATGGATCAGAATCGGTAACCCGACGGCGGCGGACGTACCGGTCGGCGGCTGGTGGGTCCGCGACTCGGGGCTGCGGCGGTACACGTTCGCTCGTGGAACCGTGATTCCGGCGGGCGGGGCGGTCTACGTGCACGTCGGCTCGGGGACCGACACCGTGACCGACAAGTACTGGGGGCTGACCTCGCCGATCTTCACGAACGTGGATCCGGGGCGGCATGTGGTGGGGGACGGGGCGTACCTCTTCGATCCGCAGGGGGATCTGCGCGGCTGGATGATGTACCCGTGCCGGGTGGCGTGCACGAGCCCGCTGAAGGGCAAGGTGTCGCTGCGGGTGAGGTACACCTACCCGGAGAGGATCGAGCTGGTCAACACCGGTGCGGAGCCGGTCGACCTGCAGGGGCACGTGGTGTTCGGCCGGCCGTATCTGCAGCGCTACCTGAGCACCGACATCCTGCGGCCGGGCGAGGCGCGCGAGGTCAGGCTCGGCCCGGGCCGCCAGTTCATGGACGACGCGGGCGGCTCGGTGGAGCTGCAGACCGCCGACATGTGGACCGTCGACCGGGTTTCCTGGGGTACGGGCTAGATCTCGTGGGCGGGGCCGGGCTCGCCGTTGCGCCAATGACGGCGGCAGAGGACCCGGTAGGCGACCGCGGCGGTCTCCGTGGTGTCGCCGACCGCGACCTGGGCGCCGGCGCGGGCGACCTCGCCGTCGACGATCCGGGCGTTCTGCCGGCCCGGGCGGCCGCACCAGCAGGTGACCTCGACCTGGAGCGGGACGATCACGTCGGAGAGCTCGATCAGTCGCTGCGCGCCGGGGAAGAGGTGCGAGAGGAAGTCCGTGATGATCGCGTAGCAGTCGATGTCGACGCCGAGCTCGTCGGCGGCCCAGGCGAGCTGCTCGACCTGGTCCGGCGTCAGGAACTGGGCCTCGTCGGCGATCACGAAACCGCCGGCCGGGACGCGCGCGGTGACCAGCTCGGCCAGGTCCATCGACGGGTCGACCTCGATGGCGTCGGCGGTCACGCCGAGGCGGGACGACATGATGCCCTCGCCGGCCCGGTCCTGGCTGGTCAGCAGGATGCCGGGGCGGCCGGCCTGGGTGCGGTTGAACGCGTTCTGCAGGGCCAGGGTGCTCTTGCCGGAACCCATCCGCCCGGTGAAGAGGGTCAGCGTCCCGAAGACCGGGGCGAGCGCCGGCTCTCGGGGTGCGAGGACGCTGGCGACGGTCACCGGGATCAATCCAGGCCTCTTTCGTGCTGGTCTGCGGGGGCCGGTACACGCTACATCGTCCACCGGCGTCGGGTTACCGCCGGTCGACGGTCAGGTTGGAGACGCCCGACGTGAGGTCGATGTCGTAACGGCCGGTGGCGGTGGCCCAACCGGGCGGGGTGAAATCGGTGCCTCCGGTTATTCCGGTGTGACGTACACCGTCGATCGTCGCGGTGCCGGCGCCGCCGCCCACCCGGACGCGGACCGGTGCGTCGCCGGTCACGTGGACCGTGAGCTGCGACGCACCGCCGGCCAGCGTGACCGTCATGGTGCCGGCCACGGGCGGCAGGGCGACCTCGGCGAGGCTGGTGCCGGCGACGACGCGATCGTCCCGGTCGTCCCGGTGTCCGCAGCCGGCGGTCACGAGGGTCAGGACGAGAAGGAGGGCCATGGGGCGCATGCCCCGTTCAGTTCCCCGATGGGCGCGCTCCCGTGTTCTCCTCCCGCTTGGCCCGCGTCGCGGCTTCCCCGGTGGTGGCGTCGGCCTTCGGGGCCTCCTCCTTCCCTGCCTCCTCTTTCTTCCGTGCCTCCTCTTTCTGGGGGGACTCGACCGCGTCGTCCCGGCGGAACGGGTCGCCGTAGAGGCGCATCGCGCGCCGGGCGAACGCCTGCTGCTGGGTGGCGACCCGCTCCGACCGGCCGCGGCCGATGAAGCTGACCGCCCAGTGCAGCACCGCGGTCACCCGGTTCTTGAAGCCGACCAGGTAGAACAGGTGCACCGCGACCCACACCACCCAGGCCGGGAAGCCGGAGAGGTGCACCTTGCCGATGCTGGCGACCGCCGAGAAGCGGGAGATCGTCGCGAGGCTGCCCTTGTCGAAGTACCGGAACGGCTGGCCCGGCTCCCGGTCGCCCAGACGTCGCTTGATCTGGTCGGCGGCGTGCCGGCCGGACTGGATCGCCACCTGGGCCACCCCGGGCAACGGCTTACCGTCGGCGCCGGCGAGGTTCATCATGTCGCCGAGCACGAAGATCTCCGGGTGGCCGGGGAGCGTGGTGTCCGGCTCCACGAAGACACGTCCGGCCCGGTCGGTCTTCGCGCCGGTCGCCGCGGCCAGCTTGCCGCCGAGCGCCGGTGCGGCCACCCCGGCGGCCCAGACCTTGGTCACCGAGGGGATGCGGTGCCGGCCGTTCGCGTCCTCCACCTCGATGCCGCTCGCGTCCACACCGACCACCTTGGTGTTCAGCTGGACCTCGACGCCGAGCTTCTCCAACTGCTCCTGCGCCCGGGTGGAGAGCTGGTCGCCGAAGGTGTTCAGCACCGCGCCGATCGCGTCGACCAGGATGATCCGGGCGTCGCGCGGGTCGATGTGTTTGTACTGCCCCGCCAGGTTGCGGTGGGCGAGCTCGGCGATCTGGCCGGCCAGCTCGGTGCCGGTCGGGCCCGCGCCGACCACCACGAAGGTCAGCCAGCGCTTCGCCGCCTCCGGGTCGGTCTGCAGGTCGGCCACCTCGAACGCACCGAAGATCCGGGCGCGCAACTCCAGCGCGTCGTCGATGCTCTTCATGCCGGGCGCGTAGTCGGCGAACTGGTCGTTGCCGAAGTAGGACTGCGACGATCCGGCGGCGACGATCAGCGTGTCGTACTCCACGGTGTAGTCGATGCCCGGCCCCGCGACCGAGACGACCTTCCCGGTGACGTCGACGTCGGTGACCCAGCCGAGCCGGATGTCGACGTTGTCCTGCCGCTTGAGCACCTCGCGGATCGGGGGCGCGACCTCGCCCTCGGAGAGGATGCCGGTCGCGACCTGGTAGAGAAGCGGCTGGAAGAGGTGGTACGCCGTCCCGTTGATCAGGGTGATGTCGACCGGGGCGTTCCGCAGCGCCTTGATCGCGAACAACCCGCCGAACCCGGCACCCACGACGACGACGCGATGGCGCTGACCCTGTTGTTCCCGCATGCCTGCTCCCGTTGTTCTACGGCGCTGATGCCACTCGGTACAGCGTTGATCCGCCCTCAGGTATGCCCCTGGGCGGTGGTCGCACACACGTCACATTGATCACCCTCCTCGGCCGCGGCAAGCCTTGACTGTGGAAAGGACAGCGCCATTCCCGGTACGACCGAGTTCCGCGTCTTCTTTCCTCCGGTGTGTGTCTTCTTTCCTCCGTCGTGTCAGGTGCCCGGGCTCCACGGCAGAGCGGCGCCGTGCCGGATCGGCTCGCCGTAGAACTCCGGTTTCGGCGGGTCGAGGAGCAGGCCGAGCAGGGGACCGGGGGCCTCTTCCACTCGACCTGCTGAGGCGGCGAGGGGTGGGAAGGGCCGGGCGTAGAACGAAGAGGGAGGGGTGGTCAGAGCCGGGTCGCGGTCTGGATCAAGGCGGCCAGGGGGCGGGAGCGGCTCTGCGGGGGCCAGGCGATCACCGTGGTGACCCGGGGGGCGTCCAGGATGGGGACGGCGACGATGGCCCCGGTGAGCTGGGTGCGGACGGACTCCGGGAGGATGGCGCGGATCCGGCCCAGGGTGATCAGCTGGAACAGCTGGGTCGCGTCGAGGACCTCGGGGCCCGGACCGTCCGGGTAGGTGCCGTCGTGCCGGGGCCAGCGGGGCATCGGCAGGTCCGCCAGGTCGTCGATCTCGGACATCAGGACGTGCGGGCGGGTGCTCCCCGGGTGCCCGGCGGGTAGCAGGAGGAGCTGGCCCTCGGTGCCGAGCTCCTCGGTGTCGAAACCGGACGTGGCGTCGAAGGGGCGGTGCAGCAGGGCCACGTCGGCGCGGCCGGTGCGGAGCAGGCCCTCCTGTTCGCCGGGGCGGCAGAGCAGGATCTCGACCGGGACCGAGCCGGGCTCGGCGGCGTACGCGTCCAGCAGCTTGGCGAGCAGTTCGCCGGTCGCGCCCGCCTTGGTGACCAGGACCAGGCCCGCGGTGCCGGCGGCGGCGCGGCGGGTGCGCTGCTCGGCGGCGTCGACCGCGTCCAGGGCGGCGCGGCCCTCGCGGAGCAGGACCGTACCGGCGCCGGTCAGTGTGACGCCGTGGCTGTCGCGCTCCAGCAGGGTGGCGCCGAGACGGCGTTCCAGCTGCTGGATGGCCCGGGAGAGCGGGGGCTGCGCCATGCCGAGGCGGCGCGCGGCCCGGCCGAAGTGCAGCTCCTCGGCGACGGCGACGAAGTAGCGCAGTTCCCGGGTCTCCATGCCGCCTACGATACCCGCCGGGTATCGCCGCGAACCCGATCGGTGTTGGCCGCGTGTGCCCGCCACGGACAGGATCGATGGCATGAGCGAGACGACGATTGCGCTGGTCACCGGCGCCAACAAGGGGATCGGGTACGAGATCGCGGCGGGCCTCGGCGCGCTCGGCTGGAGTGTCGGGGTGGGCGCCCGCAGCGCCGAGGCCCGGGACGCCGCGGTGGCGAAGCTGCGGGCCGGCGGGGCCGACGCGTTCGCGGTGCCGCTGGACGTGACCGACGACGCGAGCGTGACGGCGGCGGCTGCGCTGTTCTCGGCGCGGTACGGGCGGCTGGACGTGCTGGTCAACAACGCCGGGATCACCGGGGGGATGGCGCAGATGCCGACCACGGTGGACCTCGACGTGATCCGTGCCGTGGTGGAGACGAACGTGCTCGGCGTCGTCCGGGTCACCAACGCGATGCTGCCGCTGCTGCACCGGTCCGCCGCGCCCCGGATCGTGAACATGTCCAGCGGGGTCGGCTCGCTCACCAAGCAGAGCCGGCTCACCGCGGAGACCGGCCCGATCGGCGCGGCCTACCCGACCTCGAAGACCTTCCTGAACGCGATCACGGTCCAGTATGCGAAGGAGCTCGCGGAGACGCCGATTCGGATCAACGCGGCGTGCCCGGGCTACTGCGCCACCGACCTCAACGGTTTCCGCGGCACCCGCACCCCGGCCCAGGGCGCCGCGATCGCCGTCCACCTGGCGACACTGCCCGGCGACGGCCCGTCCGGCCGCTTCTTCGACGACGACGGCGAGGTCCCCTGGTGACGCTTGCGCGCGTCGGCTGCTTCAGGCACCCCTGAGGGCCGGCCAGGAGAGTCAGAGGCCCAGGTAGATCTGGCGGACGCGGGGGTCGTGGCGGAGTGTGGCGGACGGGCCGGTCATGGCCGGGGCGCCGTTCTCCACCACGATGCAGTGGGACGTCGCCTCGAACGTGAGCTTGGCGTTCTGTTCGACCAGGAGCAGGGCCAGGCCCTCGGCGCGCAGGCGCTGGAGGACGGTGAGGATGTCGTCGACCAGCTTCGGGGAGAGGCCCATCGACGGCTCGTCCAGCAGCAGGAGGCGCGGACGGGACATCAGCGCGCGGCCGATGGCGAGCATCTGCTGCTGGCCGCCGGAGAGGGCGCCGGCCAGGCGGTGGCGCATCTCCCGCAGGACCGGGAAGAGCGTGTAGACCTGGTCCAGCGAGGCGAGCGTGTCCGACTTCCACGGGCGGAGGTAGGCGCCGAGCAGCAGGTTCCGTTCGACCGGGAGACCGGGGAAGACGTGCCGGCCCTCGGGCACGTAGCCGACGCCGTGCCGGACCATGTCGCGCGCCGGGACGCGGAGCAGGTCGACGTCGCCGAGGCGCAGTGCGGTGGCCCGGCGCGGGATCAGTCCCATGACGGCCTTCAGCGTGGAGGTCTTCCCGGCGCCGTTGGCGCCGATCACCCCGATGGCCGCGCCGGGTGGCACGGTCAGGTTCATGTCGCGTACGGCGTGGACTCCGCCGTAGTGCACGTGCAGACCGGTCACGGTGAGTCCAGGGCCGGGTGCCGTCATCGGGGGACCTCCGTGGGCAGGTCGTCGCCGGTCATCGAGTCGCCGAGGTAGGCCTCGATCACCGGGGGCGCGAGGGCCACCTCGGCCGGGGTGCCCTCGGCGATGACGCGGCCGCCGGCGAGCACGGTGATCCGGTCGCAGAGGGACATGACCAGGGACATGTTGTGCTCGATGATCACCACGGTGACGCCGGAGTCGCGGATCGCCCGGACCGTGGCGGCCAGCCGGTGCACCTCCTCGCCGTTCAGCCCGGCGGCCGGCTCGTCGAGCAGGAGCAGGCGCGGTGCGGTGGCCATCGCGCGGGCGATCTCCACCCGGCGCTGGGTGCCGTACGGGAGGGATCTCGGCAGTTGGTCGGCGAGCGGGGCCAGATCGTAGGCGGCCAGGAGCTCGGCGGCGCGGCGGTGCAGGACGCGGTCGCGGCGGAGCACGCCGATCGGGGCGAGCAGGTAGCGCCAGGCGGACAGGGTGCGGGTGCGGTCCAGGGCGACCAGCAGGTTCTCCCGGACGGTGAGGTCGCCGAAGAGCCGCAGGTTCTGGAAGGTACGCGCGGTGCCGAGCCGGGAGAGCCGGTACGGCGCGAGCCCGGTGACATCACGCTCGGCGAGGCGGACGCGGCCGGTGGTGGGGCGGTAGAAGCCGCTGATCACGTTGAAGAGGGTGGTCTTGCCGGAGCCGTTCGGGCCGACGACGCCGCGGATCTCGCCGGCGGCGACGGTGAGCGAGACGTCGTCGAGGGCCCGCAGACCGCGGAAGTCCTTGCCGACGCCGGCGATCTCCAACAGGACGGGGCCCGGGGAGAGGTCTGCCGGAGGGGGCGCCGCCTCTTGAGTGGACGGGGTGATGGGTGGCGCGTACGGGAAGAGGAAGCGGAAGAACGGGACGAAGCGGGACCACCGGCGGGGTAGGCCGGCGAGGCCCGTAGGGGCGAAGACGACGGTGAGGACGACGACCGTGCCGTACGCGATCTGGGCGTAGGTGGGGTAGTCGATCAGGAGCTCGCGGAGCAGGGAGAGGACGATCGCGCCGGTGACGCAGCCGAGCAGGCTCTGCCGGCCGCCGATGATGACCATGGCGAGGAGCAGGAACATGGTGGCGATGCCGAACGACTCCGGGGCCACGTAGCGGATCAGGCCGGCGTAGAGGATGCCGGCGACGCCGCCGTAGACGCCGGCCAGCAGGAACGCGGTCATCCGCAGGACCGGGACGTCGGCGCCGAGCGCGCCGGCGGCGAGGGCGTCGTCGCGCATGGCACGCAGGCGGCGGCCCAGGGAGGTACGCACCACGAAGAGCCCGAAGGCGAGCCCGAGTCCGAAGACGATCAGCTCGAGGTAGTAGTAGAGGTACTCGTTGGAGAGGTCGGCACCGGGGAACGTGGGTGCCGGGATGCCGGGGATGCCCTCGGCGCCGCCGGCGATCTCCGCGTTGGTGACCCAGTTGGTGAAGGCGAGCGCCAGGCCGAGCGTGACGATGCCCAGGTAGTGCGACTGGACGCGGAGCGCGGGGGTGCTGACCAGCAGGCCGATCGCGGCGCTGGCCAGCACGGCGATCCCTGCGGCGAGCCAGAAGCCCAGGCCGGCCCGGGTGGTCAGGATCGCGGTGACGTACGCGCCGACACCGAAGAACGCGATCTGCGCGAGGTTGACCTGACCGCCTATGCCCATGGCGAGCCCGAGCCCGACCGCGAGCAGGCAGAAGATCAGCACGATGTCGGCGACGTGGACGGCGTAGGAGTCGAGGCCGTACGGGAGGAGCCAGGCCGCTCCCGCGGCGCCGATCAGAAGGGCGGTCCTCATGCCCGGTTCACCGTCCGCTCGCCGAAGACGCCGGTCGGCCGGATCATGATGATCGCGGTGAAGAGCAGGAACGTGACCAGTTCGGAGTAGCCCTGGAAGTGACCGGCGGTGAACGCGTCGAGCAGGCCGATGGCGAGCCCGCCGAGGATCGCGCCGGGCAGGCTGCCGAAGCCGCCGAGGATGGCCGCGGCGAAGCCCTTGATGCCGAGGGCGCCGCCGAGCGCCGGGCTGACGTAGAGCAGCGGGCCGACCAGTCCACCGGCGAGCGCGGCGAGCCCGGCACCGATCATGAAGGCGATCGCGTTGCTCCGGCCGACGTGGATGCCGACCGCGGTGGCGGCCTCGTGGTCCATCGCGACCGCCTGCATCGCGGCGCCGCGCTTGGTCCGGGACAGGAAGAGCACCAGCAGGGTGGTCGCGACGGCGGCGATCAGGAGGACCACCAGGTCGTACGTGCGGATCCGCAGGCCGAAGAGGTCGATCGGCCGGACCGGCACCGGGTTGGGTACGGCGCGGCCGGTGGCGCCCCAGATCATGATGACCAGCGCGTCCAGCACGATGCCGAAGCCGATGGTGCCGATCAGCATCAGGTCGAAGTCCCGGTTCTCCAGCGGGCGCAGCACCCGCTCGATGACCAGGCCGATCAGCCCGGTGACGCCGATCGCGAGCAGCATGGCCAGGGCGAACGGAAGCCGGCTGGTCAGGAAGAACGTGGACGCCAGGTAGGCGCCCACCGTCACCACGTTGCCGTGCGCGAAGTTGACCAGGCCCATGGTCCGGTAGACCAGGGAGAAGCCGAGGGCGACCAGGGCGTACACCGCGCCGAGGCTGATCCCGCCGGCCACGGTCTGGAGGAAGACCTGCATCGGTCAGCCGCCCGCCGCGACGAGCTTGCCGTCCTTGATCGTGCCGATCGCGGTGGCGAAGATGCCGACCCCGGTCCGGTCGTAGGCGAAGTCGCCGAGCAGACCCTGGTACGTCGTGGCCCGGATGGCGTCGGCGAGCGGCCTGCCGGTGGCGGCGTCGCTGGTCTTCAGGGCGGTGAGCAGGATCTGGGTGCCGTCGTACGCCTTCGCGCCGTGCAGTTCGGCCGCCTCGTTGTATTTAGCCTGGTAGGCGGCGGCGAACTTCTTCGACGCGTCGCTGACGTCGTTGCTCAGGTACGGCGAGCTGACGATGGTGCCCTCGGCGTTCGCCGCCCCGGCGGTGTCCAGGAAGACCGGGGTGCCCTGCGGCGCGGCGCCGGCGAACGGGACGGTGATGCCGAGGTCACGGGCCTGCTTGACGATCAGCCCTGACTCCACCTCCTCGGCGCCGAGGAAGATCAGCTCGGGGTTCTTCTGGCGGATCGTGGTGAGGGCGGCGCTGAAGTCCTTCTGATCGGCGGTCACCACCTGGTCGGTCAGCGGGGTGACGCCCCGTGTCGTCAGCGCCTTCAGGAACGCGTCGTGCTCGCCCTTGCCGTACGACCCGTTGTTGGTGATCATCGCGATCTTCCTGATGCCCTGCCGGTCGACGACGTGCCCGGCGAGCGTCTCGTCGTACGTGGTGCTGGTCGGGCCGTTCAGGAAGAGGAACTCGGAGCCGACCGCGACCAGGCCCGGTGACTGGCCGGAGGTGATGTTCGGGATCTCGGCCTGCTTCAGCGCCGGGGCCATGGCGATGGTGACGGCGCTCTCCGCGGTGCCGATCATCGCGATGTAGCCCTCGCTGTCGATCTTCCGGGCCAGGTTGGTGCCGACGGTGGGGTCGCCCTGGTCGTCGAAGACGTCGAGCTGGATCCGCCGGCCGTCGATGCCGCCGGCGGCGTTCCACTCGTCGACGGCGAGCCGGGCGCCCTTCAGTTCCCAGGCGCCGAGCGAGCTGAGCTGGCCGCTCTGCGCGTCGACCACCGCGATCTTGATCGGGCCGGAGGTGTCGGATTCATCGTCGTTACTCGATCCGGGGGCGCTGCAACCTGCCGCCAGGACGAGAACGCAGAGGACGGTAAACGGATGACGGGACACGGGTTCACCTCGCAGAGAGCGTCGATTCCAGGGCGATCAGCGAGCGCAGGGCTTCGGTGGCGGTGCGCCCGGTGATGTCGTTGAAGATCTCCAGGGAGAGCGGGCCGGGGTAGCCGGTGGCCAGTACGTGACCGAGAAAGGTCGTCAGGTCGAAGTCGCCCCGGCCGGGGAGGCGGCGGTGGTGACGGCTCCACTGCAGGAGGTCCAGCGTCAGCCGGGGCGCGTCGGCGAGCTGCACGAAGAAGAGGCGGTGGCCGGGGATGTCGCGGATGGCGGCCGGGTCGTCGTCCCGGCTCAGTACGTGGAAGCTGTCCAGGCAGACGCCGAGCGCGGGATGAGCGGCCCGGTCGACGATCCGCCAGCCGTGCCGGTAGTCGTTCACCCGCCGTCCCCAGGCCAGCGCCTCGTAGGCGATCCGCATCCCGTGCGCGGCGGCGTGGTCGGCGAGCTCGGCGAGCTGGGCGGCGGTCAGCGCGTCGTCGGCGGGTGCGTCCTGCGCCACGCTGGAGCAGACCAGCAGCAGGTCGGCGCCGAGCTCGGCCATCGTGGCGAACGTCCGCCCGGCCCGGCGCAGGGTGGCCCGCCAGCGATCCGGATCGGTCGTCTCCGCGTCCCGGAACGGCTGGTAGAGGTCGAGGCCGAGGCCGAGCGAGGCCGCCAGCCGCCGGACGCCCGAGGGGGAGAGCGGCCCGTCGAGCAGGTCCGGTTCGAAGATCTCCACGGCGTCGAAACCGGCGCGCGCGGCCGCCGTCAGCCTCCCCTCGAGCGGGCCGTCGAGGGACACGGTCGCTATCGACCTACGCATGGGAGCCGGCCCGGGCGGTCAGCTCGGCGAAGTGCCGGGTCATTCTCGCGATTTCCGGGGTACGGCCGGTGAACAGGCGAAACGCCTCGGCCGCCTGATGCACGACCATGCCCCCGCCGTCGAGCGTCGCGCACCCGGCCTCGCGGGCGGCGCGCAGCAGGGCGGTCTCCAGGGGGCGGTAGACGATGTCGGCGACCCAGAGCCCGGGGTGCAGGAGAGCGGGGTCGAGGGGGAGACCGGGGGTGCCCTCCATGCCGACCGGGGTGGTGTTGACCAGGCCGTCGGCGGTGGCCAGCAGGTCGGGGAGGCGGGCCGGCGGGGCGCTCTCGGCTCCGGCCCGGTGCGCCAGGCGGGCGGCACGGGACTCGTCGACGTCGACGATGGTCAGGCGGGGGGCTCCGCGCCGTACGATCGAGAAGGCGACCGCGGCACCGGCGCCGCCGGCACCCAGCTGGACCACCGAGGAGATCGGGGCGTGCGGCAGGCCCCGGCGCAGACTCTCGGTGAAGCCGTGGCCGTCGGTGTTGTGGCCGATCGCGCGACCGTCCTCGAAGAGCACGGTGTTCACCGCGCCGATCGCGGCGGCCCCGGGGGAGAGCTCGTCGAGGTGCTCGAGGACCCGCTGCTTGCCGGGATGGGTGATGTTGAGTCCCCGGAAGCCGAGCAGCCGGGCGGCGCGGAGCAGCTCGCCCGTGTCGTGGTTCGATCCGGCGACGTCGATCAGCTGGTAGAAATACCGCAGCCCGAGGTGGGTGGCCTCGGCTTCGTGCAGGGCGGGGCTCAGGGAGGTCTGGATGCCGGCGCCGATGAGCCCGATCAGGAAACCGTCCATGGCGGGTCCTCCCGCTAATGTACGAACCAGTACGTTAGTTATCCGGCGTACATCGATGGAAGTCAAGGTGGGAATTCGTGGAACGACGTCGTGACGCCGAGCGGACGAGGGCCGAGATCCTCGCCGTGGCGACCGCGGAGTTCTCGGACCGGGGCTACAACGGGGCCCGGGTCGACGAGATCGCGGCCCGGACCAGCACCACGAAGCGGATGATCTACTACTACTTCGGCGGGAAACGGCAGCTGTACGTGGCCGTGCTGGAGGACGCGTACCGGCGGATCCGCGACGCCGAGCAGCAGGTCAAGGTCGACCACCTGGAGCCGGCCGAGGCGATCCGGCGCATCGCCGAGGTGACCTTCGACCACCACGAGGCGAACCCGGACTTCATCCGCCTCGTGTCGATCGAGAACATCCAGCGCGGCGAGCACGTGGCGACGCTGCCGCATCTCGTGGACCTGAACACGCCGGCGGTGAGCCTGCTGGACGAACTGCTGTCCCGGGGCCGGTCGGCGGGCCTGTTCCGCTCCGATGTGGACGCGGTCGACGTGCACCTGATGATCAGCGCGTTCTGCTTCTTCCGGGTGGCCAACCAGTACACGTTCGGGACGCTGTTCGGGCGGGACCCGCTGGACCCGGCGCGGCGGTCGTTCTACCGCACGATGCTGGCGGACATGGTGGTCGCGTACCTACTGGACCGCGGATCGGCGGCGGTGTAGACATCACCGATGACACATGTGTGCTTCACGTTGCAGGTCGATCCCGCCAAGCTGGACGCGTACCGGGAAGCGCACGCGGCGGTCTGGCCGGAGATGCTGACGGCGCTGCGGGAGACCGGGTGGCGCGACTACCGGCTCTTCCTGCGCCCGGACGGCCTGCTGGTGGGAACCCTGGTGACGGACGACTTCGCGGGCGCCCAGGCGGCGATGGCGCGCACCGAGGTGAACGCCCGCTGGCAGGCGGCGATGGCCGAGTTCTTCCCGGTGCTCGGCGAACTGCGCCCGGACGAGGGCATGCTGGTCCTCGACCAGATCTTCCACCTCGAGGAGCAACTGGACCGCTCCGAACGGGTTTAGCCCGACGGTGCTGTCGGTGGCGGGGAACAAGGCCGGGGACTATGCGGATCATCTTCGACTACGGCGACGACCTTCGACAGATCGCCTGACGACGTATTCCACGGGGCGGTGGGGTCAGCGTTCGGTGAGCAGGAGGTGGCACCAGGAGGCGGTCAGGGCGCGCATGGCCGTGTCGCGGTCGCTGGGCCAGCCGGAGCGGAGCCAGCGGCGGGCCAGGTACTCGAACTGGCCGAAGGCGAGCACGCAGCGCATCTGGCGGGTGGACGGGTCGAAGCGGCCGGCTCGTTCCAAGCCCTTGAGCAGGGCGCTGATGGTCTCGTCGGACCAGGACTCCAGGGCGTTGTTGATCTCTGGGTCGATGGCGGCGGCCTGGTAGGCGGCGGTCAGATGGGCGCGGATGGTGGACCACTGGTCCGCCTTGGTGGTCAGCCAGCGTTCGATCGCCCCCGGGTCGCCGTCGGCGATGACGTCGGCCAGCGGGCACTCCACGGAATCGCCGAGGATGGTCTCGACGTCGGTCATCAGGGCGCGCATCAGCTGGGCCTTGGACGGGAAGTGCAGGTAGAACGTGGTGCGCGTGGTGCCGGCCGCCGCGGCGATCTCGTCGATCGTGGTCGCGGCGTAGCCCCGCTCCTGGAAGAGCGCGAGCGCGTGGTCCAGTAGCAGGCGGCGGGTCATCTGCTTCTGCACCGCGCGGAGATTCGCCACGGAGAACACCATAGACGGGGGTGTCTACCAGCGGCGTCAAGTGGTTGTTTAGCCGTCGGGTGCACCATCTGCCGGTGGGGCCGCAATCTGATCGACATCCCGTACATCGAATCATGTGCACGGAGCGATGTAGGTTGTCCCCGCACGACGACGAGCAGAGGGGGGAGAACCGTGACGACGTTCGTGGAACGGGCACCGGTGGAGGCTCCGGCGGTGACCTTCGCCGCCAGGGAGCGCTGGGTGCTGCTGGTCGCCAGCGCCTGGCTGGTGATCGGGCTTCAGCTGGACGCGTACGCCCACGCCACCACGCCGGAGCTCGAGACGTTCTGGACGCCGTGGCACGGGGTGCTCTACTCGGGCATCGCGGCGTCCGGCTTCACGCTGCTCTGGATCATGAAGTCCCGGCTGCCGAGCATCCCGACCTACCGTGACGTGCTGGCCCTGCCGAACGCGCTGCGCATCCCGATCGCGGGCATGGCGTCGCTGCTGGTCGGCGGCGGGGTGGACACGCTCTGGCACAACATCTTCGGCATCGAGAAGAACCTGGAGATCTTCGTCAGCCCGAGTCACGAGCTGATCATCCTGGGCATGGTGCTGGTCGCGATGGGCCCGGCGCTGATGCTCGCCGCGACCCCCGGCGACCGTACGCTCGGCGTGTCCGGTGGCTTCCTGGTCGCGATCTCGGCGCTCTTCTCGGTGCTGCCGCTGCACATCTACTCGCTGCACGCCTCGGCGCTCGGCATCCGCCACCTGGGCAGCGGCGACCCGGACCCGCTGGTCTTCTCGACCGACGGGCAGCTCGTGCACGGGTACCTCGCGAGCACCGCACTGCTACTGCTCCCGATCGTGATCATCGGCCGCCGCTGGGCGCTGCCGATCGGCCTGCCGACCGCGCTGGTCACGATCCCGGCGCTGCTCATGCACCTGATGTTCGACTCCGAGCGCGCCTGGTGGCCGCAGCTGACCGTGGCGATCGCCGCGCCGATCGTGGAGATGCTGCTCCGGGTCGCCGACGCGCTGGTCACCATCCCGGTGAACGCGGGCTGGATCGTGCTCGGCCTGGTCGCCCCGCCACTGGTCTGGGGCTCGGTGCTGCTCGTCGGGCAGATCCAGGTCGGCACGGTGGGCTGGAACGTGCACATGGTCAGCGGGCTGCTCACCCTCACGGCGTTCGTGGGTGCCGGGACCGTGTTGGTCGCGCGCAGCGTGCAACACCTCCCGCGCGCCGAGTGAGACGCCTGCTCGTCCTGCCGGCCGTCGTCGCCGCGGTGCTGCTGGGCAGTGCGGCGCCGGCGTCCGCGCACGCCGGGGGCCTGGTGGCGACCGATGCGCGCAGCGAGGTCGTGGCGGTGACCCCGGCGGTGCCGGGGCTGACCGTGCGCACCATCGAGGACGGCGCCCGGGTACGGCTGGTCAACCACACCGGCGCCGTGGTCACGGCGCCGGCCGGGGCGGTCCGGCCGGGTGGTGAGCTGATCTGGGTGGAGAGCCGGGTCTCGCCGGTCGGACGGCGTACTGATGGAGATTGGTCTTTTACGCTGGACGCGAACGGGACGCTCGTCACAGTGACGGGTGTCTTCGTCGCCGAGGAGCCGCCCGCGCCGCTGCCGTGGTGGCTCGCGGCGGTCGCGGCGGCGGCCGGGATCCTCCTGCTCGCGCGCCGGATCAAGCGCGGTGACCTGCTGCTCTGCGCCGCCGGGACGGTCGCGGCGGTGGCCTCGATCGTGCACGTGACCGGGTCCACGATGGCCGTCGCGTCGGCGCCGCCGGCCGGTACGTTCCTCAGCGCGGCGGGCATCAACCTCTTGAACTGGCCCCTGATACTCGGAGGGGTGATCGCGGTGTGGCGCGGCCGTCCGGCCGGTGTGCTCGCGGTCTGTGCCGGCGCGGCGCTGACCGCCGTCTTCGTGCTGCCCGACGTCACCTCGTTCCACCGGGCGGTGCTGCCGTTCGCGGGGCCCGCGGTGGTCGAGCGGGTGCTGGTCGTGCTGGCCCTCGGGCTCGGCGCGGGCGTCGCGGTGGCGGGAGCCCGGGTGCTGCGGGCGCTCGCGGAGAACAAGCTCGCGGAGAACAAGCCCGTGGAGAACAAGCCCGTGGAGAACAAGGTCGCGGAGGAGCACGCGTGAGAATTCCGCCCGGCACGTTCTCGGCCCTGCTGATGCTCGGGTCGTCGGTGATGCTGATCCCGCCCACGCTGGGCGCGGCGACCGTGCTCCTCGAGGCGACCACGCTCACCTCGTTCACCGCGGTGCTCGCCTCCGCGGTACTCCTCGTCTCGACCATGCTCTTCGCGGTCTTCGCGCTGCTCGGCGTGCTCGCGCTGACCCGTCCGCGCCCGGTCGCCGAGCAGCCGTCGCTGCCCGCGCCGGTGGTCACCAGCCGTCGCCTGGTGCCCGGGATGGTCGCCGTGCTCGCGCTGCTGGCCGGTTGTGCCCAGCCCGCGCCGTCGCAGGCCGCGGTGCCGGCGCCGTGCGAGTCGGCCGCGCCGAACGCGGTCACCGTCTCGGCCGCGCTGGTCGGCGGCAGGGCGGACCCGTCGCCGCACCGGGTCTCGGTGCCGCTCGGCACCCCGGTTCTGCTCGGGGTGACCTCGGACGCCGCCGTCGACGTCCACGTGCACGGCTACGACCTGGAGTACTCCGTCGAGCCGTCGGCACCGGGCTGCATCCTCTTCGTGGCGGACCGGGCCGGGCTCTTCGACGTCGAGGCGCACCCGGACACGCTGCTGCTCCAGCTCGAGGTGAAGTGACCGTTCTTGCCCACGGGATCGGGAGCTCCTCGGATCTTCCGCTTCCGCTGGATCTCGTCCTGCAGGCCGGGGCGGCGACCGTCGTCGTCTCGTTCCTGATCGCCGCGTTCTGGTGGCGGTCGCCGCGCCTGGCCGGTTCGGTCCCGCGTGCCGTCACCAAGGGATGGCTGCGGTGGCCGGTTCTGGTCATCGCGCTCTACGCCGGCCTCTCGGACGTCTCGGCGTATGCCCTCTTCATCTGGCTCTGGGTCGGCCTGGTCCCGGTCAGCGTCGTGCTCGGGCCGGTCTGGCGGGCGGTCAATCCACTCCGGACGATCTTCGGGCTGCTGGTCCGGCTGGGCCTGCCCGCGCGCGGTCTGCGGCCGAGCGGCTCCCGCGCCGTCTGGCCGGCGGTCGCCGGTCTGACGGCCTTCCTCTGGTTCGAGCTGGTCGCGCCGCATCGGTCGGATCCGCTGGTCGTCAGTTGCGTGATCTCCGCGTACGCCGTGACGCAGCTGACCTGCGCGGCGCTCCGTGGTGAGGAGTGGTTCGCCCGGGGTGACTTCGTCGAGGTGTACTCCGATCTCGCCGGCCGGCTCATCCCGCTCGGGGCACTGGCCGCCCCGCTGCGGCGGGGCGCCGCCGCGTTCGTCGCGGTGTGGTGGGGCTCGACTGTTTTTGATAGCGCGTCGGGTTCGCCGGCATGGGCCGGGTTCGTGCAGCGGGTGGGGTACGCGCCGCTCTGGGCCACGGCGGGGCTGCTGCTGGTCTGCGCGGTGGTCTGGCTGGCCGTACGGTGGACGGCCGGGCGGCTGGACGTGACGGCGTCGCTGATTCCGATCGCGGTCGGGTACACCCTCGCCCACTACCTGTCCCTGCTGATCGTGGAGGGGCCGCGCGGTGTCCTGCTGATGCTTCAGCAGTGGGGCCTGGCGGGCGGGGCGAGCTGGGACGTGGTGCCGATCCCCGGGGTGATCGCCGGTCTGCAGGTGGCGTCCATCCTGGCCGGACACGTGCTCGGGGTGATCGTGGCGCACGACGCGGCGCTGGCGGCGGACGGCTCCGAGGACTCGCCTCGTCCGGTGCTGATCACACTCGCCGACGAGTTGCCTCTGGTGCTGTTCATGATCGGGTGCACCTGGACCGGGCTGTTCCTGCTTTTCGTGCGGTGATATGCCGTGCTTTGTCGGGTATTGCGGATCCCCCGAACGTGCGGTTCTGCTCACGGTTCGTACATCTGATCGAAGCGTGGGGTAAGGTGCTGGCCATGAGCGTCGATGGCGGTGACGATTCACGACCGAGAATCACCCCGAAGCAGGAGCGGATTCTCGGAGTGATCCGCGACTCGGTGCGCGACCGGGGCTACCCGCCGACCGTGCGCGAGATCGGCGCCGCGGTGGGCCTGGTCTCGCCCTCGTCGGTGGCCCACCACCTCAAGGTCCTGGAGCAGCGCGGCCTGCTGCGCCGCCAGCCGCACGGTTCCCGCGCCGTTGACGTCCGCGACGTGTCCGATCTCGATCAGCGCTCGCCCGGGTCGGCCGGTCCGGCCGGTCCGGTCGTGAGCATTCCGGTGCTGGGTGACATCGCGGCCGGTGTCCCGATCCTCGCCGAGCAGAACGTCACCGACCACCTCGCCGTCTCCGCGGGGATGGTCGGCCACGGCACGCTCTTCGCCCTCAACGTCAAGGGTGACTCGATGATCGACGCGGCCATCTGCGACGGCGACGTGGTCATCGTCCGCCAGCAGCCGGTAGCCGAGAACGGCGAGATCGTCGCCGCCATGATCGACGGCGAGGCCACGGTCAAGACCTTCCGCCGCCGCGACGACGGCCACGTGGACCTGATTCCGCAGAACCCGCTCTACCCGGTCATCCCCGGCGACTCCGCCGACATCCTCGGCAAGGTCGTCTCGGTCATCCGCCGCCTCTAGCCGGCGTTCATCGGTGTCTCAGCCGCTCTGAGGGACCCCTGAGCGCTGGTCCGGTTCGGCTGGTCCGGTTCGGCTGGTCGTGAGGGGTGCCTCGAGCGTCTCGAGGCACCCCTCGGCTGGACGTGAGGGGTGCCTCGAGCGTCTCGAGGCACCCCTCACGACCAGCCGAGGGGTGTGGCGGGGAGCGTGTCGGCGGGGCGACGCTCGATGTCTTCGTGGATGTCATGTGGGGGCCGTTCGCGGCTGGGAATCTTCCCGGGACGGGGAGGTGCCGATGTCGCAGTACGTGGATCTGCTGGCCACCGGGCGCTGGGTGCTGGTAGTCGTCCTGGCTGTCGCGTTGCTGGATGTGCTGCTGCCGTTCATCCCCAGCGAGACGATCATCGTGGCCGTCGGGGTCGGTGTGGCGGAGACCGGGCGCCCGATGCTGATCGGGGTGATCCTGGCGGCTGCCGTGGGGGTGGCCGTCGGGGACGGGATCGCGTACCTGATCGGGCGGCGCAGCGGCAGCGCGGTGATCCGGTGGCTACGGCGCGGCCGGCGTGGGGTGGCGATCCACGACTGGGTGCTCGCGGTGATGCGACGGCACGGGGCTCCGCTGATCATTCTCGGACGGTATGTGCCGGGGGTCCGGTCGGCGACGGCGTTCACCGCAGGGGCGGTGGGGTATCCCGTCCGGCGGTACGCCGGGTTCACCGCCGTCGGGGCGTCGCTCTGGGCGGTGCAGAGCGCGCTGCTCGGATACGTCGGCGGGGTGGCGTTCGCGAATCGGCCGCTCGTCGGGTTCGCGGTGGCCTGGCTGGCGACCGGGGCGGTCACGCTGAGTGCGATGGCCGTCCAGCGCCACGCCGGCACGGTGGTTCGGGTGTCAGTCGGCCTGCTGCGGAGACGGCGGGTGAGCGGGACGGGCCGGGGTGTGAACGGCGGGGAGAGACGGTTACGGAACGTAGGGGAATGGGTGGGGTGACGGGAAGTCGACCCCTGGTTGCGTGTCACCGGTGACAGGTGCGACTAACGTTCCGGTGTGGCTGAACGATCTATGGCGGTGCTGGTCGCCGGTCTCGTGTTCGCGGCCCACGTCGGTCTGGGCCTGCTTGCGGCCTACTGGCTGTGGAGCGGGACCGACGATCCGCGGGAATGGACCTACTTCTACGGGACGGGGGGCTGCTGCCTCTCGCCGATCACCGCGTCGGTCGGTGCGATCCTGGTCAACAACGACCGGTTCAAGCTCGCCGGGATAGGCGTGCTGACCGGGCTCGCGCTCGCGCTGATCGCGGCGGCGGTGGCGCTCTTCATCGGCTACACCCCGCCCTGGGCGGCCTCCTGACCGTCGCCTCCGAGCGCGCTGCGGGTCGATCCCCGGCGCGCGGGAGGCGGCGGTGAGGCGGAGCGGACCGTGACGGCGGGGGCGTGCGGCGTGGGCGGCGCGGTGAGCGGCGTGGGTGGCGCGGTGAGCGGCGTGGGCGGCGCGGTCAGCGGCGTGGGCGGGGTGGCCGGGCGGACCGCGGACAGCAGCAGGAACATCCACATCAGGCGGGCGTCGTAGTAGTCGCCGGAGAACAGGCTCGACGCGCCGATGAAGATCCCGCAGTACGCGGCGGTGCGGGCCTCCAGGCTGCGCTGCGGGCGGGGGGTGCCGAGATACGCCCGCCACAGCGCGAACCAGGAGAGGCCGAGCAGCACGAGCCCGGTGAAGCCGCCCTCGGCCGCCACGGAGAGCGGCAGGTTGTGCACATAGCGCTCGCCGACGCCGAGGTCGGTGAGGACGTGGAAGCCGTTGATGCCGGTGCCGAGGAGCGGGCGCTGCAGGAAGAGGCGCAGCGCCATCCGGAACAGTACGTCGCGGTCCGAGGTGTAGCCCTGGCCGACCGTGGCGTCGACGAAGCGGGACTGTACGAAACCGGCGATGGTCTGTCCGGCGGTCAGCGCCACCAGGATCGCGAGCACGACCAGCATGGTGAGCGGCTTGGACGCCCGTGAGGCGTTGAATCGAGGGCGGATCGCCAGGCCCGCGACCGTGACGGTCATGAAGAGCGCGACCAGGCCACCCCGGGAGCCGGACGCGATGGCGCCGAACATGAAGGCCGGGATCGGCACCAGCCAGCGGAGCTTGTCGCCGCTCTTCAGGTAGAGGTAGAACGAGGTCAGGACGCCGAGGATCATGACGCGGACGAAGACGTTCGGGCCGCCGCCGAGCGCCGCCCACCGGCCGTTCGCCTCGTGGCCCCGGCCGGTCGAGGCGGCCAGGAAGTAGACCCAGGCGGCGGCGTGGAAGAGCTTCAGCGTGGTGGCGGTGACGTGGTCCCGGTCCCAGGCGGCCAGCTGGTAGTAGACGGTGAGCAGCAGCGCGATCGCGACCAGGTCGATCACCGCGGCCTCGACGGCGGCGCCGGGCGGGGCCCATGCGGCGGAGAGCGCCTGGTATCCGAGGAGCGCGAGGATGGTGATGTACGCGCCGCCGCCCGCCGCACGGCGATGGCCGGCCACATGGGACTCCAGGGCCAGCATCATCAGCAGGGCGAGGAAGAGCGGGACGCGGACGTCGTTGATCACCGCCACGTCGAGCCCGAGCCGGGTCAGCACGAAGCGGCCGGCCAGCGCGGTGATGAACGCGAGCACGACGACGAGGCCGGGGCGCGGTGCGGGCGGGGGATCAAGAACGGTCATGACAGCGCCCGGGCCACCATGCGGTCGGCGAGCAGGCCGAGCACCGCCGCGGCGCCGCACAGGCCGGCCGCGGCGGCGTACTGCGGGTCGAGGAACGGGAACATGGCGTAGGTGAGGACGGCCTCCAGGGCGAGGCAGCCGAGTAGCAGCTTGCTGACGGTGACCGCGTCGAGCAGCGCGTCCAGGGTGGGGCGGGCCGCGTAGTACATCGCGAACGGGACCGCGGAGAGCACGCCGAGGCGCAGCACCGGCACCGCGCCGTCGAAGCCCGCGCCGAGGAACTTCTCCACCACCACCGGCGCGAACAGGACGAACACCCCGGTCGGGAGCGCGGCGAGGCCGGCCGCGAGCAGCGGGAGCGAGGTCAGCATCCGGCTCACCGCGGAGTCCCCGCCGGGGCGGTGGAAGTACTGGCTCAGCCGGGGGAGCAGCACCGGGGTGAGCATCCCGAAGAACGAGCAGATCAGGGTGACCGCCGAGGTGGCGAAGCCGATGTGGCCCGCCTCGGGGCCGCCGGGCCGGGCCGTGGCCACCGCCAGCGTGGGGAACGTGTAGAGCGCGGGCAGGGCCAGATCGGCGGGTACGCGGCGAAGGCCGTACGCGAAGATCGTGGTGAGCGTGGGCTCGCCGGGGCCGGGGTGGGGCAGCGGCCTGGCGTTGCGGCGCGGGACGGTGAGCGCGCTGGCGAGGGCGACCACCGCCGCGCCCGCGCCCTGCTGGATGAGGAAGTCGTCGATGCGCTCGGCGAAGAGGAAGGCGATCAGCGGGACGGCGGCCAGGCCGACCGCGGCGGTGACGTTGGCGCGCGCGACCTGATGGCTGCCGCGCAGGGCGGCGACGGTCAGCGTGCAGACGCAGTTGCCGCCCAGCATGATCAGGACCGCCACCACCGCGGGGCGGCCGTCGAGGCCGAGCCAGTGCGCGGCGGGTGTGCCGAGCGCGGCGCCGGCGGCGGTGACCAGCACGACGATGATCGTCTGGGCGAGCAGGGCCTGGTGTGCGAGGTCGCGGGTGGTGTCCTGGGTACGCGGGAGATAGCGCTGGACCCCGGTTCCGATCCCCGCCATCACCAGCGGTTGTCCGGTACTGACCACGCCGCGGGCGATCTGGTAGTAGGCGAACCCGGCCGGCCCGCCCCGGTCGGCCACCAGGTGGAAGAGGTAGAGCCCGGTGCCCAGGGTGAACCAGTGCACCAGCAGCGTGCCGGCGTAGTCCCGCCGGACGGCGGCCGGAATGCGGCGGAGGAGCCCCCTCACCCGCGGACGGGCTCGGGCGGGGCGGGCAGCAGGCGGTCCACGTGCGGATAGCCGGCCAGGGCCAGCGCGGTGAGCCCGAGGATCCGCAGGTCGGTCCCGAGGCTGCGCCGGTCCACGTACTCGAGCCCCAACTGGATCTTGCGAGGGCGGATCAGCTCGTCGTAGGCCCGGTCGACGTCGTCGTGACCGGCGAGGATGCCGCCCTCGTCGCGGAAGAGGATCGACGACCAGTCGGTGATGCCGGGCCGGACGTCGAGCAGCCGCCGCTCCCGGTCGGTGTACCGGGCGACGTCGGAGGCCACCTGCGGGCGCGGGCCGACCAGGCTCATGTCGCCGGCCAGCACGTTCACCAGCTGCGGGAGCTCGTCCAGCTTCCAGCGCCGCAGCATCCGGCCGGTCCGGGTCAGCCGCGGGTCGTCGTCGGCGGTGGAGGCCGAGCCGAGCCGGGCCGCGTCGATGACCATGCTGCGGAACTTGAGCATCGCGAACGGGCGGCCGCCGCGACCGATCCTGATCCCCCGGTAGAGGATCGGGCCGCCGTCCTCCCGTTTGATCATCCAGACGGCGGCGATCGCGGCGGGCGTGCTGGCCAGCAGCACCGTCGCGGCGACCGCGATGTCCATCGCCCGCTTGGTGACCTCATAGCGCGTGGTCATGACCCTCCGATCGGTAGACGTAGACGCGTGCCGCGGTGCCCCGGTGGATCGAGGTGCGGCCGCGTGGCACGCTGCCGGACTTCTCGTAGAAGCCCCGCGCCCGCCGCTGGTGCTCGCCGGTGACGATCTTGATCTCGGTACGCCCGGCGGCGGCGAACCAGCGCATCAGGTGGTCGAAGAGAACCGTCGCGACCCCGTGGCCGCGCCACGCGGGGACGACCACGAAATTCATGATCTCGGCGGACGGGAGCCCGGGTTCGGACGTACCGGAATAGCGAAGTGTCTCTAAGATCCTGAAAATCCGTTTGGCCGAGAGCAGGCGCGGAATGATCACCGGGAGCGCGGTGTGCCAGCGCCGCCGGAGGAACTCCTTGAGCAGCGCGCCGGTGTCCAGCGTCCCGCAGATGTAGCCGACCGGGACGCCCCGTTCGTCCTCGGCCACGAAGATCCGGGACAGCTCGCTGGTGGCCGCGTGTTCGTAGAGGAGCCGCAGCACCGGTTCGCCGAGCGTGGCGAGGAAGCCCTCGGGGACCTCGGTCGCGTGCATGCGGGCCACCGCGGCGATCTCCCGCCGGGTCAGCCGGGCACACCTGATCGAGACATCAGACATGTCCGGCCGCCTTCTGCGCGGCGAGCAGCCGCAGCCCACGCTCCACCATGGCCGGGGAGACGTCCGCGCGTACCGGGAAGGTCACGATGTGCCGGGCGGCCCACTCGGCGTTGGGACAGGAGCCCTTCTCGTAACCGATCTCGGTGAGCGCCGCGCCGCGCAGCGGATGCACCGGCGACACGAACCAGTCACCCAGCTCGACGCCGGCCGCCGCCGCGGCGGTCAGCACCTCGGCCTTCCGCTCGACCACCACGGGAAGACGCAGCGGCACCGCCTCCGCCCGTCGCGGGGACAGATCTTCAACCCCGATCAGTTCCAGACCCTTCTGGTACGCGTTGACGACGTGCCGCCGGGTGCGCAGGCCCCGGCGTCCCGAGGCGGCCCGCGCGGGCAGCCGCCGCCGGACGGTGCGGCTCATCCGCCAGCGGTACTCGGGGCTGTGCACCGGATCGTCGTCGTAGGAGCCGACGATCACGCCCGCGCCGGCCAGCCGCCGGTAGAGCGCCCGCAGCCGCCAGAGCGCCCCGGTCTCCGCCGCGACCCGGAACGCCAGGTACTCGGCCGTCATGATCAGCTCACGTCGCGCGGGCGGGGCGGTGTACCGCTCGTACCGGATCTGCATCTCCGCGGCGAGTGCCGGGTCCTGGACCGTCGCCGACCCGCCCACGCCGGCCACCACGGGTTTCCCCCACTCGAACGAGTTGAACGAGGCGACCCCGGTGGTCGGCGGGGCGTCCGGTCCCAGGTGGGCGCAGTCCTCGATGACCGGGACGCCGGTGTCGGGCAGCCGGGCGAGGTTGCCGAAGGTGTGCTGGACGACGATCGCCCGGGCGTCCGCGGGCACCAGCGCCGGATCGATGGTCAGGCTCTCCCGGCCGATGTCCACGAAGACCGGGCGCGCGCCCAGCCGGAGCAGCGGCTCGACCACCGCGGCGCAGGTGTACGCCTGCACCACCACCGGGTCACCGGCGCCCACGCCGAGCCCCTCCAGGACGGCGTGCAGCGCCACCCGGCCCCGGTAGTAGTGCAGGACGGTGCTCACCGCCGCCTCGCCGCCGGGTCCAGCGCGCCCCAGGCCGATCCGATCCCGTAGATCACGTGGGTGCTCGCGAAGACCACCGGCATCGCCACCGCGAGCGCCGGGTCCTGCCGCCGCCACGCCACCCGCGCCGACGAGTAGATCGTGGCGGCGCCGTACGCGCCCAGCACGCCCGCGGTCAGCCGCCGGGCCGTCCGCGACCAGGGCGAGGCGGCCGCGCCGACCGCCACGGTCAGCACGAACGTCACCGGCACCACGTTGCGCCACGAGCCGATCCAGCGGCCGACCGCGCGGCTGGCCCGGAACGGCCAGTACCCGGCCTCGAACGTCCAGGACGCGAACTCCCGCCAGGAACTGCGCGCGTAGTAGGTGCAGGTGATGTCGGGCAGCAGCAGGATCTTGCCGCCACCCGCCCGGAGCCGGTGGTTGAACTCGCGGTCCTGGGCCCGGGTGAGCTGCTCGTCGAAGAGCCCGACCCGGTCGAACACCTCGCGCCGGTAGCAGCCGCCGAAGACCGTGTCGACCCAGCGGGCCCGGTCCGCGCCGGAGCTGACCCGGTACGCCGCGTTGCCCGCCCCGAACGCCTCCGTGGTGGAGATCGCGATGGCCCGGCCGAGCAGCGTGTCGTCGCGGGGCAGCGAGGTGCGTACCCCGCCGACGTTGTCCGCCTCCGGGTAGTCGAGCAGGCCGCGGACGCACTTGAGCAGGTAGTCGGGCTCGTATTCGGCGTGCACGTCGAGCCGGACGATCACGTCCCCGGCGGCCTCGGCGATGCCCCGGTTCAGCGCCGCCGGCTTGCTGTGCCCGGGATTGTCGATCAGCCGCAGGTTCGGGTGGCTGATCGCGTGGTCCCGGACGAGGGCCCGGGTGCCGTCCTCGCTCATCCCGTCGACCAGCAGGATCTCCACCCTGTCGGCGGGGTACGTCTGTGCGGCGACCGACTCCAGGAAGGCGGCCACGAAGCGGGCCTCGTTCCAGCACGGGACGATCACGGTGACCAGTGGAAGGTCCATCACTTCGCTCACTTCGCTCCGAAGAATCGGCGGACGCTCGCGGCAACCTCGTCGACGTGCACGTCCTCCAGTTCGGCGTGCATGGGCAGGGAGAGCACCCGTTCACAGAGGCGCTCGGTACGCGGCAGCCGCCAGTGGTCCAGGCCCAGGCCGCGCTGGTGGTGCAGCGGCACCGGCCAGCTGATCAGGATCTCGATGCCGTCGGCGCGCAGGTGCTCGGCGAGCGCGTCGCGCCGGTCGGTGGTGACCGGGTAGTTCTGGAACACGTCCTGGCGGCGGTCGTCGGCGTCCGGCCCGACCGGGATCTCCAGCCCGTCGATCCCGCGGAGCCGCTCGTCGTAGCGGCGGGCGACCTCGCGGCGCCGGTTGATCCAGGCCGGGAGCTGCCGCAGCCGCCAGCCGAGGATCGCGGCCTGCAGGTTGTCCAGCCGGCAGTTGTAGCCCCAGCCGTCGATGTCGCTCTTGCCGACCCGGCCGTGGTCGCGCAGCGAGAGCAGCCGGTCGGCGAGTTCCTGGTCGTCGGTGAGCACCGCCCCCGCGTCGCCGAGCGCGCCCAGCATCTTGGCCGGGTAGAACGAGTACGTGCTGGCCAGCCCGAAGGTCCCGGCGGTCTGCCCGTCCAGGGTGGCGCCGAGCGCCTGGGCCGCGTCCTCGATCACGGCGGCGCCGACGTGCTCGGCGACCTTGACGACCTCGGCCATGTCCACGGTCCGGCCGTTCAGGTGCACCGGGATGATCACCCGGGTCCGCTCGTTCACCACCTCGGCGAGCGCGCCGGTCTCCATCAGGTGGTCGTCGCCGATGTCCACGAAGACCGGGGTGGCGCCGCGCAGCACGAACGGCGAGACGGTGGCGATGAAGGTGTGCGCGACGGTGACCACCTCGTCGCCGGGCCCGACGTCGAGGTGGTGCGCGAGCAGCCGCAGGCCGTCGGTGCAGTTGGAGACGCCGACCGCGCGGGCCGAGCCGTTGAACCGGGCCAGGTCGGTCTCGAAGTCACGCAGCTGCTGCCGGAGCATCAGGTCGCCGTCGGCGATGGTCTTCTCGATCACCGGGAGCAGGGCGGCCCGCTGCCGCCGCCACTGCTCGGGGTAGTCAACGAATCGGACGCGCCAGTCCACGCTTCGCCTCCAGATGGGTGCGGACCCGCCGGCTGATCGCCTCCGGGTCGAGCTCGTGCGCGGCCCGCAGGAACTCCTGGTCGCCGACGACCGAGTGCGCCTCGGCGGGCAGGGCGATCCGGAGCAGCGGCGCCGCGGCCGGCATCTCGGCGAGGACTTCGGCGACCGCGCTGCCGAGCCCGCCGACGATCGAGTGCTCCTCGACGGTGACGATGGTGGCGTACCGGCCGGCCGCGTCCTGGACGGCCGGCACGTCGAGCGGGTCGACCCAGGGGAAGGACCGCACGTCGGCGTGGATGCCGTGGTCGGCGAGCAGATCGGCGGCGCGGATCGCGTTCGGGAGGATCGCGCCGGTGGTGAAGAGCGCGATCTCGCCGCCGCTGCGCAGCGCCACCGACTCGCCCCGGGCCAGTTCCAGACCCGGCTGGTGCACGGTCGGCTCGCCGGTCTTGCCCAGCCGCAGGTACGCCGGCCCGCCCGCGGCGAGCAGGTCGCTCAGCACCGCGCTGACCTCCATCGGGTCGCCCGGCGCCGCGACCGCCATCCCGGGCAGCGCCCGCATGATCGCCAGGTCCTCGGTGGCGTGGTGCGACATGCCGAGCGCCCCGTACGCGAGCCCGCCGCCGACCGCCACCACGGTGACGTCGGCCCGGTGGTAGCAGATGTCGTTGCGGATCTGCTCCAGGCAGCGCAGGGTCGGGAAGTTCGCGATCGAGTACGTGAACACCCGCGCCCCGGCCATCGCCATCCCCGCGGCCAGCCCGGCCATGTTCTGCTCGGCCACCCCGGCGTTGACGAACTGGGCGGGCCGGGCGGTGGCGAACTCGGTCACCGCGCCGTACCCGAGGTCGGCGGTGATCAGCACGACGTCCGGGTCGACCAGGGCGGCCGCGAGCAGGCCGGCGAAGAACCGGTTCCTCATGCGCTCACCTCGGCCAGCGCCCGGGACAGCTCGGCGTCGTCCGGCGGGCGGTAGTGCCAGAGCACCTCGTTCTCCATGAACGAGACGCCCTTGCCCTTGACCGTGTGGGCGAGCACGCAGCGTGGCCGGCCGGGCTCCGCCGAGCGGGGCACCGCGAGCGCCTTGGCCAGCGCCGCGTGGTCGTGGCCGTCGATCTCGGTCACCTGCCAGCCGAAGGCGCGCCACTTCGCCGCGAACGGTTCCAGCCGCAGCGTCTCCTCGGTCGTCCCGAGCGACTGCAGCCCGTTGTAGTCGACGATCGCGACCAGGTTCGCCAGCTCGTGGTGCGCGGCGAAGAGGGCGGACTCCCAGACGCTGCCCTCGTCGCACTCGCCGTCGCCGAGCAGTACGTACGTCCGCCAGGAGCGTCCGGTCTGCCGGGCCCGCCAGGCCAGGCCGGCGCCGATCGGCAGTCCGTGCCCGAGCGATCCGGTGGAGACCTCCACGCCGGGCACCCCGACGTGGCTGACGTGCCCGGAGAGGTAGGAGCCGTTCTGGTAGTGCCGGTGCAGGACGGCCGGGTCGAAGAAGCCGCGCTCCGCGAGGACGGCGTAGAGCGCGGCTCCCGCGTGGCCCTTGCTCATCACGAAGCGGTCCCGGTCGGGCCAGTCCGGGTGCTCCGGGTCGAGCTCCAGCACGTCGGTGTGGAGCACGGCGAGGATGTCGGCGCAGGAGAGCGCGGAGCCGACGTGCGAGCTGCGCCCGGAGTGGGTCATCCGGAGCACGTGGGCGCGGACCGCCCGGGCGGTGGCGACCGAGACGTGCTGCAGCGGGCGGTTCATGTCACATCACCGCGTATCCGATGTACGGGTCGAAGTCGAAGCGGCGCAGCTCCAGGTTGTTGATGCCGACCTCGTCCAGGACGGCGGCCGTCTCGCCGGGCCAGAGCGGGTTGTCGAGTTCGTCGAAGGCGAGGACGGCGCCGCGCGGCATCCGGGGGAGCAGGTGGCGCAGCGCGGCGGCGGTCGGCTCGTACAGGTCGAGGTCGAGGAAGAGCAGGCTGATCACCAGGTGCGGGCGCTCGGCGACGAACTGCGGGATGGTCTGGGTGACGTCGCCGCGGATCAGCTCGGCCTTGCGCAGGTGCCCGAGGAAGCGGTCGGTGTCGTAGATCTCCAGGAGCCGGGTCAGCTCGTCGTAGCTCTCCGCGGCCAGGTCGCCGGGGCGGGCGCCGGTCGACTCGGGGCGGTCCGCGTCGCCGACCGACGGGAAGCCGCCGAAGCTGTCGAAGCCGTAGATCCGCCGGGTCAGGTTGGTCGGTTCCAGGGCCGCGCTGAGCTGCGCGAACGTCATGAAGCTGGAGCCGCGGAAGACGCCGCACTCGACGATCGAGCCCTTGACCGGCAGGGCCAGCTTGAAGAGCTCGTAGAGGGCGGCGAAGCGGGTGACCTGGGCGCGGCGGGCGTACCGGGCCATGTTGGCCAGCCGGGTGGGCAGGTCGTCCCGGCTCCGCTCGAAGACCTCGGCGATGGCGCCGGGCACCCGGCGCTCCGCCTCGGTGGAGAGCCCGCCCGGCGCGGCGGTGGGTCGCTCGCTCACAGCCGGCCCCCCGTGACCAGCCGGGCCCCCGTGACCAGGGCGGGTGCCTCGAAGGACCAGAAGCCGAAGCGGCGGCGCCGGCCCGCGTAGTCACTGCCGCCGGACGGGGCGGTGTAGCGCTCCAGGTCCGGCACCGCGTCCGGGCCCTTGCGCGCGACCATGTTCAGCACGCAGCCGAGCAGCGTGGCGTTCACCGCGTTCAGGGCGCGGACGGCGGCGGTGACCTGCGCGCCGGTGGTCCTGCGGGAGCGGACCACGAGAACCGTGCCGTCGGCGCGGGCGGCCACCACCGCGGCGTCGGTCACCGGCAGCAGCGGCGGGCAGTCGAAGATCACCACGTCGAAGCGGCGGCGGACCTCGTCCACCAGATCGGTCATCCGCGGCGAGCTGAGCAGCTCGCTCGGGTTCGGCGGGCGGCCGCCGCTGGAGAGCAGCCAGAGCCCGGCGCCCCAGGGCTGCAGCACCTGCTCGACCGAGGCCATCCCGGTCAGCACGGTGGCGAGCCCGGCCGACTCCTCCCGGCCGAGGAACTGGGCGAGCCGGGGGTGGCGCAGCTCCGCGTCGATCACCAGGACCCGCTGGCCGGCCTCGGCGAAGAGCAGGGCCAGGCTGCACGTGGTGGCCGAGCGCCCCTCGCCGGCCACCGCGCTGGTGATCGCCAGGGTCTTCACCGAGCGCTCGGCGGCGGCGATCTGCAGCAGCGTGCGGACCTGGCGCAGCGCCTCGGTCCGCGGCGAGGTGCGCTCGGAGGCGAACGGGCCCGGTCCGGCGGGTGCGGCGGTGTCCATCGGCACGGCGGCCAGCACGGGCGCGGAGGTCAGGATCTGCAGAGCTTCGGCGGTACGCACGGTGTGGTCGGCCACCTCGCGCCCGACGCCGAGCCCGGTGCCGACGATCAGCCCGGCCATGGTCGCCAGCGCGAAGTTGTTCAGCGTGTTCGGCGCCACCGGGCCGTCGTCCAGGCGAGGAGCGGAGACGACGGCCACGCGTACGGTGGAGGGCTCGGAGGCCGACGGGCGCTCCAGGGTCTCCACCGCGTCCTTGAACCGGGTGGTGATCCTGTCGGCCAGCAGCATGGCCCGGTCGCTGTCCACGTCCTCGACGGTGACCTCCATCATCACGGTGTCGGCGATCGTCTCCGCCGACACCCGGTCCCGGATCTGTTCGGCGGAGAGGTGCACGGTCGGGTCGTCGGCGATCTGGGTGGCGACCTCGTCGCTGCTCAGCAGCTTGGCGTAGGTCGCGAGGCGGCTGGCGGAGAACATGCTGGCCGGGTAGAGCTCGGCGGCACCGGCGATCGGCGTGGTGAAGAAGAACGTCACCCGAGCCGCGTAGACCGGGGTGGTCCGCAGGTTCACGATCAGCGCCACGCCGAGCGCGACGGTGACCGAGGCCAGCACCAACCACCAGTGCCTTCGGGCAACACGGAGGTAATCGCGTAGGCCCACTCAGACCTCCCCGTTCCGTGGCTACTCGCCACGATATGGCGGGTTTATGAGGGAATCTTGCGTATCGAGAAAGTCCGCTTTTAGGGCGATATACGCTCGGCTCATGTGGCGACACCGTCGACTGTTGCCCCTGGCCGTGGACGGCGTCGCCTGGGCCGCCGGACTGCTGGTGGCGACGCTCGCCCGGGACGACTTCCAGCTGAACCCGCGCCGGACCGCCGGAGCGGTGGCCGCGGTGGCGTTCGCGGTGCTGCTGCAGGCCGCCTTCGGGCACGCCCGGCACCTGTACCGGGGGCGGTACGCGTTCGCCAGCTTCGACGAGGTCCGGGCGGTCGCCGCCACCGCGGTCACGGTCGCGTCGGTGCTGCTCATGACCGATCTGCTGCTCTCCGGGCGGCTGATCCCGGCCGGCGCCCCGGTGGTCGGCGGCGCCCTCGCGCTCTGCCTGATGCTCGCCGCCCGGTACGCCCACCGCTCCCGCCGGGCCCGTCTCAGCCGCCCGGACGCCCGGGTCGCGGCGCCGGTGGTGCTCTTCGGCGCCGGTGCGGCGGCCACCCTGCTGCTCCGGTCGATGCTGAACGACCCGGCCGGGCGCTACCTGCCGGTCGGGCTGATCGACGACGACCCGGAGAAGCGCCGCCGGTACCTCGAGGGCGTCCCCGTGCTCGGCAACCGGGACCGGATCCCGGAGGTCCTGGACCGTACCGCCGCGACCACCCTGGTCTTCGCGGTGGCGAACGCCGACGCCGCGCTGGTCCGGGAGATCCGCGACCGGACCCTCGCCGCCGGGGCGGCGTTCAAGCTGGTCCCCGCGGTGAGCGAGCTGATGGACCAGCCGGTCGGCGTCGGCGACATCCGCGAGGTCCAGGTCACCGACCTGCTCGGCCGGCACCAGATCGACACCGACATGACCGCGATCGCGGGCTATCTGACCGGCAAGCGGGTGCTGGTCACCGGGGCCGGCGGGTCGATCGGCTCGGAGCTGTGCCGGCAGATCCACCGCTTCGCGCCGGCCGAGCTGATGATGCTGGACCGGGACGAGTCCTCGCTGCTCGCGGTCCAGCTCTCGCTCGACCCGGCGGCCCGGCTGGACGACCCCGCGGTGATCCTGGCCGACCTGCGCGACACCGAGCGGATCCGGGAGCTCTTCCGGACCCGGCGCCCGCAGGTGGTGTTCCACGCCGCGGCGCTCAAGCATCTCGCGCTGCTGCAGCGCTATCCGGGCGAGGCGGTCAAGACCAACGTCCGGGGTACGCAGGCCGTACTCGCGGCGGCCGACGGGGTGGAGCGCTTCGTCAACATCTCCACCGACAAGGCGGCCGATCCCACCAGCGTGCTGGGCTGTTCGAAACGGGTCACCGAGCGGCTCACCGCGTGGACCGCGCGCCGCCGCCGGGGCACCTTCCTGAGCGTCCGGTTCGGCAACGTGCTGGGCAGCCGGGGCTCGGTCTTCACCACGTTCAGCGCGCAGATCGCCGACGGCGGGCCGCTCACCGTCACCCACCCGGACGTCACCCGGTACTTCATGACCATCCAGGAGGCGGTGCACCTGGTGGTCCAGGCCGCCGCGATCGGGCTGCCCGGCGAGGCGCTGGTGCTGGAGATGGGCGAGCCGGTCCGGATCGCCGAGGTGGCGCGGCAGATGGCCCAGCTCGCGCCGCACCCGGTCCGGATCGAGTACACCGGCCTGCGCCCGGGGGAGAAGCTGGCCGAGCGGCTCTTCGGCACCGGCGAGGTGGACCGGCGGCCGTTCCACCCGCTGATCTCGCACGTCGAGGTGCCGCCGCTGGACCCGGCCCGGCTGGACGAGCTGGACCTCACCGCCGACACCGCGGTGCTGATCGCCCGGCTGGCCGAGCTAGCCGCCGAGGGCCAGGCTCCCCGCGCGGGCCTGCACGCCGGCAGCGCGGCCGGGTCCCTCGACCGGCCCGGTCCGTAGCGGGTGCCGTTCGGCGGCGCGCTCGATCGCCTCCCGCAGTCGCCGCTGCTCACCCTCGGTGTCCCGGTACCACGCCAGGGACCAGACCCGGTGCAGCCGCCAGCCCAGGCCCGCCAGGACCTGGCCGGTGAGCCGGTCCCGGTCCCGGGCGGCGGGGCAGGCCCGGTACGCCGGCCCGTCGCAGCGGACGCCGAGCAGGTACGCGCCCGCCGGGTCGCCCGGGTGGCAGACCGCCAGGTCCACCCGGCCGCCGGAGGTGCCCAGCCCGGTGCGGACCGGGTAACCCCACGAGGTGATCAGCCGGGCGATCGACGCGGCGAACGGGGTGGTCGCGGACTCGGCCCCCTCGCTGATCGCGCCGCGCTCCGCGTGGTCCAGGTACGCCGCCAGCTGCCGGACGCCCTCGTTGTCCGACTCCGGGATGTCCCGGGCCAGGATCGAGGTGACGATCTCCACGCGGTGGCGGGCCCGGGTGATCGCCACGTTCAGCCGCCGCCAGCCGTTCGGGCGGTTCAGGGCGCCGAAGTTGGTGCTGATCCGGCCGGTGTCGTCGTAGCCGTACCCGATGGAGAAGATCATGACGTCCCGCTCGTCGCCCTGCACCGACTCCAGGCTCTTGACGAAGAGACCGTGCAGCCGGTCGTCGTCGAGCGCGGGGAGGTGCCCGGCCCGGCGTTCCAGCGCGTTCTCGATCGCCTCGGCCTGCGCCACCGAGAAGGTGACCACGCCGAGCGTACGGTCGGGACGGGTGTCGAAGTGGTGCAGGACCCGTTCGGCGACCCGCTCCGCCTCGGCCGGGTTGTCCCGGGTGGTGCTGCGCCGGTATACGCCGGCGACCGGGATCAGCTCGATGCCGGTGTCCGGCCCGCCGCCGCCCGGGCTCGGGAAGGTGCTCAGCCGGCCCTGGTAGAACGCCTGGTTCGCGAAGGCGATCAGGGCCTCGTGCCGGCTGCGGTAGTGCCAGGTCAGGCTCATCGTCGGGAACCCGCCGCAGGCCTTGGCGAGTTCCAGCACCGACGGGAAGTCCAGCACGTCGGTCTCCGGGTCCTCCGGCTCCTCGACCGCGCGGGTGACCCGGTCGAAGAACGAGGTCGGCGGCAGCTGCCGGTCGTCGCCCGCGGTGATCATCGAGTCCGCCCGGTACACGCAGTTGACCGCGTCGGCCGGGGTGACCTGGGACGCCTCGTCGAAGATCACCACGTCGAAGCGCAGGTCGGCGGGGAGCGCCTGGCTGACCGTGAGCGGCGAGGCCAGCACGCACGGGCGCAGCGTCAGCACCAGGTCCCGTGCCTGGCCGATCAGCTCGCGGACCGGCAGGTGGCGGTCGGCCTTCATCGCCTCACGCCGCAGCAGCGCGGCCGCCGGGGTGTCACCCCGGGGACGGCGGGCCACCACCTCGGCGGCGATCTCCCGGGCCGCGGCCGAGGCCAGCCGCTCGTCGGCGGCGCGGAAGTCGGCGGCCAGCCGGTCCCGGTCGGCCGAGCGCCACGGGCGCAGCCGGGCGTCCGAGCGGACCACCGCGTCCACCCAGGCGCGCAGCACCGCCCGCTCCACCACCGGCGGCACCTCCTCGCCGGGCGTCCGCCGGTCGGCACAGGTCTCCACCGCCGCGTCCAGGCCGAACCGGGTCAGCACGTCGCGGGCGTCCAGGCAGGCGAACCACTCCTCCTGGCCGCTGGCGTCGTCCCGGATCCGCTTCAGGAAGTTCCGGGCCCGGGCGTAGTCGTCCAGCTGGTGGACCAGCTCGGCGTGCCGGGCGAGCGCGAACCCGTCCAGCACGGCCTGCCGGGCGGTGGCCCACTCCTCGGCGCGGGCGGCGAGACCGGGGCGGGGCCGGGCCTGCCGGAGCGCGGCGACCTGCTCGGCGGCGAGCGCGGCGTCCCCGCCGGCCTCGCCGCCCCCGAGACGGCGGGCCTCGGCGGCCCACGCGACCGCGGCCGGGAGAGCGGCGGCCTCGTCGCCGTCGCCGTCGGCCAGAGGGCCGCTGTGCCGGGCCAGGTCCAGGGCGGCGGCCGCCTCGGCGGCGGTGGCGCGGAGGCCCGCGAGGCGGCCGGTCTCGGCCAGGTCGAGGGTACGGGTGGTCGCGGTGTCGAAGGCGCGTACCCGGTCGGTGACCGCGTGCAGGGCGGTGACGTGCGCGCGGAGCCAGGCGACCGCGGCGGCGACCGGGCCGTTCGCCAGCTCCGGGCGGGGCGACGGGTGCGGGGCCGGGCGGAGGGTCGCCTGCCAGCGCAGCAGCGCGTCCCGGGCCTCGGCGACGACGCGTACCGGCTCCGGGTCGGGGGACTTCGCGCAGACGTACGCGGTGATCGCGTCCCGGGCCCGGGCCGGGGCCGAGGCGAGCGCCTGGGAGGCCGTCTGGAGCGCCTCGTCCAGCGCGCCGAAGTCGGTGCCCCGGCCCTGCCAGTAGCGGCCGAGCACCGGGCCGTACGCGTGCTCCGCCGCCGCCAGCTCCTGTCGCGCCGCCTTCCACGCCACCGCCGCGTCCAGCCGGGAGATCGCGTCCCCGAGATGGGCCTGCGGCAGCACGAACCCGGAGACCGTACGCCGGTCCCGCCGGTACGCCGCCGACAGCTTCCGCCATCCCCGGTGCACCCGGTGGAACCGGTCGGCCAGCTCCTCGACGGGCTGGGCCAGGAACGCCTCGGAGAAGTACGGCCGGGCCTGGATCTCCGCGCTGACCAGCTGCTCCAGGGTCCGCTTCAGGGTCTGCGCGCCGGCCGACACGCTGGAGAGCACGCTCGGCGAGAACCAGAACTGCTCCGGCTTGTGCTGCCGGGTGCCCAGCTCGACGACCGCGGCGACCCGGGCCACGTCGGAGAAGGTGACCGCGGCCGGCAGCCCCAGCCCGGTGGTGACCCGGTCCACCGCGCGCCGGTGCCGGTCCATCTCCTCGGCCGCGCGGGTGAAGGTCCGGGCCAGCTGGTCGGCGTCGGCCGCGGTGAGCGGATCCAGATCGAGCGGCTCCGGTACGACGTCCCCGAGATCCGGCACCGAGGGCAGCCCGTCCGGCTCGGGCAGCTCGGACCACTCCACCCCGGCGCGCTGCTTGACCGCGGCGCCCGCCTTCGCCGCGGCGGCCAGTTCCCGGCCCAGCTCCTCGGCGGCCCGCCGGACCGGCTCCAGATCGGGGAGGGTCAGCCAGTCGTCGCGGACCCGCTCGGGACGCCGCGCGGCGTGCTCGGCGAGCCGGGCCAGGGTGGCCGCGTCCCCGGGGCGCCGCAGGTCGAAGGCGACGGCGAGCGGGTCGGCCGGGCGGGCCTCCCGGGCCAGCGCGGCGAGGGCCTTCTCGGCGCGGCAGAGCACCGGGTCGAGCGGCTCCCGCGCGGTCACGTCCCGCCAGGGCAGCTCGTCGCCGCCGGCCGCCGAGCGCCAGGCCCGGGCCAGCTGGTCGGCGGCCTCGCGGATCCGGCGCAGGGCGTCCGCGGTGAGCGTGTCCGGGGCCAGCGCGGGTACCGGCGCGTCCGGTACGGCGTCCAGGGCGGCACACCGGCCGAGCACGTCGTGCAGGCTCTGCCCGAGCGGGTCGCGGAGCTCGTTCATCGCGTACGCGTACGCGTTCAGCCCCTCGCGGTGCTCCCGCAGTTCGAGGCGGTCCACCGGCGCCCCCGAGGGGAACGGCTCCGGCCGCTCGTCGGCGGCCGCGGCCAGCGCCGTCGCGACCTCCTTGCGGCCCAGGTGGTTGCCGTGCAGTTCGAGGGTGTACCGGTCCAGGCCGGACTCGGCGAGCCGGTTGCGGACCACGTCCAGCGCGGCGGCCTTCTCGGAGACGAAGAGGACGCGTCTCCCGGCGTGCAGCAGGCAGCCGATCATGTTGGCCACGGTCTGCGACTTGCCGGTGCCGGGCGGGCCGTCCATCACGAAGCTGCGGCCCTCCAGCGCGGCGGCGACGCAGGCCCGCTGCGAGGAGTCGGCGTCCAGCACCAGCGGGACGTCCTCGGGCGGCGCGACCCGGTCGACCCGTTCGGCGGGGACCGGGTGGAAGCGGAACTCGCCGCTCTGCTGCCGGTGGTCGGTGGTGGCCAGGGCCTGGACCACCGGGTGCGCGGCGATCCGCTCCTCGTTCTCCAGCAGGTCGCGGTAGATCGCCTCCTTGTGGAAGGTGAGGCAGCCCAGCAGGATCGGCCGTTCCACCCGCCAGCCGCGGCGGCGGGCCACGTTCTCGCCGAAGTCGTTCCAGAGCCGGACCACGTCCGGGTCGTGCGGGTCCAGGGCGGGCGCCGGGATGCCGGCCGCCCGCAGCCGCAGCACCAGGGCCGGGTTGACCACCGGGTCGTCGTCGCGCAGCCGCAGCCGGGGGTGCTCGCCGAGACCGGCCGGTACCAGCTCGACCGGGACCAGCAGGATCGGGCTGGCGTACTCGGTCTCCTCCTCGTCGGTCCAGCGCAGCAGACCGCAGGCCAGGTGCAGCACGTGTACGCCGCGGTCCAGGTACTCCTGCCGGGAGCGGCGCTGCAGCCGGCGCAGCAGCGAGCCGAGCGGACCGTCCGCGGTCTCGGTGCGCAGCGCGCCGGCCGGGGGCGTGGGGTCCGCGCCGCGGCCGGCGATCGTCAGGTCCTGGCCGGTGCGCAACGCGGTGACCAGGGCACCCGGCTCGGGGGCGGTGATCGTCACCAGGTCCGGATGGCCGGTGGAGAAGTTGATCAGGCGGTTGGTGTCGCCCAGATCGATCAGGCTCTCCCGCCAGGCCCGCAGCGCCACGCGAACATCGGCCAGTCCCATGCCCCGATTATGGGCGTTTTGCGAATTTAATTCGCCGGAGTGCTCGGATTCGCCGCGCCGCGCAGGATCGCGTCGACCAGCGCCTCGCCGAAGCCCTCGGAGGGAACCCCGGTCGACTCGCCGTAGATGCCCCGCATCATCGAGGGGCCGGAGAGCATCAGCAGGGTCAGCTCGAGGTCCAGGTCGGGCCGGAGTTCGCCGCTCCGGATGCCGCGGCGCAGAATCGCCCGCATCGCCTCCCGGCGTGGCTCCATCACCGCCCGGTGCATCCGGCTCAGCTCCTCGTCGCGGAGCAGCTCGGGCAGTAGGCAGGCGGTGACCTTGCCGTACTCCTCGACCCGGGGCGACCGGTTGGCGGTCACGATGGCGACCAGGTCGGCGCGGACCGACTCGCCGCCGGGCTCCGGGATCGGGCCCTTCATGTTGCGGACCGCGTCGATCAGCAGCGCCTCCTTGTTCGGCCAGCGACGGTAGATCGTCGCCTTGCCGACGCCGGCCCGGGCCGCGACCGCCTCGATGGAGACGGCCGCGAAGCTCTGCCCCTCGGCGAGCAGGGCCAGCACCGCCTCCAGGATGGCCTCGTCGGCCTGGGCGTTGCGGGGCCGGCCCGGAGCCTTGCGCTCCGGGCCGGTGCTGGTGGCGGTGTTCATGGCGTTCATTGTTACCGACGGGTTAAAGGTCGGCCAGGGCCACGCCCTGCTCTTCGGCCAGGCCCTTTTCCACGTTCTCCTCGACGCTCGCCGCGGCCGGTGCGGCCTCGGCGGGGCGCTTGCCGGGGAGGAAGAGCGCCGCGACCAGCGCGCCGAGCAGCGCGAAGATCACCGAGCCGAGAGCCGACCAGTGCATCGCGGCGATGAAGGCGTCGTTCGCGCCGTCGATCAGGCCGGGGGCGGCCGCTCCGGCCTGCTCGGCCACCGCGTACGCACCGGTGATCGACTCGCGGGCCGCGTCGGCCGCCGCGGTGGGCAGGCCGTCGGTCGCCGAGCCGAGGTTGCTCCGGTACGCCGACGACAGGATCGCGCCGAGCACCGCGACGCCGAGGGCGCCACCGAGCTGCCGGATCGTGTTGCTGACCGCCGAGCCGACGCCGGCCTTCTCCCGGGGGAGCGCCGACATGATGGTCTCGGTGGCCGGCGGCATCACGTTCGCCATGCCGATGCCCATCAGCAGGAACGCGACGGCGACCACGGCGATCGGGGTGTCCGCGCCGATCGGCAGCCAGGCGGCCAGCCCGAGGGCGACCAGCAGCAGGCCGACGGTGCTGACCGCCTTGGGGCCGAACCGCTTGACCATGGTCGAGCTGATCGGCGCGAAGATCATCTGGCCGAGCGCGAACGGGACGAAGAGCGCGCCCGAGGCGAGCGGGCCGTAACCGCGGACCAGCTGCAGGTAGAACGCGCCGAAGAACATCGAGCCCATCGCCGCGAAGAAGACCAGGCCGATCATGCCGGTCGAGGCGGAGAAGGAGCGGTTGGCGAAGAGGCGCACGTCCAGCGACGGGAACTCGATGCGCTGCTGGTAGAGGACGAAGCCGATCAGCACCAGCACGCCGGTCGCCAGCGGCGCCCAGGCCAGCGTGGAGCCGAAGCCGTCCTCGCCGCCCTTGATCACGCCGTACGTGAGAAGCGTCAGGCCGATGATGGAGAGCAGGACGCCGAGGACGTCGATCCGGCCGGGCTTCGGGTCACGCGACTCCGGCACCAGGACGGCGACCAGGGTGACGCCGACGACCACGATCGGCACGTTGATCAGGAAGACCGAGCCCCACCAGAAGTGCTCCAGCAGGAAGCCGCCGAGGATCGGGCCGAGAGCGACGGCGAGGCCGACGGCGCCGGCCCAGACGCCGATGGCGCGGCCGCGCTCCTTCGGGTCGAAGACGTTCGCGATGATCGAGAGCGTGGACGGCATGACCGCCGCGGCGCCGAGGCCCATCACCGCGCGCGCGGCGATCAGCTGGTCGGGGGTTCCGGCGTACGCCGAGAAGAGCGACGCCGCGCCGAAGAGGGTGAGGCCGACGATCAGGCTGATCCGGCGGCCGAGCCGGTCGGCCAGGATGCCCGCGGTGAAGAGCATGCCGGCGAAGACCAGCGTGTACGAGTTGATGGCCCATTCCAGCTCGCTCTGCGTGGCACCGAGGCCGTGCTGCGGGTCGGCGATGATGCGCATCGCGACGTTGAGCACGGTGTTGTCGAGCACCACCACGAGCAGGCTGATGACGAGCACGCCGAGGATCGCCCAGCGACGGGGGTGCCCGCCGGCTGGTGCTTTCGCGGTGTCGTTCATCGGGTGTTTCCCCCAAGTTTTGATACGGAACCGTTCCGTATCTCAATGGAGGACAGTAGACCCCTCCGAATAGAAACGGAACGCTCTCGTATCGAAAGTGTGATCGGTCACTTGACCTGGAGCGCGCTCCAGGTCATAGCGTTGAACGCGTGGAAAAACGCATTGACAGCATGGAGTTGGGACGAACCGGCACAACCGTGAGCAAGCTCGCGCTGGGCGCGATGCAGATGGGCGGGGTCACCGACGAGGCCACCGCGGTCCGGATCCTGGACCGCTACCTCGGCACCGGCGGCTCCTTCCTGGACACCGCCGACTGCTACGAGTGGTGGCGCCGCCCCGGGAGCACGGGCGGTGAGAGCGAGGAACTGCTGGGCCGGTGGATGCGGAACGGGGGTCACCGGGACCGGATCTTCCTCGCCACCAAGGGCAGCGCGCTGCCGGCGCCCTCGCCCGGCCTCTGGGACGCGGACGGGAATCCGGACTGGGCGCTGGCCCGGCGCACCTTCGCCGGCGCGGGCGCGGACGCCCTGCGGCACGCGCTCGACGGCAGCCTGCGGCGGCTCGGCGTCGACCACGTCGACCTCTACTACGTGCACGTCGACGACCTGTCGACCCCGCTGGAGGAGACCCTCGAAGCCCTCGACGGGCTGGTCCGGGCCGGGAAGACCCGCTATCTGGGCTGGTCCAACGTGCGGACCTGGCGGCTGGAGCGGATCCGGCAGCTCTGCGACCGGTACGGGTGGACCGCCCCGGTCGCCCTCCAGCAGCAGCACTCCTACCTGCGCCCCCGAGCGGGCCTGGAGAACGACTCGATCGTGAGTACGGAGCAGCTCGGCTATCTGCGCGACCATCGGGACCTGGCCCTGGTCGCCTATTCGCCGATCCTGAAGGGCATCTACGGCAAGCCCGTGGAGGAGCGCATCGCCGATCAGTATCGAGGGCCGGACGCCGAGGCTCGTCTGGCGACGATTCGTGAAATGTCCCAAGAGATCGGGACGAATCCGAACGCGCTGGTCCTCGCCTGGCTGATGCACCAGACCGACCCGGGCGTGATCCCGCTGATCGGGCCGCGCACCTACGAGCAGCTCGAAGACCTGCTCCCGGCCGCGGACATCAAGCTCGACGCGGATCAGTTGACCAGGCTGGACTCGGCGGCGGCCTGAGCCTGGACGCCGGGCTGCGACGCGAACTCCAGGATGCCCGCCGCGTCCACCGGGTGGGCGAGCAGGTAGCCCTGGGCGTACTCGCAGCCCAGCTGGGACAGCACCTGCAGGTCGGCGGCGTTGTCCACGCCCTCGGCGACCGACACCATGCCGAGGGCGTGCGCCATCCCGACCATCGCGTCGGCGAGCGAGCGCCGCGCCGGATCCCGGTGGATCCCGGCCACGAACGCCCGGTCGATCTTCACGATGTCCCAGCCGTGATCGGCCACCCGGGCCATCGACGAGTACCCGGTGCCGAAGTCGTCCACCGCGATCTTCACCCCGGCCCGGCGCAGCGGCCCGAGCGCCGCCTCCACCACGTGCGGCTCGGCCAGCCCGGTCTCGGTCAGCTCGATGGTGAGCTGCCGGGCCGGGGTGCCGTTGCGTTCCAGCGCGGCCAGCACCAGCGCGGCCGTGCCGTCGTCGAGCTGGCGCGGCGAGAGGTTGACCGCGACCGGGATCCACCGGCCGGTCGCGTTGTACCAGCCGCGCTGCTCGGCCAGGGACTGCTCGAGGACCACCTGGAAGAGTTGCGCGATGGTCCCGGCCGCCTCGGCCACCGGCACGAACACCGCCGGTGGCAGGATCCCGTCGACCGGGTGCTGCCAGCGGACCAGCGCCTCGACCGAGCTGAGCCGTCCGGTGTCCACCCGGAAGACCGGCTGGTAGACGCAGAACACCTCGCCCGGGTGGGCCAGCGCGTGCCGCAGGTCCGCGTCCAGGCGCAGCCGCTGGGCCGCCTCGGCCCGGATCTCCGCGTCGAACCGGACCATCCGCCCCCGCCCGGCCGCCTTGGCCTGGTACATCGCGGTGTCGGCGTCCTGCATCAGCACGTCCGGGTCGGCGGCCGGGTCGTCGGTGGTCCGCAGCCCGATGGAGAGCGACGGGAAGAACTCGGTCCCGTCGGAGAGCCGGATCGGCCGGCCGAGCATGCCGACCACCCGCGCGGCGATCGTCTCGGCCTCCTCGTCGCTGACCGCCGGCATGAGGATCACGAACTCGTCGCCGCCGAGCCGGCACACCACGTCCCCGGCCCGTACGGTGTCCTTCAGCCGGGTGCTGATCTCGCAGAGCAACTGGTCGCCGGCGTCGTGCCCGAGGCTGTCGTTGACGTTCTTGAAGTGGTCGAGGTCGCAGAAGAGCAGGCCGACCCGGGTCGACCGGTCACACGGCAGCGCGCCCAGCGAGAGCGCCAGCCGGTCCATCAGCAGGCTGCGGTTGACCAGCCCGGTCAGCGGGTCGTGCCCGGCGCGCCAGGCCAGCTGGTGGATCGGGGTGGCCAGCCGGAGCGCGACCAGCGCGATGGAGAGCACCGACCCGATGATCAGCGGCGCGTCGTCCGGGCTCGGCTCCCAGAACAGGTGGACGGCGGGCAGCAGCAGCGCCGCGCCGAAGAGGGTGAGCGCGCGGTGCAGGGTCAGCGCGTTCACCGCCGAGCGGCGCGGGGTGGTCACCACCATGGACGGGTGCAGGCCGGCCGTGCCGATCAGGATCGGCATCGCCATCCAGCCCAGATCGATCAGACCGCCCTCGGTGTACGTCCCGCTCAGCGAGAGGTGCGTGTAGAGCGCGTCCGAGAAGAACCAGGCGAGCAGCCCGGCCAGCAGCCAGCGCACGCCCGGCGTACGCAGCTCGATGCCGAGCGCCAGGGCGAGCGCGCAGTAGACCACGATCAGCGTGTTCGACGGGATCACGATCGCGAAGACGGTGGCCGTGAGGCTGTCGCCCGCGCTGATCGCCGGCTGCACCACCAGCGGGTACGCGATGCTGGCCAGCGGTGCCAGGATCACCGCCGAGTCGAGGAAGGCGCTGCGCCCGGCCCGGGAGGCGAGCATCGCCGTGCCGGCCGCGATGGTCAGGTGGGCGAGGAGGTAGAGCACGTCGGCGAGCCCGGGGAACGGTGGTTCGCTGCCGGCCGCGGTGTGCGCCGCGAAGATCACGTCGCCGATGCCGGAGAGCGCGAGACCGGTGGCGATCACCAGCCAGCCGGCCCGGCGCTGCGGTGCGTGCCGGACCAGCCCGATCCAGGTGGCCAGCGGTGCGCTGCAGTTGACCAGCACGTAGATCCACCGGGTCGCGGCGTCCAGTGGGAGGGCGACGTACGCGAGCGCCAGCAGCGAGGTCAGGACCAGGTAGATCCACCACAGGCGCGTCCGCATGCAGATCTCATCGGCCACGGCGGGGCCGGATGGAGAAAAGCGGCCGGGTGGAGAAACGCGCGGCTTCGGTACGGTGATCACCGTGGGAACCTCGGAGACCCGACGCTGGCTTCGCCGTACCGGACCCGCCCGGATCGAGTACGGCGCCGACTACAACCCGGAGCAGTGGCCGCGCGAGGTCTGGCCCGAGGACGTCCGGCTGATGCGCGAGGCCGGGGTCACCGTCGTCTCGCTCGGGATCTTCTCCTGGGCCCGGCTGGAGCCCCGCCCCGGCGAGTGGGACTTCGGCTGGCTGGACGAGGTGATGGACCTGCTCCACGCGAGCGGCATCCTGGTCGACCTGGCCACCGCGACCGCCTCCCCGCCGCCCTGGCTGACCGCCCGGCACCCGGAGATCCTCCCGGTGGACCGGCACGGGAACACGGTCTGGCCCGGCGGCCGCCAGCACTACCGCCTCACCTCGCCGGTCTTCCGGGAGCACGCGCTGCGCCTGGTCCGGGCGATGGCCACGCGTTACGGCGAGCATCCCGCGCTGACCGCCTGGCACGTCAGCAACGAGCTGGGCTGCCACAACCTCTTCGACTACTCGCCGGACGCCGAGGTCGCCTTCCGGGGCTGGCTGCGTGACCGGTACGGATCACTCGACGCGCTCAACCACGCGTGGGGCACCGCGTTCTGGTCGCAGCACTACTCCGACTGGTCCGAGATCATCCCGCCCCGGCAGGCGGCCGCCCAGGTCAACCCGACGTGCGAGCTGGACTTCAAGCGCTTCTCCGACGGTGCGGCGCTCGACCACCACCGCGCCGAGGCGGCCGTGCTGCGGGAGCTCACCCCGGACATCCCGGTCACCACCAACTTCATGGTGGCCCGGAGCGTGACCTGGCTGAACTACGCGGCCTGGGCGGACGACGTCGACTTCGTGGCGAACGACCACTACGTCACGCCCGGCCCGCAGGCCCGCGACGAGCTCTCCTTCTCCGCGAACCTGACCGGCAACCTGGCCGGCGGCCGTCCCTGGTTCCTGATGGAGCACTCCACCAGCGCGGTCAACTGGCAGCCGGTCAACCTGCCGAAGAAGCCCGGCGAACTGGCCCGGGACTCGCTCACCCACGTCGCGCACGGCGCCGACGGCGTCTGCTTCTTCCAGTGGCGGCAGTCCCGGGCGGGCGCCGAGAAGTACCACTCGGCGATGGTCCCGCACGCGGGCCGGGAGAGCGCGCTCCATCGTGCGGTCGTCGATCTCGGTGCGCGCCTGGCCGATCTGGCCCCGGTGGCCGGGTCGCCGCGCACCCCCGCCGAGGTGGCGATCCTCTTCGACTGGGAGTCGATGTGGGCGGCCGAGGCGGACTCGCACCCCAGCTCGCGGCTGCGCTATCACCGGGAGGCGCTCGACTTCTACACCGCGCTGCTGGACCTCGGCATCCGCTCCGACGTGGTCCCGGCCGCCGCCGACTGGTCCGCATACCGCCTGGTCATCGCCCCGATCCTGCACGTCGTCCCGTGCGCCCTGGCCGACCGCTGCGCCGATTTCGTGGCAAACGGCGGAAACTTCCTGACAACCTACTTCTCCGGTACGGTCGACGAACACGACCACATCCACCTCGGCGGCTACCCGGGCGCCTTCCGTGACCTGCTGGGCATCCGCGTCGAGGAGTTCACACCGCTGCCCGACGGCGACACGGTGGCCCTCGACAACGGCACCACGGCCACGCTCTGGACCGAGCCGATCGACATCACCGACCCGGCCACCGAGATCCTCGCGCGCTACGCGACCGGCGACCACGCGGGCCGCCCGGCCGTGACCCGCCGCCCGGTCGGCACGGGGTCGGCCGCCTACATCTCGACCCGCCTCGGCCCGGACGGCCTGACCCCGATCCTCCCGGCCCTGCTGAACCCCGTGGGCATCCACAGCGAGCTCCCGCCCGAGCTGCGCGGCCGCGTCGAACTGGCCATCCGCGGCCCCCACCACTTCCTGATCAACCGCACCGACGCCGAGATCGCCCTCGATGCCCCCGCCCCGCTCCCACCCGGCGGCGTCACCGTCCTCCCCGTCGCGCCTCACTAGCGGCACCCACCCCGCTCGCCCGCTACGCCCGTGCCCACCCCGGGCCGTAGCGCGCCCGCGGGTTTTGGCTGGTGCTCAGGGGTGTCTCAGCGAAGCGAGACACCCCTGAGCACCAGCCAAAACCCTGAGCCGCCTCCTGGCCCCAGCCACCTACGGTCTCGCGAGCCCGGGAACGGTCCGGCCTGAAGTTAGTCATGCCGCGTGTCTATTTCCGTGGGGAAACAGCAGCTTGACACGGGGTTTCTGGGTGGGCAGTTAATAGTTGATTTCCAGGATTGACAATTTAAAGCGCCGGGCGGAGTCTGGGGCGGTCGCCACATGCCGGGCCGCGGAAGCGCGGTGACGGTGGGTGGGGTGGCGTGCCTCCGTGCCCGAGTCCAGGGAGTTATATAGATGATTATCAATAGATGGGCGGGCGTCACGGCGGCCGCTCTGGCGGTGAGCGTCGTGGTGTCGGGCTGCGGGGGCGGCTCCGGCGATCAGGCGGCGGGCGGTACGAAGATCGAGCTGACCGCGACCACCCCGGCGGCGAGCGGTGACGTCGAGAGCGTGACCTGGGCGCTGCCCTCGGGGGAGCCGGCCAGCCTCGATCCCGCGCTGACCGGGGACTACTCGGCGAACACGGTGGAGACCAACCTCTGCGAGAGCCTGCTGCGGCTGGAGACCGACTTCTCCACCTCGCCGGGGCTGGCCGAGTCGGTGGAGCAGAAGGACGCCACCACCGTGGTGATCAACCTGCGCGACGGCGTGACGTTCTGGGACGGGAACGCGATGACCGCGCAGGATGTGGTCTACAGCCTGAAGCGGAACATGGACCCGGCGCTGGCGTCGTACAGCGCGCACGTCTTCGCCAACGTGAAGTCGATCGAGAAGACCGGGGACCTGCAGGTCACGGTGAAATTCACGACGCCGGACGTGCAGTTCATCCCGGATCTGGCCGGCACGCCGGGCGCGATCGTCGAGGAGAAGTACGCGACCGCCAAGGGCAAGGCGTTCGGCACGGCGAGCGGCGGCGTGATGTGCACCGGGCCGTTCCAGCTGGACGACTGGCAGTCCGGGCAGAAGATCGTGCTCAAGCGGAACGACTCCTACTGGGACGCCACCCGCAAGGCCAAGGCGGCGACCTTCACGTTCGTCTTCCTCAGCGACAGCAGCACGCTGACCAGCGCGCTCCTCTCCGGTGAGGTGGACGGCGTGTACGGCGCCCCGGCCGGCAGCATCACGGCGCTGCGCAAGACCGGCGTCGGCAGCCTCTACTTCGGGCCGAGCACCGAGTCGTACAGCATCGGCGCGGTCACCACCGAGGGGCCGGCCGCCGACCCGAAGATCCGGCAGGCGCTGGACCTGGCGATCGACAAGAACAGCTACATCACCAGCGTGCTCAAGGGCGCCGGCGAGCCGCTGAAGACCTTCACCCCGCCGCTGGTCTGGCAGGGCAGCGCGGCCAAGGACGTCTACGACGCCGGGTACGCGGCGCTGCCGGACAACGCCACGGCCGACCTCGCGAAGGCGAAGCAGCTGGTCACCGAGGCCGCGCCGAGCCGGACCGACATGGTGATCGCGGTGCCGGCGGGCAACCAGGAGCTCCTGCAGACCGCGACGATCGCGCAGGCCGCCGCGCAGCAGATCGGGCTGACCCTCACCATCAAGCAGCTGCAGATCGCCGAGTACACCGGCCTCTTCTACGACCCGACGCTGCGCCAGGGCATCGACCTGATCGCCACCACCGGCTACCTCGAGGTGCCGGGCGCGCTCTACTACGCGCCGGGCTTCGTGCTCAAGGACGCCCAGTTCAACTGGACCGGCTACGAGGACGCGGAGGTCACCAAGAACATCGTGACCGCGGTCTCGGCGACCGACCCGGCGGCTTCGGCGCAGGCGTTCGTCGCGGCTCAGGCCATCTACGCCCCGGCCGACCTGCAGATCAGCCTGGCCCAGTCCTACAACCGGCTCTTCATGAACAAGCGGATCACCGGGGCGCCCGCCAGCTTCTCCTACATCAGCTCGGCCTGGGCCGCGCAGGTGGGCAAGGCGTGAGGTCGGTCCTCTGGTTCGTCGGCCGCAAGCTCGCCGGGATGCTCGCGACGATCCTCGTCGCCAGCGTGGTCATCTTCGGGGCGCTGTATCTCGCCCCGGGGGACCCGGCGAGCCTGCTGGCCGGCGGGCGGCAGGTCAGCCCGGAGACGATGGCGGCGATCCGGGCGCAGTACCACCTGGACGAGCCGTTCTGGGCGCAGTACTGGCACTGGCTCGCCGGGCTGCTCACCGGCGACCCGGGCACCTCGATGGTGCTGAAGGAGCCGGTGACCACGCTGATCATGTCCCGGTTGCCGACGACGCTCCTGCTGGTGGCGTACGCGGGAACCTTGATCTTGATCGTGGGGGTGGTCCTGGGGGTGCTCGCCGGGATCGGCGGGCGGATCGCGGATACCGCGCTGACGCTCGGGACGACCGTGCTGATGGCCGCGCCCGCGTTCGTCGCCGCGATCCTGCTGATCTGGCTCTTCGCCACCAAGCTGTCGTGGTTCCCGGTCTACGGCTCGGGCGAGGGCTTCGGCGACCGGATCTACCACCTGACCCTGCCCGCGCTGGCGCTGAGCGGGGGATACCTCGCCTACGTCAGCCGGATCACCCGGACCGAGGTGCGCGCCGAGCTGGCCGCCGATCACGTGGCGGCGGCCCGGGCCCGCGGCCTGCCGGGCTGGTCGGTGCTGCGCCGGCACGTGCTGCGCAACGCCGCGCCGCCGATCCTCGCGGTCTCCGGTGTCACGGTCGCCGGGCTCTTCGCCGGGACCGCGGTCGCCGAGCAGGCCTTCGGGGTGAGCGGGCTCGGCTCGCTGCTGGTGCAGAGCGCGGCCCGGCAGGACCTGGTCGTCGTGCAGGTGCTGTCGCTGCTGCTGGTGGCCGCCTTCGTGGTGGTGAACATGCTGGTCGACCTGGTCAACGCGATCCTCGACCCGCGCCTGGTGAAGGAGAAGTCATGACCGTCCTGGCCCTGGCCTTTCCCAAGAAGCTCGCCCGGATTCCCTGGGTGCCCGCGATCGCCGGGGCGGTCTGTGCGATCGCGGTGCTGGTCGCGGTCCTCGCGCCGTGGCTGGCCCCGCACGACCCGAACGCGGTCGACCCGCTGAACGCGTACGCGGCGTTCTCCCCGGAGCATCCGCTCGGCACCGACGACCTCGGCCGTGACCTGCTCTCCCGGCTGATCATGGGGTCGCGGACCAGCCTGGCCGGTCCGCTGATCGTGGTGCTCGCGGCCGGGGTGGCCGGCACCGCCCTGGCGATCAGCGCCGCCTGGTTCGGCGGCTGGTTCGACGCCGCGGTCTCCCGGGTGCTGGACATCCTCTTCGCGTTCCCCGGCCTGGTCCTGGCGATCACCGTGGCCGCGATCTTCGGGGCCGGTTTCGTCGCGCCGGTGGTGGCGCTCTCGGTCGGCTACCTGCCGATGATCGCCCGGGTGATGCGGGCGGCGGCGCTGCGCGAGCGGTCGCTGCCGTACATCGAGGCGCTGCGGGTGCAGGGCTTCTCCGGCTGGCACATCTGCCGCCGGCACCTGCTGCCCAACCTGGCCCCGCTGCTGGTCGTGCAGGCCGCGATCGGTTTCGGGTACGCGATGATCGACCTCGCCTCGATCTCCTTCCTCGGGCTCGGCCTGCAGCCGCCGGCCGCGGACTGGGGCTTGATGATCGCGAACGGTCAGCCCTCGATCCTGGCCGGTTTCCCGCAGCAGTCCCTGGAGGCCGCGATCGCGGTGGTGATCACCGTGGTGGCGTTCACCGTGGTCGCCGAGCGGCTGGCCGAGCGTTTCGGCGGAGGTGTCCGGTGACGAGTCCACTCCTGGAGTTCCAGAACCTGCGGATGGCGATCGGTGATCGCCCGATCCTGCGCGAGGTCACGTTGAGCGTCGCCGCGGGCGAGGCCGTCGGCCTGGTCGGCGAGTCCGGGTCCGGGAAATCGATGACGGTCAAGTCGGTGGTCCGGCTGCTGCCGTCGGCAGCCTCCGTCTCGGGCGCGGTCCTTTTCGAGGGTACGGACGTGAACGCTCTCGGCCCGAAGGAGCTGCGCCGGTTGCGCTCACGGGACGTCGCGATGGTCTTCCAGGACCCGCGCGCCACCGTCAACCCGGTGCACACGATCGGCCACTTCCTCACCGAGGTGCTGCGCGACCAGGGGATGAGCCGGTCCGAGGCGCTGCGGAAGGTGGGCGGGCTGCTCGCCGACGTCGGCGTCGACCGGGTCGAGCGGCGGCTCCGGCAGCGCCCGCACGAGCTCTCCGGCGGACTGCTGCAGCGCGTGGTGATCGCCGCGGCGCTCGCCACCGAGCCGAAGCTGATCCTCGCCGACGAGCCGACCACCGCGCTGGACGTCACCACCCAGGAGGAGGTGGTCGCGATCCTCGACGAGCAGCGGCACCGGCGGGGGACCGCACTGCTCTTCATCTCGCACGACCTGGAGCTGGCCGCCGCGGTCTGCGACCGGATCGCGGTGATGTACGCGGGCGAGATCGTGGAGATCCTCCCGGCCGCCCGGCTGCACGAGGACGCGCGGCACCCGTACACGCGGGCGCTGCTGCGGTCACGGCCCGGCACGGTGGCGCCCGGCGAGCGGCTGGAGACGGTGCCGGGCACCCCGCAGTCGGCCGCCGACGCGCCCGCGGGCTGTGTCTTCGCGGACCGCTGCCCGCAGGCCGAGAAGGACTGCCGGACGACGCGCCCGGTGCTGCTGCCGCTCGGCACCGGCCTGGCCGCCTGTCACCTGCTGGAGAGGAACGCGTGATGCTCGAGGTCCGTAACCTGCGGAAGGTCTTCAAGGGCGGCTTCGTCGCGGTGGACGGGGTGAGCTTCAGTGTGCCGGCGGGCGGCTCGCTCGCGGTGGTGGGGGAGTCCGGCTCGGGCAAGACCACCTGCGCCCGGATCGTCACCGGACTGGAGAAGGCCACCTCGGGGACGGTCACGCTGGACGGGACCGTCCAGATGGTCTTCCAGGACCCGTACCTCTCGCTGGACCGGCGGCAGACCGTGGCGAGCTGCCTCGACGAGGTGCTGGCCCATCACACCCGGCTCGACCGGGCCGGCCGCCGGGCCCGGACCGCGGAGCTGCTGTCGCTGGTCGGGCTGGACGAGCGGCACGGCACGGCGTTGCCCCGCGGGCTCTCCGGCGGGCAGCGGCAGCGGGTGGCGATCGCCCGTGCGCTCGCCGCCGACCCGAAGCTGCTCGTGCTCGACGAGGCGGTCGCCGCCCTCGACGTGTCGATCCAGGCGCAGATCCTGAACCTGCTGGTCGACGCGCGGGCCGCCACCGGGATCGGCTACCTCTTCATCACCCACGACCTGTCGGTGGTCCGGCACGTCTGCGAGGACGTCGTGGTGATGTCCCGCGGGACGGTGGTCGAGTCCGGCAGGGTCGAGAGGGTGCTGGAGGAGCCGGAGGCCGCGTACACCCGGAAGCTGATCGGATCGGTGCCCCGGCCCGGCTGGGTGCCCACCCGGGGGGTCAGCCGTGCCGGTTGAGCTGCTCCAGCAGCGACTCGGCGGCGGTGCGGACCAGCCCGCCGGAGGCGACCGGGAGCCGGAGCTCGGCCATCATCGAGTTGCCCATCGCCAGGCACCACAGGCCGTACGCGGCCGAGCGCCGTGCCCCGGGCGACGCCGACGGGTACTCCGCGCCGACCGCCTCCTCGACGGACTGGATCGCCTGCGAGTAGTGGCCCTGCATGGTGGCCCGGATGCTCTCGTCGGCGACGCCCGCGGCGACCAGCTCGCGGATGATCGTGTCGTCGTCGCTGATCGGCAGGAAGCCGCTGCTGAACAGGTAGTCCATCGCGATCGGCAGCTTCTCCCGCTCCGGCGCCTTCGCGATCCTGCCGATGAACTCGGCCTCGTAGCCGGTGAAGAGCCAGTTCGCGTACTTCCGGAGCAGGTCGTCCCGGTTGCCGACGTAGTGACGGACGTGGCTGCGACTCAGCCCCGACTCCTCGGCGACCCGCTCCAGCGTCGTACCGGCGAGGCCGTGTTTCCCCAGGCAGCGCCCGGTGGCCCGCATGATCTGCTCGGTCCGCTCCGCCGCCATGCTCGGGCGACCCATCCCCGCTCCTCTCGCCGTACCGCCGCACACAGCCTAATTGATTGTCATTTCAGCAAAGAAAACGAGGACCGTGATGCCTGAACTGCCCGACCCGCGCCTGGAGTTCGCCTTCGAGGCGCGGGTGGACGTGGCCGAGACCCTGCACGTCGGTCGCGGCGCGGACGAGGTCGTGATGTTCACCCCGATCACCGGCGGCACCGTGGACGGCCCGCGCCTCACGGGGAGGGTGCTCGCCGGCGGCGGCGACTGGTCCACCACCCGCGGCCAGGTGACCGAGCTCGACGCGCGCTACCTGCTGCAGGCCGAGGACGGCGCGGTCATCGACATCCACAACCGCGGGTTCTGGCGGGCCGACCCGGAGATCGACGCGCGGGTCGAGGCCGGCGAGGACCTGCCCGAGACGCTGTACTACTACCGGACCACCCCCTTCTTCCGTACGGACGCGGCCGCGCACCGATGGCTGACCTCGTCGGTCTTCGTGGGGCTCGCCCGTGGTGAGGCCGGTCAGGTGTGCATCCGCTTCTTCGAGGTGCTCTGAGATGACGATCCAGGTCCAGCGCACCGGCCCGGGGCCCGTCCCGCCGAGCGCCACGCAGCACATGGTCCGGATGCGGGACGGCGTCCACCTGGCCACCGACGTCTACCTGCCGTCCGGCGGGGACGCGGCGCCCGGCCCGGTGGTGCTCACCCGGCTGCCGTACGACAAGAACGGCGAGTACACGTTCATGCCCCGGGTCGCGGAGTACTTCACCGCCCGCGGCTACACCATGGTCGTCCAGGACGTGCGCGGGAAGTTCCGGTCCGAGGGCGAGACGCTGCTCTTCGTGAACGAGGCGTACGACGGGTACGACACCATCGAGTGGCTGGTCAACCAGGCCTTCTGCAACGGCGTGGTGGGGATGTGGGGGGACTCGTACTACGGGTTCACCCAGTGGGCCGCGGTCTCCACCGGGCACCCGGCGCTCCGGGCGATCGCGCCCCGGGTCACCGGCACCCGGCTCGGCGAACTGCCCGGCCCGGTGCCCCGGCAGCGCACCCACGACGTCGAGATGGGCGTCGCGCGCTACTACCCGCTCAGCATGTTCCACGGCCCGGACATGTTCGAGTGGGAGCTGGACTGGTCCCGGCGCCCGTACGCGGCCCAGGTCGAGGAGTTCTTCACCTGTGTCGGCAGCCGCTCGGCCAGCTACGACGTCTGGTTCCCGAACCCGGTCCACCTGCGGCGCTTCCCGGCCGGCAGCCCGTTCGACGCGCCGGCCGTACCGGTGCTGATGACCGTCGGCTGGTGGGACAACTGCGCGCCCTGGTCCTGGTCGGACCACCGGGAGATCCAGCGGCGGCCGGCCTGGGCGCGCAACGAGTACCTGCTGATCGAGGCGATCGACCACGAGAACAACAGTCACTTCGCGCCGGGGCAGACCAGCGCCGACCCGTCGTTCCTGGCGCGCTACCTCGACCCGGCGATCGACTTCTTCGACGTCTTCCTCCGCGGCGAGCGGCGGGAGATCCCCCGGGTGCGGTGGCAGCTGGCCAACTCCGGGGACCCGGCGCACCGGGCGGAGGGTGGTTGGCCACCCCCGGCGGCGTACCCGAGGACGTGGCATCCGGCCGGTGCGGACGCGGCCGTGCGTGACGCACCGGGCGGCACCCTCGGCAGTGCGCCCGGCCCCGCGGAGGCGGCGGCCTGGACGCACGACGCCGCTGATCCGGTCCGGTCACCGGTCGTCGACGCGTTCTCCTTCCTGGCGGAGTACCCGGACGAGCGGCACGCCGCGGACCGCCCCGACGTGCTGGTCTTCACCGCTCCGGCCGGCGCGGAGCCGCTCGACCTCGCCGGGCCGATCTCGCTCAGCACGGTGGCCGGCTCTGACGGCCCGGAGATGGACCTCTTCGCGCGGCTGCTCGACGTCGCGCCGGACGGCACGGCGAAGCTGATCGCTCGCGGACAGCAGACGATTCCCCGGCCGGGCGACGCGTTCCCGGTCACGCTGGACCTCGGGCACGTCGGGTACCGCCTGCCCGCCGGTCACGCGCTCCGGCTCACCGTCGCGAGCAGCGACGCGCCGGAGTTCGTCCCGGCGCCCGGCACCGGCGAGCACCGCTGGCTCGCCGTCGAGACCGTGCCCAACCGGCAGCGGATCGAACTGGGCTCCACCGTTCTGACCTGCACCGTTCTGTGAAAGTGGGATCTCTCATGCACAACCTCACCGCCACCGGGATCGCCGACGGGGTGCGCAGCGGAAAGTTCACCGCGGCCGCCGTCGTCGACGCCCACCTGGAGCGGATCGCCGCGGTCAACCCGCAGGTCAACGCGGTCACCGTGGTGCTCTCCGACGCTTCCCGGTCCGCCGCGGCGTCGATCGACGCGAAGGTCGCCGCGGGCGAGGACCCCGGGCCGCTCGCCGGGGTGCCGATCTCGGTCAAGGAGAACATCGACCTGACCTGGTCGGCGACCACCTCGGGCCTGCCGTTCGCGCGGGATCACGTGCCGCCGGTCAACGCGACCTTCGTGGACAGGCTTCTGGCGGCCGGGGCGATCCCGGTGGCGCGCGGGAACATGCCCGACATCGGTCTGCGCTGGGACACCGACAACGACCTCTTCGGGCGTACGGTCAATCCCTGGGATCCGGCCCGGGTGCCCGGCGGATCCAGCGGCGGGGACGCCGTCGCGGTCGCCACCGGCATGGTCGCCGCCGGTCTCGGCAACGACTACGGCGGGTCCATCCGGCTCCCCGCGCACGCCGCCGGCGTCGTCGGCCTGCGCACCTCGGCGGGCCGGGTCGCCGCGCCCAGCCGGCACGTCGAGCCGTTGCCGCTCTCCATCCAGCACTTCGCGGTGAACGGTCCCCTCGCCCGCTCGGTCGCCGACCTCGACCTGCTCTTCGGGGTGATGCACGGCGCCGACGAGTACGACCCGCTCAGCGTGACGACCGAGCACCCGTCCGGCTACGACGGCCCGCGCCGGGTGGCGGTCACCGTCGACCCGTGCGGCTGGGGCGTCGACCCGCGGGTGGCCGCGTCCGTCCGGGCCGCGGCTTCGTCGCTGGCCGCGGCCGGCTGGGAGGTCGAGGAGGTCGAGCCGCCCTCGATCGACCGGTGCGCGACGATCTGGCGGCAGCTCTCCTCGACCGAGAACGCCCCGATGCTGCTCACCCCGGGGGTCTTCCCCGGGCCGCTCTCCGAGGGGACGGTCCGCTACTTCCGGGACAACATCGTCGACGTCGAGATGCTGGACACGTCGGCGTCGTACCAGGGCGCCTGGGCCGAACGGTTCGTGCTGGCGTCGGCGTGGCGCGCGTTCCACGCCCGCTACCCGATCGTGCTCGGCCCGGTCACCACCCAGCCGATGCCGCTGATCGGCTACGACCTCTCCGGCTCGGTGGCCTGCACCGACCTCTGGAAGGCCCACCGCCTCCTGGTCACCGCGAACTTCCTCGGGCTGCCCGCGGTGGCCGTCCCCACCGGGACCGCCGACGGCCGCCCCCAGGGTGTCCAGGTGATCGCCCGCCAGCACGGCGAGCACATCGCCCTCGCGGCGGCGCGCGACATCGAGGCCGCCCACCCGGCTCTCACGCCGATCGATCCGCGCCCCTGACCGCGGGGCACGCGAGGCCGTCGCCGGTCACCCCCGCGCGGCGGCCCGCTCCATCGGCTGCTCAGGGGTGTCTCGCTCCGCTGGAGACACCCCTGAGCACCAGCCGAAACCCGGGGGCCGCGCTACGGCCGGGGGCGGCGGAGAGGGCGCGGGCCCTACGCCAGGGACTGCCATGCGGTGATCAGGGACTGGCGGAGCTCGGCGGACTGCGGATCCGTGAGCTTGGCGGTCATCCGGGACTCCAGCTCGGCGACCGGGGTGGCGACCGCCGCCAGCAGCGAATGGCCCTCCGGTGTCAGGTGGAGCAGGAGCTCGCGGCGGCTGGCCGGGTTGCGTTCGCGGCGGATCAGGCCGCGGGTCTCCAGGGCGCGGACCATGTCGGCGATGGACTGTGCGGTGACGAACGAGTCGCGCGCGAGCTGGGCCGCGGAGAGGCCGTCGTGGCGTTCCAGGACGGTGAGGGCGGTGTACTGCAGCGCGGTGATGCCGTGGCCGCGGACCAGTTCGTCGAGGCGGGCGCGGACGGCGAGCTCGAGCTGTTTGACCAAGTAGAGCAGCGATGGCATGTCGGCCAGGCTACCCCATTGACAGGAAACCTGATCGTCATAAAGACTCGGAACCGACAGGATTCCTGTTGATAGTGATGGGCCGCCTTTTGTGAGAGGTTGAAGAGCATGGATCTGAACGGCAAGGTCGCCGTCGTGACCGGCAGCGGGCGGGGTCTCGGCCTCGCGTACGCCACGGCGCTCGCCGCGGCCGGTGCGTCCGTGGTCGTGAACGACGTGGACCGGGCGGCGGTCGACGCGGCCGTCGCGGCGATCCCCGGATCGGTCGGCGTCGCCGCGGCGGTCGGGGACACCGCGAGCGCGGAGAAGCTGGTCGCGGCCGCGGTCGAGGCGTTCGGCCGGATCGACGTGCTGATCACCAATGCCGGGATCCTGCGCGACCGGGTGCTCTGGAAGATGACCGACGAGGACTTCGACGCGGTGGTCGCGGTGCACCTGCGCGGCACCTTCACCTGCGCGCGGGCCGCGGCGATCCGGATGCGCGAGCAGGGCGGCGGCGGGCGGATCATCCTGATCGGGTCGCCGGCCGGGCAGCGCGGCAACTTCGGGCAGACCAACTACGCGGCGGCGAAGGCCGGGATCGCGGCGATGGCCCGGACCTGGGCGCTCGAGCTGGCGCGCAGCGAGATCACGGTGAACGCCGTGGTGCCGGTCGCGGCCACCGAGATGACCAAGACGATCCCGGCGTTCGCCCCGGTGATCGAGGAGGCGGAGCGGACCGGCCGGCCGTACCCGGCCTGGTTGCGCCGCGACGAGGGCCTCGGCACCGTGGAGGACGTGACCGGCCTGATCACCTTCCTGGCGTCGGACGCGGCCACGGGGATCACCGGCCAGGCGATCGGGATCGGCGGCGACAGGCTGGCCCTCTGGTCGCACCCCGCGGAGAGGTCGGTGCTCTTCCGCGACGGTGGCTGGGCCGCCGCGGACATCGCCGCCGCATGGGACTTCGAGCAGGAGTCCTACGGCATTCCGGCGCCGGTCGTGCCCTGATGGATATCTCCGAACTTATTGCCATTGATGTGCATACTCACGCCGAGGTGGGCCGTGACGGGCGGACCTCGCTGAGCCCGGCGCTGCTCGGTGCCTCGGAGGACTACTTCAAGGCGCACGGCCACCGGCAGCCGACGATCGCCGAGATGGCTGATTATTACCGGTCACGCTCGATGGCCGCCGTGGTCTTCACCGTCGACGCGGAGCACGCCACCGGGCATCCGCGGATCGCCAACGAGGAGATCGCCGAGGACTGCGCGGCCCACGCCGACGTGCTGATCCCGTTCGCCAGCGTCGACCCGCACCGGGGGCGGGCCGGGGTCCGGGAGGCGCGCCGCCTGGTCGAGGAGTACGGGGTCCGGGGCTTCAAGTTCCACCCCAGCCTGCAGGGGTTCGCGCCGGACGACCGCCTCGCCTACCCGCTCTACGAGGCGATCGAGGAGCTGGGCGCGGTCGCCCTGTTCCACACCGGTCAGACCGGCATCGGCGCGCGGGTCCGGGGCGGCGGGGGCATCCGGTTGAAGTACTCGAACCCGATGCTGGTCGACGACGTGGCCGTGGACTTCCCCGACCTGCGGATCATCCTGGCCCACCCCTCCTTCCCCTGGCAGGACGAGGCGCTCGCGGTCGCCACCCACAAGGAGCACGTCCACATCGACCTCTCCGGCTGGTCGCCCACGTACTTCCCGCCGCAGCTGGTCCGGTACGCGAACAGCCTCCTACAGGACAAGGTGCTGTTCGGCTCGGATTACCCCGTGATCACGCCCGATCGCTGGCTGGCCGATTTCGACCGGTTGGAGATCAAGCCGTACGTGCGAGAAAAGATCGTGAAAGAGAACGCTGCCCGCCTGCTCGGCCTCACACCGGAGGAAACGAAATGACCACGACCGTGAACGGCATCGACGGCATCAAGTCGCTCGTCGGCAGGGACCTCGGCGTCAGCGAGTGGCTGGAGATCACTCAGGAGCGGGTGAACACCTTCGCCGACGCGACCGGTGACCACCAGTGGATCCACGTCGACGTGGAGCGCGCCAAGACCGGGCCGTTCGGCGCCCCGATCGCGCACGGATACCTGACGTTGTCGCTGGTCATCCCGCTCTTCGGTGACCTCCTGAAGGTCGAGGGGATCTCGATGGGCGTCAACTACGGCCTGGAGAGGGTGCGCTTCCCGAGCCCGGTCAAGGTCGGCTCGAAGATCCGCCTGGCCGCCACCGTGGTCAGCGTCGAGGACGTCAAGGGCGGCGTGCAGAGCACCTTCGACTTCACCGTGCAGATCGACGGCTCCGAGAAGCCGGCCTGCGTCGCGCGTCCCGTCTACCGTCACTACGCCTGAGGCATGCCATGAACAATGCGGGGCTCGGCTCCTGGCCGGGGCGCCGGGCGGCGATGTCGCCCGGCAGCACCGCCCTGATCTTTCAAGACCGATTCCTCACGTACGCCGAACTCCACGAGCGGGTGAACCGGCTGGCCGCCGCCCTGCGCGACGCCGGGGTCCGGCGGGGCGACCGGGTGGCCTACCTCGGCCCGAACCACCCGTCGTTCGTGGAGACGATGTTCGCGACCTGGGTGCTCGGCGCGGTCTTCGTACCCCTGAACTGGCGCCTCACCGCGCCGGAGCTCTCCTATCAGCTGGCGCATTCCGGTGCTTCGGTCTTGATTCACGCGGCCTCACCCGTCACCGCGCCGGTTTCCGTGGCCCTTGAGGACTACGAGGCGTTTTTAGGCGAGACATCCGACTTTGATGAACCTGTTGGACTTGAGGACGTCGCGTGCATCCTCTACACCTCGGGGACGACCGGGCATCCCAAGGGCGCCATGCTCACCCACGGCAACATCGTGTGGAACGCGTACAACCTGCTGGTCTGCGTGGACATCGCCGGCGACGAGATGACCCTGGTCAGCGCGCCGCTCTTCCACGTCGCCGCGCTCAACCAGTGCCTGCTGCCGACCTTCCTCAAGGGCGGCTGCTCGGTGCTCATGCCGGGCTGGGACGTCGACGGCGCCTTCGACCTGATCGAGGAGCACCGGGTGACCTGGATGTTCGGCGTCTCCACCATGTACGCCGGCCTCACCCGGTCGCCGCGCTGGGAGTCCGCCGACCTCACCTCGGTGCGCAGCCTGATGACCGGGGGTGCCGCCGTACCGGAGGCTCTGATCCATCGCTATCAGGAACGCGGGCTCACGTTCTGCCAGGGATACGGGATGACCGAGACCGCGCCGGGCGCCACCTTCCTGGAGGCCCGGGAGAGCCGCGACCACATCGGCTCGGCCGGACTGCCGTGCTTCTTCACCGACGTACGCCTGGACCCGGACTCGGGCGAGATCCTGGTCCGCGGCCCGAACGTGACCCCCGGGTACTGGGCGGACCCACAGGCCACGGCGGACGCCTTCGGGGAGGGCCACTGGTTCCGCTCCGGCGACGTGGCCCGGATCGACGAGGACGGCCACTTCCACATCGTCGACCGGACCAAGGACATGTACATCTCCGGCGGCGAGAACGTGTACCCGGCCGAGGTCGAGTCGGCGATCTTCGAGCATCCGGCGGTCGGCGAGGTGGCGGTGGTGGGCGTACCGGACCCGAAGTGGGGCGAGGTGGGCCGGGCGTTCATCGTGCCGGCGCCGGGCCACACGCTGACCCCGGCCGAGATCCCGGCCTTCCTCCGGGGCCGCCTGGCCAAGTACAAGATCCCGGTGTACGTCGACGTGGTGGACGACCTGCCGCGCACCGGCTCGAACAAGGTGCGCAAGGCGCCGCTCCGCGCTCTCCCGGTGCCGTCGTCTCAGGTCTGAACACTTCCGGCCGATCGTGACGTCATGCGCCTGCTCAGCGTCACCGCCCCGGTGGCCGCCTTCGCCCTGCTCCTGCCCGGCACGGCGGCCGCCGCGGCAACCCCCACCACCACGACCAAGACGTACGCGGCGTCCACCGCGGTGATCGCGAACCCCGGGCGCGGCTTCTTCACGTACACCGAGACCCACCTGACCACCGAGGGCACCGGATGGGACGCCCTGGACGCCGGCACGATCGCCGAGGGTGGGCACACCCTCGTCTACCGCATCTTCTACCTGGAGAAGTACGCGACGGCCGACACCATCACCGCGGACGACCTGGCCCTGATCCGCGCCGACTTCGCCACCGCCCGCGCCGCCGGGGTGAAGCTGGTGGTCCGGTTCGCGTACACGTCCACCGACTCCGCCGACGCGCCGGTCGCCCGGGTCCTGAAGCACATCGCGCAGCTCGGCCCGATCCTGACCGCGAACGCCGACATCGTCACCGCGCTCCAGGCGGGTCTCGTCGGCCGCTGGGGCGAGTGGTACTACACCGACAACTTCACCGCCACCGACCAGTCCGACCGGAAGAAGGTGCTGGCCGCGCTGCTCGCCGCGACCCCGTCCTCGATGTGGATCCAGGTCCGTACCCCCGCCATCAAGCGCGACCTGGTCGCCGCGGCGGCCCAGTCCCGGGTCGGCATCCACGACGACTGCTTCCTGGCCGGCACCGACGACTACGGCACCTTCCCCGAGTCGGCCGATTTCACCTGGATGGCCGCCCAGTCCGCGTCGATGCTGGTCGGCGGCGAGACCTGCGACCCCTCCGACCGTTCCGGCTGGTCCAACGCGTCCAAGGAGATGGCCGCCTACCACTGGACGTACCTGAACCCGTCCTTCAACACCGAGGTCCTCGACTCCTGGGGCACCGCGGGCCTGACCGAGGCGTCCCGCAGGCTCGGTTACCGCCTCCGCCTGACCACCGCGATCCTCCCCACGCGCGCCAAACCCGGCGCGAAGGTCACCCTGCGCCTGACCCTCACCAACGACGGATACGCCGCCCCGACGGCGAACCGCCCGGTCCGCGTGATCCTCACCGCCGCCGGCCGCACCCGGACGGTGACCATCCCGGCCGACGTCCGCACCTGGACCCCGGGAAAGAAGGTGTCGCTCGCGGTCACGTTCAAGGCCCCGGCCACCAAGGGCGGCTACACGCTGCAGCTCGCCCTGCCGGACCCGTCGAGCACGCTCGCGTCGAAGCCCGCCTACGCCATCCAGCTCGCCAACAAGGGAACCTGGAACGCCGTGACGGGCCGCAACAACCTCGGCGCCACCCTCACCGTCAAGTCCTGAGGTAGAGGTCCGCGGGGCCGAGCAGGACGACGCCCGGGTCCCCGGCGGCGATGCGGGTGAGGTCGCCGGTGAACCCGGCCGCGCTGAAACAGGCCAGCCGGGCGGTGGCGGCGCCGGGGCGGCCCTGCGCCGCGAGCAGGGTGCGGATGCGGCGCAGACGATCGAGGTGGCCCAGGCCCATGACGTCGCCCCACTTCACCTCGCCGATGGCGAGCAGCGGTCGCCGGTCGTCGTCGAGGCCGAAGACGGCGATGTCCACGTCGTACGAGGTCCGGTTCGCCGGGTCGTTCACGGTGCCGCTGCCGACCCGGTTGGGATAGTCGCCGAAGACCTCGGGCGGGGCCATGTGCCGCGTCCAGTGCCGGCACACCTGCTCGAAGTGCGGGCCGAGCACGTTGCCCACGAACCGCTGGCGGCTGCGTTCCCAGAGCCGGCCGGTGTCCCCGGTGTACTCCAGGTCGGACCAGATCGGCCGCATGACCGCGTGGTAGAAGGTGACCAGCGGCTCGGCTATCCGGAACGTGGTCCGGTTCTCCTTGAAGACGTCCGGCTCCCGGAACACCATGCCGCAGCCCTCCAGGACGGTCAGCGGGTGGGCCAGATCTCCGGACTTGCGTCCCAGGTACGAGGCGATGGACCCGCGCTGGGCGTTGCCGGAGGCGATCGCGGCCAGCACCGAGTGGTAGAGCGCGGCGTCGTGCAGGTCGGGCTCGTCGGCGAGCAGGTAGCGCGCCTCCCGGAACAGCGGGCTGGCCGGGCTGAGAACGGTCCGCACCACCCACGGGTCGAAGTCGTCCGGCCCGGCCGGGGTGTCGTCGCGGGCGAAGTCGTGCCGGTAGGCCGGGGTGCCGCCGACGACGGCGTTCGTCTTCAACGCGGTGACCGGGTCGTCGATGCCCCAGAACTCGGCGGCCAGCCGGTGATCGAGGGTGGGCACCACCAGTTCGAGGCCCGCCCGGCCCCGGAGCGGCGCGTTGCCGCTCAGCAGCCGACCCATGAAGGACATCGCGGAGCCGCAGAGCAGCAGGCCGGCCCGGCTGTCGTCGCGTTCCGGCCGGAGCGGGGCGAACGCGTTCTGGATGATCGACGGCAGGCTCGGGTTGGCGCGTACGAGGTAGGGGAACTCGTCGATCACCACGGGGATACGGCGGTCGCGGCTGAGCCCGAGGAGCGCGTCGATCGCCTGATGCCAGCCGTCGAACGCGATCGGCCCCGGTGCGCCGGTGAACGCACCGAGGAGCGCGCCGAGGCTGTTCAATGATTCGCGGTCGGCGGCCTCGTCGGCCGGGAAGTAGAAGCCGCCGGCCGCCTCGCAGAGCGCTCTGAGCAGGAAGGTCTTGCCCTGGCGCCGACGCCCGGAGACGACGCCCAGCGTGGCGCCGGGCCGGGGATCGGTGGCGAAGGCGCTGAGCGCGGCCCACTCCCGGTCCCGGTCGAACATCCTGGCAGGTCGGTCGAGCGTCGTCATGGGCCCCCTTCGCATAACTCCAGTTATCATAACTGGAGTTATGCAAGTTAGGGGCCGAGCGGGCCGAGTAGGGCCGGGAGGATCTCGGCGGCGGGGCCGTGCAGGTTGACACGGGCGATGGGGTCGAGCGGGGTCGGCTGCGGGTTGATCTGGATGACGGCGGCGCCGGCGCGGGCGGCCAGGCGCGGGATCTCGGCGGCCGGGTAGACCAGGCCCGAGGTGCCGACGGTGAGCAGGACGTCGCAGTCGGTCGCGGCGCGTACCGCGGACTCCAGGGCCTCCTCCGGGAGGGCCTCGCCGAACCAGACCACGCCGGGGCGGATGTGGCCGGAGCAGCGGGGGCAGATCGGCGGGGCGATCCGGCTGCCCTCGTCCTCCGCGCCGACCGGAGTGGGGGAGGAGGCGGCCCCGGACGGGTGGGAACAGCGGGCGCAGCGCGGGGCGAACAGGCTGCCGTGCAGGTGGATCGGGGAGGCCGAACCGGCGCGCTCGTGCAGGTCGTCGACGTTCTGGGTGATCACGGTGACCCGTGGGGCGCGGGACTCCAGGGCGGCCACGGCGCGGTGGCCGGCGTTCGGGGTGACCCGCTCGACCAGGCGGCGGCGCCACTCGTACCAGCCCCAGACCAGCTCCGGGTCCTCGGCGAACGCCTGCGGGGTGGCCAGCGACTGGGCGTCGTAACGGGACCACAGGCCGGTCAGCGCGTCACGGAACGTCGGGACACCGCTCTCCGCGGAGATGCCGGCGCCGGTGAAGACCACGACGTGGCGGGCGCTGTCGAGCAGTTTCGTGGCGTCGTGAACGGCGTCGCGGGCGTCGTCGTTGCTGGTCGCAGGCATTGGTACGGCGTCTCCTCGAACGGTTGGGGTGCGTCACGCGTACCGGAGAAGTGTGGCAGTGGTCCGGACCGGGCCGCATCCCTGTTCCCGCGTGGGTCGTTTGGTGGGGCAGACGGTTGTTGGAGGCGTGGTGAACCGAGGGATTCCCCCCATCCCGGCGGCGGTGCTGGTGGCGCTGCTGGCCGGCGGTCCGCTCGCCGGGTGCGACGGGTCGTCCACCGAGGAGCAGGCCCCGGCGGCCCGGCCGGTGGTCGTGGCGCAGCAGGAACGGAGCCCTCAGGACCAGCGGCAACGAAGGGTCCTCCTGGCGCCCGAGGTGCCCATGGACGAGGAGATCCCCACCCACGAGGAGATCCCCGCACGCGAGGTGACGACACCGGGGCGAGCGGATCCTCGGCCGGGTAGACGGACCGGGGCCGGCGGCGCGGTGAGAAAGACGGAAGCCCGAGCGGACATACCGGATTCGCCGACCCCGCAGGCCTCCCGGAGCACACCGGAGACCACGGCTACGGAGACCCCGCAGAGCCGGTCGGACATCTCGGCCACCTCGGGTGTCCGGACCGGCGAGCCCGACGATCCGGAATGACACCACCCGGGACCGGCGTGGACTGGCGGAGGCGGCTCGACGAGGCCGGTTCCCGGATGATGGCCGTGGTCGGCGACTGGCTCGCCCCGCGGGACCGTCCGGAACGCTCCGAGCCCGGGATGAGCACCCTGGTCGCGATGGTGGCCCTGGGCGGTGGGCTGATTCCGATCCTGGTGATGGCGGTGACCTGGGCGACCCGTCCGGAGGCGGGGGCGCGGGGCGCGGCGTGCCGGGCACAGTCCGGGTACGTGCTCGCCGACCGGCCCGCCGAGGCCGGGTACCAGCCCACCGACCAGTGCAACTCGGCCGGCTCGGCGAACACCGTGGAGCGCCGGGAGACCGGCCGGTACGTGGTCCGGTTCGCCGGGCTCGGCGTGTCCGGCGGTACGGCCGAGGTCACCCCGGCCACCGGGGACGACCGGATCTGCACACTGCCGGACTGGCAGGCGGACGGGCCCGACGAGATCGTCCAGGTGGACTGCTTCGACCGGTCCGGTGCGCGGGCGGACAGCGGGTTCGCGGCCCGGTTCGTGCATCTGGACGGGGATCCGGGCGCGTACCTGCTCTCCGGCGATCCGGGCCGGGCCAGCCAGACGGTGGCGGACGACTACAGCTACAACTCGGCGGGCGGCACGAACTCGGTGGACCGGGAGGACGTGGGGTCGTACGTCGCGTACTTCGGTCGTCAGGAGTCCGTGCTCGACGACGCGGTCGGCGGGACGGTGAAGGTCTCCGCGGTCGGTGAGTCGGCGGCCGTCTGCGGGGTGGAGCGCTGGTATCCCTACCCGGACGGCCGGTACCTGGGTGTGCGGGTCCGCTGCCGGGACACCGGGGGCCGGCCGGTGGACACCCGGTTCGCGGTCACCTTCTCGGCGCGGCTCGGCTCCACCCCGGACGATCCGGTGCAGGGCGCCTACCTCTGGGCCGACCGGGCGTCCGAGGCCCGGTACACCCCGCGGGAGACGTACCAGTTCAACGCGAAGGGCGCCGCCAACACCGTCACCCGGGACGCCGTGGGGGAGTACCGGGTGCGCCTCCCCGGCTTCGCCGCGGAGAGCGGTGGCCAGGTCCAGCTGACCGCTTTCGATTCGCCCGCGTCGTGCGTGGTCGCGGAGGTGGCGCGCCACGCCGACTTCCACGAGGTACGCGTCCTCTGCCGCGCCCCGTCGGGCGCCCCGGCCGACACCCCGTTCACCCTCCAGTTCTGGCAGTGAGCAGGAGGTCCACGCAGCGGGCCGGGTCGTCGGCGAACGGGAGGTGGCCGCAGCCCCGGAGCGGGACGTGCCGGGCGGTGGGCAGCAGCGTGCGGGCACGCCGGGACTGGGCGCGGTAGGGGAGCACCGCGTCGCGGGTCCCCCACGCGATCGTCACCGGGACGGCGGCGAGGGCGGCCAGGGCGGCGGGGCTCCACGGGGTGAGGCGGCGGAACGCGGCGCGGGCCGCGGGGAAGCCGGGTGCGCCGGCCAGCGCGCGGGCCCCGGCCAGGGCGTCCGGCGGCGGGAGCGTGCGGGGGCGGCCGTAGAACGGGGCGCAGAACACGGTCCGGCCGGTGGGGGAGGCCAGGACGCCGGGGAGCAGCGGGGCGAGCGCGCGGGCCAGGGAGCGGCCGCCGCCGACGACGAGGGAGCACCACGCGCGGCCGGGCGGGCGCCAGAAGCCGACCGGTGCGAAGGCGGTGACCGCGCGGGCCCGGCCGCGGCGGCCGAGTTCCAGGGCTATGCCGCCGCCCAGCGAGCTTCCGGCGATCTCCGGGGTGTCGAGGCCGAGGTCGTCGAGGAAGGCGGAGACCACGTCGGCGAGGTGCGGGACCGAGCCCGGTAGCCGGCCGGCCGGGGGTGCCCAGAGCGGGGAGTCGCCGAAGCCGGGCAGGTCGAGGGCGATCACGTCGCGGTGCCGGGCGAGGTCGTCCAGGACCGGGGACCACACCTGCCAGTGGCTGCCCAGGCCGTGGATCAGCACCAGCGGGGCGCCGGATCCGCTCCGGTGGTGTACGAGCGACGTCATGCGATCATCCTCGGCCGCAGGTGCGCCGGAGCCGAGACCGTCCCGGGTGGATTCACGCTGCGAGCAAGACCGGAAACGTGTTGTTGACATGTTGCCAATAAGCGCGTGATGCTACGGCGATGTCGTACGACTACGACGTCCTCGTGATCGGCTCGGGATTCGGGGGCAGCGTCTCCGCGCTGCGCCTGACCGAGAAGGGATACCGGGTCGGCGTCCTCGAGGCGGGGCGGCGCTTCGCCGACCACGAGTTCGCGAAGACCTCCTGGCGACTGCGCGACTACCTCTACGCCCCGGCGCTCGGGTGCTACGGCATCCTCCGGCTCACGCTGCTCAAGAACGTGATGATCATGTCGGGTGCCGGGGTGGGGGGTGGCTCGCTGGGCTACGCCAACACGCTCTACGAACCGCCGGACGCGTTCTACGCCGATCCGCAGTGGTCCTCGATCACCGACTGGAAGGCCGAGCTGGCCCCCTACTACGACCAGGCCAAGCGGATGCTGGGCGTGACGGTCAACCCCGTCGAGACCGATTCCGACCGCGCTCTCAAGGCCGTCGCCGTGGACCTCGGTGTGGGGCACACCTATCGGCGTACGCCGGTGGGAGTGCTCTTCTCCACCGGCGGGCAGAAGGCCGGTGCCGAGACGCCGGACCCCTTCTTCGGCGGGGTGGGACCGGCCCGGCGGACCTGCACCCTCTGCGGCTCGTGCATGACCGGCTGCCGGGGGAATGCCAAGAACACCCTGGTCAAGAACTACCTCTACCTCGCCGAGCAGGCCGGTGCGGTGGTGCACGCGCTGACCACCGTGCGCGAGGTGCGCCCGCTCCCCGGCGGTGGCTACCGGGTGGAGACCCGGCGGACCGGGGGACGGGCGCGGCGGACCTTCACCACCGGGCAGGTGGTCTTCGCGGCCGGCGCGCTCGGCACCCAGCGGCTGCTGCACCGGCTACGGGACCGGGGTGTCCTCCCCGGGATCTCGCCACGGCTCGGTGAGCTGAGCCGGACCAACTCGGAGTCCATCCTGGGCGCGCGCACCCGGCGGCGGGACCGGGACTACAGCCACGGGGTGGCGATCACCTCGTCGATCCACCCCGATCCGGTCACCCACGTGGAGCCGGTCCGGTACGGGCCGGGCAGCAACCTGCTCGCGCTGCTCAGTACGGTCCTGGTCGACGACGCGGGCTACCGGCCACGCTGGTGGGCCGGGCTCAGGCAGCTCGCGAAGGCCGGGCGGGACCTGCGGCTCTACCTCTCCCCGCGGGACTGGTCGCGGCAGACCGTGGTGCTGCTGGCGATGCAGCCGCTGGACAACTCGATCACGGTGTTCCGGCGGCGCGGGCGGCTGACCAGCCGTCCGGGTGTCGGCGAGCCGAACCCGGACTGGGTGCCGGCCGCGCACGACGTGGCCCGGCGGACCGCGGAGAAGGTGGACGGCGTGCCGCTGGGCGCCTACACCGAGCTGGTCGGCAAGCCGGTGACCGGGCACTTCATCGGAGGCTGCGCGGTCGGCGCGGTGGTCGACCCCTACCTGCGGTTGTACGGTCATCCGGGTCTGCACGTGATCGACGGGTCGGTGGTCGCGGCCAACCTGGGTGTCAATCCCTCATTGACGATCGCGGCGTTGGCTGAGCGGGCGGTCGCGCTGTGGCCGAACGTGGGCGAGCCCGACCCGCGGCCTTCCACCGACGAGGCTTATAAGATGATGAATCCGGTCAAGCCGCACCATCCGGTGGTTCCGGGCGATGCCCCGGCGGCGCTGCGGTGGTGACGGCGAAGTCGATCGTGATCATCGGTGCCGGCTTCGGCGGCATCGCGGCGGCGCGCGCCCTGATCGCGGCGGGGTTCACCGACATCACGCTGGTGGAGAAGGCGGACCGGGCGGGCGGCGTCTGGCGGGACAACCTCTACCCCGGGTGCGCCTGCGACATCCCCGCGCCGCTCTACTCGTACTCCTTCGCGCAGAACCCCACCTGGTCCCGCCGGTTCCCGCCGCAGCCGGAGATCCTCGACTACCTGGAGCGCTGCGTCGCCGACTTCGGGCTGGCCGGGCGGGTCCGCTGGAACACCGAGATCGCGTCCGCCGTCTGGACCGGTGCCGGCTGGCTGCTGACCACCACCGGGGGCGAGGAGCTCACCGCCGACATCCTCATCCCGGCCGTGGGGCAGCTGTCCCGCCCTGCCGTCCCGCACCTCCCCGGCGCCGAGACGTTCACCGGACCGATCCTGCACACCGCCCGCTGGGATCCCGCCGTCGAGCTCACCGGCCGGCGGATCGCCGTCGTCGGCACCGGCGCCAGCGCGATCCAGCTGGTCCCGGCGATCGCCGAGCGGGCCGCGCACGTCACCGTCTTCCAGCGGACCGCGCCGTGGACGCTCCCCAAACCGGACCGCCGGTACGGCCGGGGCCGCCGCTTCCTCTACACCCGCTGGCCGATCCTGATGGCTCCGGCGCGGGCCGGTACCTGGCTGATGACCATGGTCACCGGACTCGCGGTGACCGGCAACCCGGTCGCGAACGGCCTGCTCCGTGGGATCTCGACGCTGCAGCGCCGCTGGCAGGTCCGCGATCCCGCGCTGCGTGCCAAGGTCACCCCGGCCGACCCGATCGGCTGCAAACGCACACTCTTCACCAACGACTGGCTGCCCACGCTCGGCCGCGCCGACGTCGACCTGGTCACCGAGAAGATCATCGCGATCACCCCGGGCGGCGTGCGCACCGCCGACGGCGCCGAGCACCCGTGCGACGTACTGATCTACGGCACCGGCTTCGCCGCGACCGAGCTCCTGGTCCCGATCAGGGTGACCGGCGAGCACGGCCGGGTCCTCAGCGACGTCTGGCGGGACGGCGCGCACGCGTACCTGGGGATGGCCGTACCCGGTTTCCCCAACATGTTCCTCGTCTACGGCCCCAACACGAACACCGGCAACACCTCGGTCGTCTACTTCCACGAGGCGCAGGCCCGGTGGATCGCCTCCGCCTCCCGGTTGGTGGAAGGACCGCTTTCGGTACGCCCGGAGCCCGCGGCCGCCTTCGACCGGGAGATGCAGACCCGGCTGGCCACGTCGGTGTGGAGCGCCTGCCAGAGTTGGTACCGCACCCCGTCCGGCCGCGTGGTGACGAACTGGCCCGGCCTGGCCGGCGAGTACCGCCGCCGTACCGCCACGGTCCGCACGGAGGACTTCACCCACGACGGCTGATCGGTGTGCGCTCACGCTCTGTGGGGGTGGTTGGCGTCGGGACGGGGGCGTGTCGGGGGCTGGTTCGGACCTGACGTATGTGAATCTCCTGATGTCGGCTTGCCGACGGGAGCGGCCCAGGAAACGGGAATGGCCCGGTGGAGGATCTAGTATCCCGGTGCGAAACCTGGTTGCGGTAACCCTGCGTCAGGATTTCGAGTGATGCCGCCCGGCCGGGACCGGAACCCCGGCGGGCGCGTTCAGGAGGCAATGACGACCCCGAAGGATCGGGACACTTGGCGATGATCGAGGTGCGCGTGCTCGGCACGATCGACGCGCGGATCGACGGGCGGCCGGTCGTGCTCGGCGGCTACCAGCAGCAGGCCGTGCTGGCCATGCTGGTGGCGGCCCGTGGGCGCGTGGTGCCGGTCGACCGGATCATCGATCAGCTCTGGGAGGACGCCGCCCCGGAACGGCCGCAGGCCTCGCTGCAGGTCTACATCTCCCGGCTGCGCCGTCTGCTGGAGCCGGACCGTCCACCGAGGACGCCGCCGACCGTGCTGGTCAGCGAGGCCTCCGGGTACGCCCTCCGGCTACCCGACGACGCGGTCGACTCCTGGGCGTTCGAGCAGGACCTGCGCCGGGTTCAGGAGATGCGCCCGCTCGGGCTCTCGCCGGCCTCCGCGGAGAAGGCGCTCACCCTGCTGCGCGGCGCGATGGACCGCTGGCACGGGCGGCCGTACGAGCAGTTCGCCGACGAGCCGTGGGCGCAGGCCTCGATAACCCGGCTGGCCGAGGCGTACCGGGTCGCCCAGGAGCGGATCCTCGTCTGCCACATGGTGCTCGGCCGGCACGGCGAGGCGGTGCTGGTCGCCCAGGCGCTGACCGAGGCCGAGCCGTTCCGCGGTCAGGCCTGGCGGCTGCTCGCGATCGCGCTCTGGGCCAACCACCGCTCCGCCGAGGCGCTGGACGCGCTGCGCCGGCACCGCCGCTACCTCGCCGACGAGCTGGGGCTGGAGCCGGAGCCCGCGCTGGCCGAGCTGGAGCGCGGCATCCTGGAGCAGCGCGGCGAGGTCCTCGAGGAGGCTCTCACCTTCGGACTGGAGCGCAAGCCCGCGCCCGCGGCGGCGACCGGCGAGTTCCCGGTACGCCCGGCACAACTGCCGCGTTCCCCCGGCACCTTCTCCGCGCGGGAGACCGCCCTGGCCGAGCTGACCCGGCACACCGGCGACCCGGAGGGCGCGCCGCTCGTGGTGGTCAGCGGGGTCGGCGGGGTCGGCAAGACCACCCTGGCCGTCCGCTGGGCGCACCAGGCCGCCGACCGGTTCCCGGACGGCCAGCTCTACGCCGAACTGCGCGGATACGGCCCGGAGGACGCCCCCGCCGCCCCCGGCGACGTGCTGCACGGTTTCCTGACCGCGCTCGGCGTCCCCGACCATCGGGTGCCGACCGGCGACGCCGAGCGGACCGCGCTGTTCCGCAGCGCGCTGGCCGGCCGCCGGATGCTGCTGGTGCTGGACAACGCCCGGGACGCCGAGCAGGTCCGCCCGCTGCTGCCCGGCGCGGCCGGGTGCGCGGTGGTGGTGACCAGCCGCGGGCGGTTGAGCGGACTGGAGGTCTCGGACGGCGCCCGGACCGTGCACCTGGACGGCTTCGACGCCGAGGAGGCCCGCGCGTACCTGCGTGCCCGGCTCGGCCCGGCGATGACCGACGGCTCGCCGGCCTCCCGCGACGCGATCGTGGCCCGTTGCGGCGGCCTGCCGCTGGCCCTTGCCGTGGTCTGCGCGCGGGTGGTGAGCAGCGGCTTCCCGCTCAGTACGGTCGCCGCCGAGCTCACCGGCGAGGAGGGGCTGGACGCGTTCGGGCCGGACCTGCGCGCGGTCTTCTCCTGGTCGTACCGGCGGCTGCCGACCGCGGCGGCCCGGCTCTTCCGGCACCTGGCGCTGCACCCCGGGCCGGACATCGGGCTCGCCGCCGCGGTGAACGTGGCCGGCGGCGACCGGGCGGTGACCCGGGTGCTGCTGCGGACGCTCTGCGACGCGCACCTGCTGCAGGAGCGGCGTCCCGGGCGGTTCGGCTACCACGACCTGGTCCGCAGCTACGCGGCCGAGCTGGCGATGAGCCGGGACGAGCCGATGGCCCGCGAGGAGGTACTGCGCCGGCTGATCGAGTACCACCTGCACTCGGCGATCGCGGCGACCGACGCGTACCTGTCGTACCCGAGGCCGTACCGGGGCGGCTCGGTCTCGGCCGGGGTGGTGCCCGAGGGGTTCGCCTCCGCCGAGGCGGCGCTGGCCTGGATGGACGCCGAGTACGAGAACTGCATGGCCCTCGCGGAGCTGTGCCGGACCCCGCTGCGGGAGCGCTACCTCGGGCCGTTCGCGTGGACGCTGGTGCCGTACCAGCAGGACGTCCGGTTCTATCTGGAGGACTCGTTCGCGCTGATCGGCTGGGCCCTGGCCGCCGCCGAGCGGGGCGGTGACTGGTGGTGGATCGGGTTCCTGAACTACGTGAGCGGGCGCGGCCACCTGTGGCTGGACCAGGGCGCCGCGGCACGGCCGTACCTGGAGAGGGCTATTGAAGTCGGGCGGGTGACGGCGGATCCGCTGCGTCTGGCGCACGGCCTGCAGGGGCTCGCCGTCGCGATCACCGGGCTGTACCGGATACCGACGCCGGAGGAGGCGGCCGCGGCCTACCCGCACAGCCGGGAGGCGCTGGAGAACTACCGCCGGGTCTCGCCGGACACCGCGCAGCCGGACGAGGCGAACACGCTGCACTCGATCGCCTGGTACCACTTCCACCAGCCCGGCGGCCGGGAGAAGGCCCGCGAGATGCTGGAGGAGGCGCTCGCGATCAACCTGCGCTGGAGCAACACCATCGGCGCGGCGAACTCCACGATGCACCTGGGCCGCTTCCACTTCGCGAACGGTGACGTCCCGGCGGCGGTGGCCGCGTTCGAGCAGGCGCTCGACATGCACGAGGCGGGCCGGCCGAGCCAGCGGATCGAGCCGCTGATCGGTCTGTACACCGTGCACCTGGCCATGGGTGATCACGCGGCCGCCGAGCGGGCCCGCGGTGAGGCGATCGGGTTGCTCAAGGGCGCGCGTTATCCGGATCTGCGCCGGATCGAGAAGTCTCTCGGCATCACCGCAGGTTAACGCTAACAACGCCGGCACTCGGGCACTGTAACCCTTCTTTTCCTGCTAGGACATCGACGATCCGCTCTTGACAGAGTCATCGATGTTTGCGTACACATTGCCTAGCACGCCTCCACCGGAAACATCCCCGACACACTCACGTTGCGTCTGTACCCGCACCGGAGGATCCTCCATGCCCAGAATCAAGTCCATCGTCGGCGCGACCGCCCTCCTGGTGTCGCTGCCGCTCGCGGTCTCGCCCCCGGTGACCGCCGCGGCCGTCGAGCCCGACTACACGATCAAGCTGGCCTCCACCGCCAGCGGCCCCGAGCTCTCCACGTCCCAGTACGGCGTCTTCTTCGAGGACATCAACTACGCGGCGGACGGTGGCCTCTACGCCGAGCTTGTCCGGAACCGATCATTCGAGTTCAACGCGACCGACGCCACCGGCTTCACCGGCCTGACCGCCTGGACCACCACCGGCACCGCCACCGTGGTCAACGACGCGTCGCGGCTCAACGAGCGCAACCGGAACTACCTGTCGCTGAACGGCAGCGTCACCAACGCGGGCTACAACACCGGCATCGCGGTGACCAAGGGCGCGACCTACGACTTCTCGGTCTGGGCCCGGGGCGACGCGACGATCACCGTCACGCTGACCGGCGCCGCGCCGATCACCATCACCACCGCCGGCGACGCGTGGACGAAGTACACCGGCACGCTGCGGGCCACCGCCACCTCGGACCAGGGCCGGCTCACGGTCGCCTCGTCCGGCGCGGTGAAGCTCGACGAGGTCTCGCTCTTCCCGAAGGACACCTACAAGGGACGGGCCAACGGGCTCCGCAAGGATCTCGCCGACAAGATCGCCGCGCTGAAGCCGGGCTTCGTGCGTTTCCCCGGCGGCTGCCTGGTCAACACCGGTTCCATGTACGGGTACGACGCCGCGAGCAGCTACAACCGCGCCCGGGCGTACCAGTGGAAGGACACCGTCGGGCCGGTCGAGACGCGCGCCACCAACAAGAACTTCTGGGGCTACAACCAGTCCTACGGCCTCGGCTACTACGAGTACTTCCAGTTCGCCGAGGACATCGGCGCCATGCCGCTGCCGGTGCTCCCCGCGCTGGTCACCGGCTGCGGCCAGAACAAGGCCACGGTCGACGACGCGCTGCTTTCGCGGCACATCCAGGACGCCCTCGACCTGATCGAGTACGCCAACGGCGGGGTCGACACCACCTGGGGCAAGCTGCGCGCCGACTCCGGCCACCCGGCGCCGTTCGGACTGACCACCGTCGCGGTCGGCAACGAGGAGAACCTGCCGGACGCGTACTGGGCGAACTTCCTGAAGTTCGAGTCGGCGATCAAGGCGAAGTACCCGGACATCACCGTGGTGAGCAACTCCGGTCCGGACGACCAGGGCACCACCTTCGACAATCTGTGGGCCAAGAACAAGGCCAACGGTACGGACATGGTGGACGAGCACTACTACAACAGTCCGTCCTGGTTCCTGCAGAACAACGCGCGCTACGACTCGTACGACAGAAACGGTCCCAAGGTCTTTCTCGGCGAATACGCCTCGCTCGACGCCAAGTTCTACAACTCCCTGGCGGAGGCGGCCTACATGACCGGGCTGGAGCGTAACGCCGACGTGGTGAAGATGGCGTCCTACGCGCCGCTGCTCGCCAACATCGACAACGTGCAGTGGAAACCGGACATGATCTGGTTCGACAACGACGAGTCGTGGGGCTCGACCAGCTACCAGATGCAGAAGCTGTTCATGACCAACGTCGGCGACCGCGTGGTGCCGACCACGGTCAGCGGCGGCGGCGTGGTGCAGCCGACCCCGATCACCGGCGCGATCGGCCTCTCCACCTGGAACACCGCCGCGAAGTACGACGACGTCAAGGTCACCAAGCCGGACGGCACGGTGATCTTCAGCGACGACTTCAACGACGGGAACGCCGACGGCTGGACCGCGGTGCAGGCCCGGGGCAACTGGACGGCGGCCGACGGCTCCTACACCCAGACGACCACGGACACCGCGGACACCATGGTCAAGGCCGCGACGATCACCGACACCGACTACGACTACACGCTCAAGGCCACCAAGATTGCGGGCGCCGAGGGCTTCCTGGTCGCGTTCGGCATCCAGGAGACCGGCCAGTTCTACTGGTGGAACCTGGGCGGCTGGAACAACACCCAGGGCGCCATCGAGAAGGGGATCACCTCCGCCAAGGAGCAGCTGATCACCAAGGCCAACACGGTCACCACCGGGCAGACCTACGACCTCAAGATCTCGGTACGCGGCACCGCGGTGACCCTCTACCTGGACGGCGTGGAGTGGGGCAGCTTCGACGACAACGCGGTGACCGAGCCGTTCGCGCAGGTCGTCACTCAGGACGACAAGACCGGTGAGCTGATCGTCAAGGTGGTCAACGCGAAGGACACCGCGGCCGTCACCAAGATCGACCTGGGGGGCCGCAAGGTCGCCTCCACCGCGAAGATGACCGTCCTGACCGGCGACCCGGGCGAGCAGAACACCCGTACCGCCGAGCCGATCCTGCCGGTGACCAGCACCGTGAAGGGCATCTCGTCGACCTTCACCCGGGAGTTCCCGGCGAACTCGGTCACCTTCCTGCGCATCCGGACCCGATGAGGAGCCCGCACATGTCTTTCTCCATCAAGCGCCGGACGCTCTTCGGGGTGACCGCCGCCGGAGCCCTCGCCGCGGCCCTGCCGGCGGCCGCCGAGGGTGCGCCGCACGCCGACCCGGTCCGCAGCGACGCCGAGATCTACGGCGTCCCGACCACCCAGCCGCTGATCAGCCAGCGGGCCGACCCGTTCATCAGCCAGCGGATCAACGGCAGGTACTACTTCACCGGCTCGGTTCCGGAGTACGACCGGATCGTGCTCCGCGGCTCCAGCACCCTCGCCGGGCTGACCGACGCCACCGAGGTGACCATCTGGACCCGGCCGTCCAGCGGGGCGATGGGCGGCTTCGTCTGGGCGCCGGAGCTGCACCGCATCGGCGGTAAGTGGTACGTCTATTTCACCAACAGCAACGCGAACGACATCTGGCACATCCGGCCGTTCGTGCTGGAGTCCGCGCTCGACGACCCGCTGGACCCGTCCGGCTGGACCGTCAAGGGCGAGATCGCGCTGGAGTGGGACAGCTTCGCGCTGGACGCCACCGTCTTCGCGCACCGCGGCCGGCAGTACCTGGTCTGGGCGCAGAGCGAGCCGGAGATCGCGGTCAACTCCAGCGTCTACATCGCCGAGCTGGCCAACCCGTGGACGCTGAAGACCAAGCCGGTCCGCCTGACCACGCCGACGAAGTCCTGGGAGATCCAGGGCTACAAGGTGAACGAGGGCCCGGCGGTGCTGATCCGCAACGGGCGGGTCTTCATGACCTTCTCGGCCAGCGCGACCGACGCGAACTACTGCATGGGGCTGCTCACCGCGGATGCGGACGCGAACCTGCTGGAGCGGTCCAGCTGGGTGAAGTCCGACGACCCGGTCTTCGTCAGCAACGACGACACCGAGCGCTGGGGTCCCGGGCACAACCAGTTCACCGTGGCCGAGGACGGGAAGACCGACGTGCTGGTCTACCACGCCCGCGACTACAAGGCGATCACCGGCGACCCGCTGTACGACCCCAACCGGCACACCAGGGTGCAGAAGCTCTACTGGCACCCGGACGGGACCCCGCTCTTCGGTGTCCCGGTCGGCGACGGCGGCCCGATCGTCCGCCTCTCCCCGTCCTCGGGCGGTTTCGTCCGGCACGCCGGCACGGCTCTCGAGGTGGCACCGGCTCCTCGTGACGTGGCGACCACCCAGTTCCGCTTCGTCGCGGCGGACGACGGCACCGAGACGATCCAGTCCGTGGACAAACCGTCTCTCTTCGTGCAGATCACCGATGGCTCCGTCGTCCTGGGCGCGACCGGCACCCCGGTGAAGCGGATCCCGGCCAAGGGCGGGGTCACCGTCCGGACCGCCGCGGACCCGGCGCTCCACCTGGTCGCCAAGGCCGGGGTGATCACCACCGGGAAGACCGGGACGGTGTTCGGCCTGAGCTGACCCTCAAGTCGGCCACCGGGGATCCGATGGTTCGGGCGTGTTCACCGCCCAGACCGAGACGACCCCGGTGGCCGACGGCCGGACCCGGGCCGTCGACGCGACCTCGCTCGCCTTCCTGCACGTCGACCGCGCCGGCATCATCCGGGACTGGAACCCGGCCGCCGCACGGCTCTTCGGCTGGACTCGCGAGGAAGCCGTCGGCCGCCCGCTGGCGGACACCATCGTCCCGCCACAGCTGCGCTCCGGGCACCACGCGGGCTTCGCCCGGCGACTGGTGGCCGGCGACGACGGCACCCCGCTCGGCGACCACGTCCAGGTGCCGGCGATCCACCGGGACGGCACCGCGCTGCAGGTCTCGATGAACGTGGACCGCCTCGGCGAGGACGGCTTCTTCGCCTTCGTCACCGACCAGACCGACTGGCACCGGGCCCAGCAGGAGCTGCAGCGCAGCAACACGCTGATCAGCGCGATCCTGCAGCACGCCACCGCGATGATCTCGGCCAAGGGCCTGGACGGCGACTACCTCTTCGTCAACGGCGAGTACGAGCGGGTCTTCCAGGTCACCGCGGCCGACATGGTCGGGCGCCGGGAGCACGACGTGGTCCCCGCCGCGGTCGCCGCGGCCAGACGGGCCACCGACGTCGCGGTCGCCGAGTCCGGCACGGCCCGGACCGACCTGGAGGAGATCCCGTTCGGCGACGACATCCGCCAGTACGTGGTCACCCGGGTACCGCTCACCGACCCGGACGGCTCGGTCTACGGTGTCTGCACCATCGCCATCGACGACACCGCCCGCCAGCGCAGCGAGGCCGCGCTGAAGGACAGCGAGCGCCGGTTCTGGACCACGGTCAACAACGCGCCCGGCATGCTGTACCAGTTCCGGGTGGACACGGCCGGGAACTCGCAGTTCACCTTCGTCTCGGACGCCTGCCGGGACATCTTCGGCGTGGAACCCGCGGAGCTCGTCGGCACCGCCAACCTCCAGGTCGTCGACGGGGACCAGCGTGAGTCCTTCATAGCGAGCATCCGGGAGAGCGCCGAGACCCTGGAGCCGTGGCACTGGCGGGGCAGCGTCGTCCGCCGGGACGGCGAGCGGCGCTGGGTGCACGGCGTCTCCCGGCCGCGCCGCGAGCCGGACGGCGGCACCGTGTGGGACGGGATGTTGCTCGACCGTACCCGGGAGAGGGAGGCCGAGGAACGACTCGCCGGAACACGCCGTGACCTGGACGACCTGACGCGGCGGCTCGCGCCGCTCTCCTTCACCGCGGAGGCCGGCGTGCCCCATCCGCTGACCGGGCTCAAGGAGCGGATCCTGCCCGTCGAGCACGACCTGCTCGAGGACCTCTGGGCCGCCGCCAACCGGGGCGAGTCCGCCGACGCGGAGCTCGCCGGTCCCGACGGCCCGGTCTGGGTACGCTTCCGCCCCCGCACCGAGGGCGACCAGGTACTCGTCGACGGCGCCTGCTTCGACCTGGGCGGCCGCCCGTGACCGCGCCGCGCCTGCCCCGTCACCTGGGCGAGATCGCCGTACCGTGTGAGCCGCTCCCGGCGACCACCACGATGCTGGAGGTGGAGGCGATCCTGCGCGCCGAGCCGCTCTCGCCCGGCGTCATCATCCAGACGGAGTCCGGTTACCGGCTGGTCAGCCGCAACCGCCTGGACCGGGAGGGCAGCGGCCCGCTCGGCTTCGGCCGGGCGCTCACCGCGCGGCGCACCGCCGCCGAGCTCGTCCAGCCCGAGTCGCTCTCGATCCCCGCGGACACCGCGGTCGACATCGCCGCCGAGGCCGCGCTGGCCCGTCCGGTGGAGCAGCGCGACGAGCCGGTGCTGGTCGGCTGGCCCGACGGCCGGCTCGGCATCGCGCCGGTGCTGGACCTGCTCGCCGCGATGGCCGGGCGCTACGCGCGGCTGTCCCGGACCGACGCGCTGACCGGGCTCTCCAACCGCACCGTGGTGCAGGCCGAGGGGCAGCGCCGCCTCGACGCCGGGGAGCTCGCCGGGGTGCTGCACCTGGGCCTGGACCGGTTCCAGGACGCCAACGACGTGCTCGGCCACCACGGCGCCGACGTGCTGCTGCACCGGGTCGCCGCGGCGCTGCGGGAGACCTGCGGACCCGCGAACCTCGCCGCCCGGCTGGACGGCGACCAGTTCCTGGTGCTCCTCGCCGAGCTGCCGCCCGGCCAGACCCCGCAGTCGGTGGGGCGCCGGGTCGCCGCCGGCATCCGCGGCCCGCACCGGATCGACGGGCTGCCGATCAGCGTCGAGGTGAGCATCGGCGCCTGCCCGGCCGACCACCACGACGTCACGGTGCTCCAGCGCCGGGCGGCCGCCGCGATGCGCCGGGCCAAGAACGAGCGGACCGGCGTGGTCGAGTGGACGCCGGGGCTGGACCGTACCCAGCGGGTCGACCTGCGCCAGCTCACCGAGCTGCGGACCGGCCTGCGCAATGGGCACCTGCGGCTGCACTACCAGCCGCTGCACGACGCGAACACCCGCGTCATCCACGGCGTGGAGGCCCTGGTCCGCTGGCAGCACCCGCAGCGCGGCCTGCTCCCGCCGGGCGTCTTCCTGCCCGACGCGGAACGCTCCGACGTGATCCTGGAGCTCACCGACTGGGTCCTCGCCGAGGCCCTGCACCAGGCGGCGCGCTGGCACGCGGACGGGCATCACCTGCCGGTCTCGGTCAACCTGCCGCCGGCGTACCTGGCCCAGGAACGCGCCGTGCCGACCATCCTGACCCTGCTCGACCTGGAACGGCTCCGGCCGTCGCTGCTCACCGTGGAGATCACCGAGACCGCCGTGCTGACCAATCCTGATCAGGTTGCGGCCCAGCTCGCGGAGCTCCGCCTGCGCGGGGTCCGGGTGGCGATCGACGACTTCGGCACCGGGTACACGTCCCTCGGCCTGCTCCCGCGCCTGCCGATCGACGAGCTGAAGATCGACCGCTCGTTCGTGGTCCAGATGCACGACTCACCGGCCCACGCCACGATCATCGACTCGGTCATCGCGATCGCGAAGGCCCTGAACATGACCGTGGTCGCGGAGGGGGTCGAGGACGAGCCGACGGCGGCCGACCTGGCGAAGGCCGGCGTCGACCTGCTGCAGGGCTACCACCTGAACCGCCCCGCACCCCCGGAGGCCCTGACCCTGGACGCCCTGGTGGCAGCCTGAGCGGCGCGTCCCGCCGAGGCGGCCGACGTCGATGGGGTGGCCCGGAGAGATCGCGCCGCGCGCCGGCCGCGTCAGCTCGGTAAGCATGTCGGCCGCGACGTACGGCTTTCGGGAGGGAGCCGGTCAGCCGAGGGTGATCAGGAGCAGGAGGCCGGTGCCGAGGACCGCGTCGTAGACGCCGCACCACTCGGTGAACGAGCGGGTCAGGACCGTGCGGCGGTGCCAGAGCAGGGCGTCCCAGGCCGCGTGGGCGAGCAGGGCGGTGGCGACCAGGGCGCCGCCGGCCTCGGGGGAGAGGCGCAGCGCGGTCGCGGCCAGGGCCAGCGCGAGCAGCGCGACCGGGGCCTGCAGCAGGTGCAGCGGGGTGCGCCGCAGCCCGCCCGTGGCCAGGCCGCCGAGCACGGCCAGCGCCGTGACCGCGGTGAGGATCAGCAGCGGGTCGGCGCCGGCCACCCGCATCGCGATCACGCCGGCCACGAGGACGCCGGTCACCGGCCAGATCAGCCGGGGGCGGCCGAGCGCGGCGACCGTGACGTAGCCCGTGGCGGCGACCGCGAGGATGATCCCGTACTCGCTGCCGCCGTCGGTGTCGGTGAGGCAGAGCCCGGCGAAGGCGACCGCGAGCAGTGTGGGCCAGCGCTGGAGCAGGGCCCTCGGAGTGACGGTGTCCACTGTCGACATCCATCGATTCTCCGTCGCCCGGGCAACCCGGGTGGCGTATTGCGGGTGTCAATCCTGTGTCGATGGGGTTGGCCGGTAATGATCCCCGGTTTCGGAGCGAGGCGGGGAGCGGCGAGCAGTGGTGTGGACGGTGATCCTGTCCGGGCTGGCGGCCGGGGCGTGGGGCTGCTCTACCGGGCCATGCGGGACGGCTCGCTCGCCGTGGTCGCCCCGGTGGCCGCGGGGGCGGCGCTGGTGCCGGTGGCCTGAGGGCCGGCGCACGGCGAGCGGCTGGGCTCGGCCGGGCTGGTCGGCGCGGGCGCGGCCCTGGCCGGGATCACCCTGGCCAGCTGGCCGGTCGGCGCGGCGGGGAGGAGGGCCGGGACCCCGGCGGTGCTCTGCGCGGCGGGTGCGGCGCTGGGGTTCGGGACGTACTTCGTACTCCTGCACGAGGCGGCGGCGGGGGACCCCTACCTGGCTACGGCGTACACGAGGATCTGGGGTGGAATCTCCGCTCTGATCCTGGCGGCCCTCTGGAGAGCGCGACCGGCCGGGCGGGCCCACCCGGTCGTGGCCCTGCTGCCGGTCGGCGTCGGGACGCTGGAGACCCTGGCCGACGGGGCGTTCGCGCTGGCGGCGGCGGGTGGCGCGCTGGGCCTGTCGGCGATCCTGGCGTCGCTCTACCCGGCGGTGACGGTGGTGCTGAACGCGTCGGTGCTGCGGGAACGGCTGCCCGCGGTGCACCTGGCCGGTGTGGTGAGCGCCCTGGTCGGGGTGGCCTGCCTGGCGAGTTGAGCGGTCGGGGTGGCCTGCCCGGCGGGTTGAGCGGTCGGGGTGGCCTGCCTGGTGAGTTGAGCGGGCCACCCCGGTCCGGATCAGGCCGCGAGCAGCACCCCGGGATCGGGCGCGCCGAGAAGGATCCGCTGGTGCAGGTCCTGCAGGCCGGGGCCCGGCTCGACACCCAGCTCGTCCGCCAGCGTGTGCCGGACCTGCCGGTAGTGCGCGAGCGCGTCCGCCTGACGGCCACCCCGGTACAGGGCGGTCATCAGCAGCGCGTGGCACCGCTCGCGCAGCGGCTCCTCGGCGACCATCGCCCGCAGGTCGGCGATCGCTACGGCGTAGCCGCCCAGCTCCACGGTGACCGCGACCAGGTCCAGCGCGGCGCCCCGGCAGAGCTCGGCCAGCCGGGCCCGCTGACCCTCGATGTAGCCGCCGGCCGCGCCCGCGAGGGGGGTGCCCCGGTGCAGGTCGACCGCGGCGCGCAGCTCACCCGCGGCGGCCACGTGATCGGTACGCCGCAACGCCTCGGCCGCCCGTGCGGTGTGCCCGCGGAACAGCTGGACGTCGATCGAGCCGGGCGGGGTGGTGAGCACGTACCCGCCGCCGATCCAGCCGATCCGTACCGGACTGGTGCTGCCGCAGAGCAGACGGCGCAGGCGGGACAGGTACGTGCGTACGGTGGCCACCGCCGAGCTGGGCGGATCCACCGGCCAGATGGCGTCGACCAGTTCGTCCACCGTGGTCAGCAGCCCCTCGCGGAGCAGCAGCACGGCGAGCGTGGTCCGCTGCTGCGGTGACCCGAGCGGGACCTCGTTGCCGTTGCGCCACGCGCGGACCGGGCCGAGCAGCGAGAAGGTGACCGTGGAGCGCGCCATCGGGGTCATACCGCGCCTCCCCGCAGCGCGGCCATCTGCCGCTGGTACCGACGGCGCCCGACGATGCGCCAGAGCATCCGGCCGGCGAGCGGCACCCGGCCGAGGAATTCCCGGCGCTCCTCCGGCGTGGCCTCCTCCAGGATCGCGCCGAGGGCGAGGAAGACCTTGGACCGGGGTACGTTCTCCAGCCCGCGTCTGCCCACCTCCTGCCACTCGACGGTGGTGAGGTGTTCCTCGACCAGCGGCATGACCAGGGTCTCCTCGTCGCCGAGGTGGTCGAGCAGCACCTGCCGGTGATCGGTGAGCGCCTCCGCGAGCGCGTCCCGGTCGGCAGGGCCGGCGATCGCCTCCCAGCGTGGCAGCAGGCCCTGGAGCGTGGTGAGGGTGACGTCCAGCGCCTCGTGCTGCATCTCCATCCGGATCACCAGGTCGTCGTGGACCTGGGCGCGCGCGTGCAGCAGCGGCCAGATCAGCTCGTCCTCGACCCCGTGGTGGTGATGCAGGCCGCCGATGTACTCGCGAACCGCCTCGGCCACCTGCCGCGCACGGGACACGTCGCCCGCCCCGGTGGTGGTCACGAAGTGCAGCAGCTGGGCGGCCTCGCGGCGGAACACCCGGTGGATCATTAGCATTTCCTGGGTGTACGGCGTGGTGGTGCCGGGCACAGCGATGCTCCTCAAGTGAATCCGTCCTACTCTGAGCGGACAGGGTCACAGAGTCCACTTGACGGTCACTTGCAACGCAGGCCGGCCGTGATCACCCATGACGGATGTCATTGACGTTCATTCTTCGTTCACCTCGGTCGGGTGGCTGTGACGTACCCCGAATTCTTAGGTTCCCGAGAGGCCGCCATCAGCGCGGACGACAACCTAGGAGATCATCGATGCCCGACCATAATCGCCGTTTCCTGCCCCTGCTCGGGCACAGCGGCGGCAGCCGAGACGCGATGACCTGTCTTTACCGCTGCGGCAACGCCTGTGATCACCCGGCGCCGAACCACTCCGGGAACGACTACCTCGGGGACATCGTCGCGCTCTCCCGTCGTGGGGTGATGAAGGCGGGCGCCGCGGGTGCGGTGGTCCTCGGCTTCGGCTCCAGCCTCGCCATGGAGAGCGCCGCGGTCGCCGCGCCGATCTCGCACAAACCGGCGAAGGCCGGCGCTCTGACCTTCGAGACCGTCAAGCCCAACACCCTCGACGCGGTGACCATCCCGGCCGGGTACCGGACCGCCGTGGTGATCCGGTGGGGCGACCCGGTCGTCCCCGGCGCGCCCGCGTTCGACCTGGACAACCAGACCGCGGCGAGTCAGTCGCAGCAGTTCGGCTACAACAACGACTTCGTCGGCGTCGTCGACCTGCCCGGCTGCGACGACCGCGCGCTGCTGGTGGTGAACCACGAGTACACCAACGAGGAACTGATCTTCCCGGGCTTCACCAGCCTGGACGCGCTCACCGTGGAGCAGATCAGGGTCGCCATCGCGGCGCACGGGCTCTCCGTGGTGGAGATCGAGCGGGTCGGGCGTACCGGGCAGTGGACGCCGGTGAAGTCCAAGAAGCTCGCCTACAACCGGCGGATCACCGCGCTGGAGACGGTCTTCACGCTGACCGGCCCGGCGGCCGGCACCGCGGCGCTGAAGACCGCGGCGGACCCCTCCGGCACCAGGGTGATCGGCACGCTGAACAACTGCTCCGGCGGCGTCACCCCGTGGGGCACCGTGCTCTCCGGCGAGGAGAACTTCAACCAGTACTTCGTCGGCGGCGACGGCGTGTCGGCCGAGGGTAAGGTCAAGCTCAACCGGTACGGCATCACCACCACGGCCCGTTACCCGAGCGGCTCGCGCAAGTGGGACCGGGCGCAGGAGCGCTTCGACCTCACCCTGCACCCGAACGAGGCGAACCGCTTCGGCTGGGTCGTCGAGGTGGACCCGCTCGACCCGGACGGCGCGCCGCGCAAGCACACCGCGCTGGGCCGGCTCAAGCACGAGGGCGCCAACGTCATCGTGGCGAAGAGCGGGCACGTGGTCGCGTACATGGGCGACGACGAGCGGTTCGAGTACCTCTACAAGTTCGTCTCCGACAGGAAGTTCAACGCCGGCGACTCGCACGTGGCCCGGCGGCACAACCTGACCCTGCTGGAGTCGGGCACGCTCTACGTCGCCAAGGTGACCGGTGACAGCCCGGCCGCCGAGATCGACGGCGCCGGCACGCTCCCCGCGGACGGCGGCTTCGACGGCACCGGCCAGTGGATCAAGCTGGTCTCGGGCAACACCTCGTTCGTACCCGGGATGACCGCCGCGGACGTGCTGACCTTCACCCGTCAGGCGGGCGACGCGGTCGGCGCCACCAAGATGGACCGGCCGGAGGACGTGCAGCCGAGCCCGCGTACCGGGAAGATCTACGCGGCGATGACCAACAACACCAACCGCGGGCTCACCGGGTACGCCGCCGCGGACGAGGCCAACCCGCGGAACGCCAACAAGCACGGTCACATCTTCGAGATCACCGAGAACCGTGGCGACCACACCGGCACCACCTTCACCTGGTCGCTGCCGATCGTCTGCGGCGACCCGGCCGCGGCCGGCACCTACTTCGGCGGGTACGACAAGTCGGCCGTCTCGCCGATCTCCTGCCCGGACAACGTCGCCTTCGACAGCGCCGGCAACCTCTGGATCTCCACCGACGGCAACGCGCTGGGCAGCAACGACGGCCTCTTCGCGGTGCCGGTCGAGGGTAGGGAGAAGGGTCACCTCAAGCAGTTCCTCACGGTGCCCCGCGGCGCCGAGACGTGCGGCCCGTTCATCACCGAGGACGACCGGTCGGTCTTCACCGCGGTCCAGCACCCCGGCGAGATCTCCGGCGCCACGGTGGACAACCCGGCCTCGGTCTGGCCGGACGGCGGGTACGCCAAGCCCGCCGTCATCGTGACCTGGCGTGCCGACGGCGGCGCGGTCGGCAGCTGATCCGAGAGCGACGGGGACGGTCCACGCGGGCCGTCCCCGATGGCTCCCGGTGCCTACCCTGTGCTCGTGACGATCGATCTGCCGGGCCTCGTCGCCCGACATCGCGAACGCGCCCTGTCCGGCGCGCTCACCCTCGCCGTGATCCTCGCCCTGATCGCCCAGACCGGCGGCGACGCCGGATGGCGGGCCGCGGCCCTGCTCAGCCTGCTGCTGGCCCTGGCGTCGCTCGTGTTCTTCCCGGCGGCGATGCTGCGGTACCGCGCGACCACCCTGCTCGCCGACCCGGACCGGCGGGCCTTCACCACGCCACCCCCGCCGGGCCCGGTGCTGCTGGCGATGGCGTTCACCTTCATCCTCGTGCCGATCATCGGCGAGGACGTCGCCGACCTGGTCCGCGGCGAGCCGTGGCCGGATCAGCCCGCCGGCCTGATGAGCGGCTACGCGCTGGCCGCCGCGTGGGCGCTGAGCCTCGGCCCGTGGCTGCGGCTGCGGCTCCAGCCCGGCGGCCTGCGATACCCGACGCCCTTCGGCTCGCTGACGATCCCCTGGGAGGCGCTCGACCCGGAGAGCCCGGTGGTGCCCGCCCGTTCCCCGCTTCACGGCGTACGCCTCGCCGTCACCCGCCCCGACCTGGTCCGTCGCCGCGGCCTGCCGCCGCCCGCCGACCGCCTGCCGGTCCCGTCGGTGGACCCGGAGTATCTCGGCCGGGTGATCCGCCACTACGTCACGCACCCGGAGCGCCGCCCGGAGATCGGTTCCGCGGCGGAGTCGGCCCGGCTGGCGACCGTTGACATCCCGGGCTAGCTTTCCTTCCTGTGACCGAGTTGATGAGTCGTACGGTCCCGGTCGCCCGCCCGGCCCGATCACTGCGGTGGGCCGTCCCGGTGATCCCGGCACTGGTCTGCGGGCTCGCCATGCTGGCGGTGGCGCTGGTGCACGCCGGGCGGCCGCGCCTGAGCTGGGACGAGGTCACGTCGGCGGAGGTCTCCGCGCGTACGGTCCCGGAGATCTGGCGGTTGATCCAGCACGTCGACGCGGTGTTCGGGGCGTACTACACGTTCCTGCACTTCTGGAGCGGCGTCTTCGGCACCACCGAGCTCGCCCTCCGCGTCCCCTCGATCATCGCGATGTCCGCCGCCGTCGCGCTCGCCGCCGAACTGGCCCGCCGCCTCTTCGGCCCGCTCGTCGCGCTCGCCACCGGCGCCATCCTGGTGATCATCCCGAACACCTCCCGGTACGCCGCGGAGGCCCGGCCGTACGCGTTCGTCTGCTTCTTCTCGATGCTGGCCCTGTGCCTGCTGATCGGCACCCTGCGCCGCCCCGGCGCCGCCTGGGACCGGGGCAGGGTGCTCTGGTGGTCCGGCTACGCGCTGAGCGTGCTCCTGCTCGGCGGCTTCCACCTGGTCTCGCTGACCGTGCTCAGCGCCCACGCCGCCGTCGCCCTGATCTTCGCGTGGCGCCGCCGCGACTGGCGGATCGTCGCCGCCTGGGCGGTCGCGGTCGCCGTCGCGCTGCTCCCGCTGCTCCCGCTGGCGCGCCTCGGCTCCCGGCAGGACGCCGTCCAGCTCCACTGGGTCAAGCCGATCACCATCGCCGGGATCCGCGCGATGCCCGCCGACATCATCGGATCACCGCAGCTGGCGTGGCTCCTGATCGGCCTCGCCGTGCTCGCGACCTGGCGCCCGGTTCGCCGGCTCACGCCGATCGCGGTGCTGGCCCTCGGGCCGCTGGTCGCGGTGGCGCTGGTCTCCGCGCTGATCACGCCGATGTGGGTGGCGCGGTACATGCTGGTCGTGCTGGCGCCGACCGCGATCCTCGCCGCGGTCGCGCTGGTCGGGGAGGGGGACACGCCGCGGCGCTCCGTCTTCGAGTGGCCGGTTCTCCGCGCCGGGGCGGTGCTCGTGGTGATGGCGGTCGTGGCGGTTCCCGGGCAGCGGGCCATCCGTACGGCCACCGCCAAGAACGGGCCCGACTACCGGGGGCTGGTCGCGCTGGTCGAGCGGTATCAGGGTCCGGGGGACGTGATCGCGTACCCGCCGGAGAACCGGGCGATGCGGGCCGGGATGGAGTACTACTTCCGCCGGTATCCGACCGCGCCGGCCGACGTGCTGCTGGAGGTGCCCGCGCCGCGGACCGGGGAGTTGACCGGCCGGGAGTACCCGGATGACGCGGTGCGGCTCGCCGGGGCGCCGGGGATCTGGTTGATCGCGGCGAACAGGGTCGCCGACCCGACCGCTCCGCGGCCGTCGCTCCGGCCGATGTTGAGCTCCCACTATCACCGGGTGGGGCTGTGGCAGGTGAAGCACGCGACGGCGGCCCTCTACCGTCCGGTGTCCTAGGCTCGGGCCTCATGAAGGTCTTGCTGCCGGACACGATCGCCCTCGCTCCCGAACTCCCGCCCGGCGCGACGACCGCGGTCTACGCGGTGGCCGAGCCGATCCCGGACGAGCACACCGACGCCGAGGTCCTGGTCGTCTGGGGCAATCCGCCCGGCCCGCTCGCCGACGCCGCCCGGCGCCTGAAGAACCTGCGCTGGGTGCAGACGCTGGCGGCGGGGCCGGACGCCGTCCTCCAGGCCGGCTTCGCCGAGGACGTCGTCGTCACCGCCGGCCTCGGACTGCACGACCACACCGTCGCCGAGCACACCCTGGCGCTGGTCCTGGCCGCCGCCCGCCGCCTGAACCGGCTGGTCCGCGCGCAGATCGGCCATCGCTGGGCCGCCGAGCTCGGAGGCCTTCAACCGGTTCGAGACCCCCATTCCTTCCGTACGCTCCGGGACGCCACCGTGGTCGTCTGGGGCTTCGGCGGCATCGGGGCGACGCTGGCCCCGCTGCTCACCGCGCTCGGCGCACACGTGACCGGGGTGGCCCGCACCGCCGGGGAGCGGCACGGGTACCCGGTGGTGACCGCCGCGGACCTTCCGGGGCTGTTGCCCGGCACCGACCTGCTGATCTCGATCCTCCCGGCGACGCCGGAGACCGCGCACGCCCTGAACGCCACGGTCCTCGGCCTGCTCCCGCCGCACGCCTGGGTGGTCAACGTCGGCCGCGGCGCCACGCTCGACGAGCGGGCCCTGCTCGACGCCGTCCGGTCGGGCCGTCTCGCCGGCGCGGCGCTCGACGTCTTCGAGACCGAGCCGCTGCCGCCCACCTCGCCGCTCTGGGACGAGCCCGACATCCTGATCACGCCGCACGCCGCCGGTGGCCGCCCGCTGAACGCCGACGCCCTGCTCTCCGACAACCTCTTCGCCTTCGCCCAGTCCCGCCCCCTGCGCAACCGGATCCGCTGACCCACCCGCTCACCCCGGCCAGGAGGACGACCGCCCGGTCTTGGCTGGTCCTCAGGGGTGTGTGGCGGGCCTCGACACACCCGTGAGCACCAGCCAGGAGGGTGAGTGCCGGGTCTTGGCTGGTCCTCAGGGGTGTGTGGCGGGCCTTGAGGGACCCGTGAGTGCCGGCCAGTCAGCGGGTGCGGGCGCGGACGTGGACCCGTTCGCCCTGGGGGCCGAAGAGGTTCAGGATCTCGGCCGGGTCCGGGCCCGGGTTCAGGACACGGTGCGGGAGCCGGGTGTCGAACTCGGCGGCCTCGCCGGGCGTCAGCAGGATGTCGTGGTCGCCGAGGAGCAGCCGGATCCGGCCGTTCAGCACGTAGATCCACTCGTAGCCCTCGTGAGTCTTCTGGTCCGTGCCGCAATCGGCCGGGCTGGGCGGGATGATCTGTTTGAAGGCCTGCACGCCGCCCGGTCTGCGGGTCAGCGGGATGTACGTCATCCCGTTGCGCTCGATCGGCCGCTGCCGGATCCGGGGGTCGCCGGTGTCCGGGGCGTCGACCAGCTCGTCCAGGGTCACCTGGTACGCCTTGGCGAGCGGGAGCAGCAACTCCAGTGTCGGTCTGCGGGTGCCGGACTCGAGGCGGGAGAGCGTGCTGACCGAGATGCCGGTGGTCTCGGAGAGCTGGGCCAGGGTGATGTCGCGCTGCTGGCGGAGCAGGCGGAGCTGGGGGCCCACGGCGGCCAGCGCGGACTCCGGATCGTTTGCCATAACAGCAACATTAGTTGCCGCCGGAACGCATGCCGAGGCACCGTGACGAGCAGAGTCGGGCGAGAGAGGAGACGCCGGGATGTACGACGTAGTGGTGATCGGTGGCGGTGCGGCGGGCCTCAGCGGAGCGGTGACCCTGGCCCGGTCGCGGCGTTCGGTGCTCGTGGTGGACAGCGGTGAGCCGCGCAACGCGCCGGCCGGGAACGTGCACAACCTGCTGGGCCGGGAGGGTGTCCCGCCGGCCGAGCTGGTCGCCGCCGGGCGCGCGGAGCTGGCCTCCTACGGCGGCGAGGTGATCAGCGGCCGGGCGGAGCGGGCGAGCCGGACCGGCGAGGAGGGCTTCACGGTCGTCCTCGAGGGCGGCCGTGAGGTCCAGGGGCGCCGCCTGCTGGTCGCCACCGGGCTGGTCGACGAGCTGCCGGACATCCCCGGCCTGGCCGGACGGTGGGGCCGTGACCTGGCCCATTGCCCGTACTGTCACGGTTGGGAACTGCGCGGCAAGCGGATCGGCGTGCTGGCGAGCGGCCCGCTGAGCCTGCACCAGGCGCAGCTCTGGCGCCAGCTCAGCGAGGACGTGGTCTACCTGCTCAACGGCGCCCCGCTGCCGGTTCCGGACCGGGCCGAGGAGCTGGCCGCCCGGAGCATCCCGGTGGTCGCCGAGCCGATCGCCGAGGTGATGATCAAAGACGACGAGATCTCCGGGGTACGCCTCGACGACGGCCGCGTCATCGAGCTGGCGGCGATCGCGGTCGGTCCCCGCTTCGTGGCCCGCGGCGCGATCCTGTCGTCGCTCGGGCTGGAGCCGGCCGACATGGAGATGAACGGTCACGTGGTCGGACGGCGGATCCCGGCCGAGGAGTCCGGCGCGACCGCGGTGCCCGGGGTCTGGGTGGCCGGTAACGTGACCAACCTGGGCGCCACCGTCGCGGTCGCCGCGGCGGCCGGGCAGACCGCGGGCGCCATGATCAACATGGATCTGATCGCGGCCGAGACCCGGGAGGCGGTCGCCGGGTACCGCCGACGGCAGGTCGAGATGCACCGGCGGGAGACCTGGGAGGAGCGGTACCGGGAGCGGCCGTCGATCTGGAGCGGGAAGCCGAACGCCCAGCTGGTCGCCGAGGTGGCCGGGCTGCGCGCCGGGCGGGCCCTGGACGTCGGGTGCGGCGAGGGCGCCGACGCGGTCTGGCTGGCCGAGCACGGCTGGCAGGTCACCGGCGTGGACATCTCCACGGTCGCGCTCTCCCGCGCGGCGGAGCACGCCGCGGCCGCCGGTCTCGCCGAGCGGATCACCTTCACCGGTGCCGACCTGCGCGCCGAGCCCCCGGCGCCCCGATCGTACGATCTGGTCTCGGCGCACTTCATGCACCTGCCCAGCGCCGACCGGACGGAGCTCTACGCCCGGCTGGCCGACGCGGTGGCGCCCGGCGGCACCCTGCTGATCGTCGGCCACCACCCGTCCGACCTGGCGAGCGCCGCGCGCCGGATGCACTTCCCGGACATGATGTTCACGCCCGAGGAGATCGCCGAGCCGCTCGGCCCCCAGGACTGGACGGTCACCGTGGCGGCGACCCGGCCCCGCGTCGCGAAGGGGCCGGAGGGTGACGAAATCACCGTCCACGACAGCGTGCTGGTAGCCCACCGTCGCTAGTCACGGGGAGAAACCGGGCGAATCGCCAGCATGAATCCGGCCGCCTTGCTGGAATGAGCACATGCGGCCGGATGATGCTCACGGATTCGAAGACGCCCGGGCGGCGCTGGCGGCCTGGCGCGACGGGATCGCCGAGCCCGGCGCCGCCAGTCGTCTCGCCGACCTGCCACGCGGTGGCGCCGACCTGATCGAGATCACCGCACCGGAGCCGGAGAAGATCCTCGCGACGCTGCGGAGCGGGCAGGACTGCGCGTTCCAGGAGGGCGGACCGGGGACCGTACTCGGCGTGGACCTGCCCCCGGACACGCTGCACCCGCTGCTGCGCCACCTGCGCCGGCACGCCCACCGGGAGTCCGCCGACCGCGGCGCCGATGTCCTGCACCTGGCCACCGGGCTGCTGCACTGGCAGGACGAGGACGGCACCGGGCACGCCGCGCCGATCCACCTCACCCCGGTCGAGCTGATCGCGCTCGGCCCGGGGGAGGTGCCCCGGCTGCGCGCCACCCACGGCGACCCGGTGCTCAACCCGGCGCTCGCCGCCCGGCTGCACGGGCTCGGCCTGGAACTCACCGCGGACCGCGCCGAACTGCGCCGGCGGATCGGCGGGCGCTCCGGCTGGCGGGTCACCGACACCGTGGTGCTGGCCCGCTTCGACCTGGGCGCCGAGACGATCCGCCGGGACCTGGCTGATCACGAGGAGCAGATCCTCGCCCACCCGGTGGTCCAGGCCCTGGCCGCGGCCGACGGCACCGACGGCGCCTTCACCTTCGACCCGGTTCCGCCCGACCGGGTGGGCGAGGACCAGCCGCTCGTGCTGGACGCCGACGCCACCCAGCGGGTCTGCGTGGACGCCGCCCTGAACGGGCACAGCTTCGTGATCGACGGGCCGCCCGGGACCGGGAAGTCGCAGACCGTGGCGAACATGATCGGGGCGCTGGCGTACGCCGGGAAGCGGGTGCTCTTCGTCTCGGAGACCGCGGCCGCGCTGGACACCGTGCAGCACCGGCTCGCCGCCGCCGGGCTCGGGAACTACCTGCTCGACCTGCACGGGCCCAGGGCCGGCCGCCGGCAGGTGGCGAGCGCGCTGGCCGCGGCCCTGGAGGCGGTGCCGCTGCCGCCGCAGGGCCTGGACGAGACCGACCGCGACCGGCTGCGGGCCGATCGCGCGGCGCTCGGTGCCTACGCGGAGGCGGTCAACGAGATCCGCGAACCCTACGGGCGGAGCCTCCACGAGATCCTCGGCCGCTGCGCGCGGCTGACGGGCGAGGACGAGAAGGCCGTACGGGAGGAATCGGCCCTGGAGCGGAACCTGCAGACGCAGGCGCTGACCGACGAGGCCCTGGACCGCATCCACCAGGCCGCGGAGCGGCTGAAGGCCGCGTGGCGGCCGGCGACCGAGCGCAGTGGCTACCGCTGGCGGGAGGTGATGGAGAAGCGGCCGCTGGACGGCGCGCTGGAGGCGGCGCAGCTGGCCCTGGACGCGCTCGCCGACGCCCTGACCCCGCACGCCGCACTGGCCGGCGCCTTCCACCTGCGGCTCCCGGTGGACGCCGACGCGCTCGCGCAGATCGCCGCACACGCCGGGAAGCGCCCCGCCGGTGTGCCGGACCACTGGCTGACCTCGCCCGCGCTGCGCCCGGTCCGGGAGGCGGCCGACGCGCTCGCCGAGCGGATCGACGAGGTCCGGCGGGCCGAGGACCTCGCGCGGGAACGGCTCGGCATCCCCGCCGGCGTCCTCGCCGAACTGGAGGTCGCCGACCTGCCGGAGACGCCCGAGCTGGACCCGCCCGCGGTCGGGCTCGGCACCCTCACCGCCGCCGCGGCCCGGACACTGGCCGGGCGGTTCACGGCCGACGCGGACGAGCTGGAACACCAGCAGCAGAACCTGGACCGGATCACCCACCGGCTCGGGCTCCCCGACGTGATCACCTTCTCCGACGTCGAGCTGGTCACCGTGGTCGCCGAGCTCGGTGCGCGGCCGGACAAGCCGGAGACGGCCTGGTTCGCGCCGGGCGCGCAGGCTGCCGTGCACGGTGCGTCGGCCGCGCTGCGACGGCACGTCGAGGCGGTGTCGACCGCCAAGCACCAGGCGCGGCGGTACTTCCGGGAGGCGGTGCTCGGCGAGCCGGTCGAGGACCTGGCCGAGCGGTTCGCCACCGTGCACCGGGGCGTACGCCGGTTCCTCGCGGCGCACCGGTGGGACAAGGAGACCGTCGCCGCGCTCGCCGAGCCGGGGGTGACCGTGGAGGAGGCGGTCGCCAACCTCGGGCTCGCGGTGGCCTGGCGGCGGTCGTACGAGGGACTGGTCGCCGCCGAGAAGCAGAACGCCGCGCTGCTCGGCCGCTACTGGAAGCGCCTGGACACCGACTTCGTGGCGATCGGCCGCGCGCTGCACACCGTCGACGAGGTCCTCAAGGTCACCCCGCCCGAGGCGCTGGGCGCGGTGGTCGAGTACGTCGCGAACCGGGCGGGCAACGGCGAGGTGCTGCACGCGGTGACGGAGGCGCGCGACGTGTTCCGGCACTGGCGCTCGACGCTGCGCCCGGAGCCCGAACCGGCCGCGCGCACCGAGCTCGGGCACGGCTCGGTGCAGCACGCCGTCGGGTGGCTGCGGGCCCAGGTCGGCCCGCTGCGCGCGGTCGCCGAGGCGGTCGAGCGGCTGGACGGGCTCACCGGACGCGAACTGGACGTGACCGAGGCGAGCGGGATGGTCGCCGTACGGCGGAAGATCGTGGAGGCCGCCGAGGCGCTCGCCGCCGACGGACCGGCGCACGCGGCGGCACTCGGTGAGCGCTACCGGGGTCGGGAGACCGACCTGAACGGGCTGGTCGCGGCGATCGAGTGGGCCGCGCAGGCGAGGGCGCTGCGGACCGGGAGCGAGTCCGCGTTCACCGCCGACCAGGCGCAGGCGGTGCTCACCGGGGACGCCCGGGGCGCCGGCGACCTGCCCGGCCTGATCGGGGTCTGGCAGGCGGCCCGGCAGCGGATCATCGACGCGTTCGGGCCGGCCCGGCAGGTCCGGCTCGGCACCGCGCTGGACCGCTACGAGACCGCCCGCGACCTGCTGCAGGACCTGCGCGACGACGACACCGGACAGCGGGAGTGGTTCGACTACCTGGCCGCCCGTGAGGTCCTCGCGGGGTACGGGGTGGACGGCGCCGTCGACTACTGCGCCGACCACAACCTGGACCCCGCGCAGCTGGCCGGGGTGATCGAGCGGACCGTCTTCCGGGCCTGGGCCGACGAGATCATCGCCGCGGACGAGCGGCTGATCCCGCTGGCCGCCGCCGAGCGCAACGAGATCGTCGAGGAGTTCCGCCGGCTCGACGCCGACCTGCTGGAGGACGCCGCCGGGCGGATCATCGAGGCGGTCGACGCGCGCCGCCCGTCCGCCGGTGCCAAGGGCGGTCCCGCGGTGATCCGGTCGGAGGGGCAGAAGCAGCACGGGCACCAGCCGGTCCGCGCCCTGCTGGAGAAGGCCTGGGACGCGGCGATCGCGCTCAAGCCGTGCTTCGCGATGCCGCCCGCCGCGGTCAGCGCGTACCTGCCGGCCGGCCGTACCTTCGACGTGGTGATCATCGACGAGGCGTCCCGGATGACCCCGGCGGCCGCGGTGGCCTGCGCGTACCGCGGTGAGTCGCTGATCGTCATCGGCGACGACTGCCAGCTGCCGCCCGCCGGGGGACAGCCGTCGGTGCTCGTCGCGGCGAACGACTGCGGCGCGTTCACCCGGCTCGCGCTGACCCGGCACTACCGCAGCCGGCACGAGTCGCTGATCGGCTTCGCGAACCGGGCGTTCTACCGGGACCGGCTGGTCACCTACCCGAGCGCGCACTCGACCGGCACCGACCTGGGCATCGAGGTGTTCCCCGCGTCCGGGCCGACCGGATCGGGCCCGGACGAGGCCGCGCTGGTCGCCGAGCGGGTCGCGCACCATGTCAGCACCCGGCCGACCCTGTCGCTGGGCGTGGTCACGCTGACCGCCGGACAGGCGGACGCGGTCGCCGACGCGGTGGAGACCGCCCTCGCGGCCCGCCCCGACCTGGAGCGCTTCCTCGGCGGATTCTTCGTGAAGAGCGCCGACACGGTCCAGGGCGAGGAGCGGGACGTGATCATCCTGGCCACCGGTGCGGACCTCGCCGCCGCGGGTGGGCCCACCGGGGCGCGCCGCCTCACCGTGGCGATCACCCGGGCCCGGCAGCGCGTCGAGGTGGTCACCGCGATCCCGGCCGGCGGTCGCGAGGAGCCGGCCGACGAGGGGGAGCGGCGGCTGGCCGAGTACCTCGACCACGCCGGGCAGAGCATTCCGGCGGCCGAGGCGCCGCCGCTGACCGAGCTCGCCGAGGCGGTGCTACAGACCGTCGCCGGCTGGGGTTACGACGTGCACAGCCGGGTGGGTGCCGGCCTGGGCCGTCTGGAGCTCGCGGTACGCCACTCCGCGGTCGAGGCCGGCGCGTTCGCCCTCGGCATCCAGTGCGACGGTCCCGCCTACCGGGGCATCCCCTCGGTCCGGGACCGTGACCGCCTGCACGACCAGGTGCTGCACGGTCTCGGCTGGCACCTGCACCGGATCTGGAGCGTCGCCTGGTTCACCGACCGGGCGGCCGAGGAGGCCCGGCTGCGCGCGGCGATCCAGAACGCGCTCGCCGTGCCGGACGTCTTCGCCGAGGTGGACCGGGAACTGGCCACCCGTCCCGCGCAGCGGCCGGAGTGGGCGCTGCCGTACGAGCGGGCCGCCATCGACCCGCTGACCGCGGCCGCCCGGGCGAACGACACCGCGGCCCGGGCCCAACTGGTCGCGGCGGTCGAGCGGATCGCCGAGGTGGAGGGCCCGGTGCACCTGACCGTGCTCACCCAGCGGGTCCGCGAGGCGTGGCACATCGCCCGGGTGACGTCGGCGATCCGCGGGGCGATCGACCACGCGATCGCGTCCTCCCGGGTCGGCTTCGACGGCTCGTTCGTCACCTGGCCGGAGGCGCTGATCCCGGCGGTACGGGTACCCGGCGACGGCGTGACCCGCAAGCCGGAGCAGGTGGCCGAGCCGGAGCTGCAGTCCGCGCTGGAGTACCTCGTGCTGGACGCGGGCCTGGTCGAGGCGGACGACCTGATCGCGGCGGCCGGCCGGCTCTTCGGCTGGAGCGGCGCGAAGTCGGGGGCGGCGGGCCGGCTCGCGGCGATGCTGGACGACCTGGTCACCGGGGAGCGGCTGATCGCCCACCCGAACGGCCTGATCGCCGCCCCGGCCGACGACCTCTTCGACCTGCCCGACCCGGCCACGCTCCCGCACCGCGAGGACGCCGTCCCGCACCCGGAGGACTCCATCACCGAGCCCGCCCCGTCCCAGGCGGGTTGACCGGTCGGGACGCGAGCAGGGTGGGGGGCTGGGCTGCGTCAGCGGGGTACCGCTTGTCGGCTGGTCCTCAGGGGTGTGTGGTACGCCGTGACGCACCCCTGAGGACCAGCCGCCCCCTCCCCACGGTGAGCGATCACGGGCGCGGGAGTTCGCGCGGTACCACCTTGCCGGTGGCGTTGCGGGGCAGGGCGTCCAGGAAGATCACGTCGCGGGGCACGCTGAACCGGGCCCGGTGCCGCCGCACGTGGTCGCGGACCACCTCGACGTCGAGCGTCTCGCCCTCGCGCAGCACCAGGTACGCCGCGAGCCGCTGGCCGTACTCGTCGTCCGGCACCCCGATCACCGCGACCTCCCGGACCTGCGGCAGGTCGGCGAGCAGGTCCTCGACCTCGGCCGGGTACACGTTCTCGCCGCCGGAGACGATCATGTCGTCCTCCCGGCCGTCCACGTAGACCCGCCCGTGCTCGTCGACGTGCCCGAGGTCGCCGGTGGCGAGCAGCCCGTCGCGCATCTGCCGGGTGGCGCCGTTCGTGTACCCCTCGAAGAGCATCTCGTTGCCGACGAAGAGCCGGCCCACCTCCCCGGCGGGCACCGGCGAACCGTCGTCGGCGAGCACGGCGACCCGGGTCCCGTAGGGTGGCCGTCCGGCGGTGTTCGGCGCGGCGCGCAGGTCGGCCGGGGTGGCGATGGAGGCCCAGGACGCCTCGGTGGAGCCGTACAGGTTGTAGAGGACGTCGCCGAAGCGGTCCATGAACCGGGTGGCCAGGCCGCCGGGGAGCGCGGATCCGCTCACCGCGACCACGGTCAGGCCGGGCTTCGCCGCGGGGGCGGGCTGCTCCATCAGCTGCTGGAGCATCACCGGTACGGCGATCATCCCGGTGCACCCGTGCTCGACCAGGACGCCGGCGGTGGTCGCGGCGTCGAACCTCCGGCGCAGCACGATGGTGGCGCGCAGCGCGAGCGCGATCTGCAGCCCGGCGAACCCCCACGTGTGGAAGAGCGGGGCGGCGATCATCACCCGCTGCCCGGCGCGCAGCGGGATCCGGTCGATCACCGAGCAGAGCGGCCGGAAGCCGCCGGGGGTCGGCCGCTGAGCGCCCTTGGGCACCCCGGTCGTGCCGGAGGTGAGCACGATGGTCCGCCCGGTCCGGGCGGGCGGGGTGAGCAACCTTTCGGAAATATCGGAAATGTCGCCCAAAATCTGGGCGGACGGCACCAGCGCGACCCGCTCGGCGAACTCCTCGTCGTGCAGGAGGATCCGCAGGTTCTGGTCGTCGGCGACGGTCACCAGCTGGCTGGGGGAGAGGCCGGTGTTCATCAGTACCGGATCCGCCCCGGCGGAGGTCACCCCGATGATGGCCTCGATCATGCGGGCCGAGTTCCGGCAGAGGATCCCGACCCGGTCGCCCGGTGCGAGCTTCAGGCTCGCGGCCAGCCGCGACGACCGTTCCAGCAGGTCGCCGTAGGTGACCGGCCCGTCGTCGTCGATCACCGCGATCCGCTGCGGGCTCCGGGCGGCGGCCTGGCGCAGCTCACCGGCGAGCCCGAACCCCCAGCGCCCCAGCGCCGCGAACTGCCGGACGACGCTCACCGGGTTGCCCGGGTTCAGCAGCCCGCGCTTGAGCATCGTCGCCGCGATGAAGGCCGCGTCCATGTCAGCGGATCTGCATGCCGGAGATGGCGCGGGAGATGACCAGGCGCTGGATCTCCGACGTACCCTCGAAAATGGTGTAGATCTTGGCGTCCCGGTACATCCGCTCCACCGGGTGCTCCCGCAGGTAACCGGCGCCGCCGAGGATCTGCACCGCCTTCTCGGTGACCGCCACCGCGACCTCGCCGGCCTTCAGCTTCGACATCGAGCCCTCGCCCGCGGAGAACGGCCGGTCGTTGCGGCCCATCCAGGCGGCCCGCCAGACCAGCAGGCGGGCGGCGTCGATCTCCATCCGCATGTCCGCGAGGGCGAACGCGATCGCCTGGTTCTCGATGATCGGGCGGCCGAACTGGACCCGGTTCTTCGCGTACTCCAGCGCGTACTCGTAGGCGCCGCGGGCGATGCCGATCGCCTGCGCGCCGACCGCCGGGCGGGAGAGCTCGAAGGTCCGCATCGAGGCGTTCTTGGCCCGCGGGCCCGCCTTGCTCCGGGCGAGCCGCTCGTCGAGCGCCTCCTTGCCGCCGAGCAGGCAACTTCCCGGGATGCGTACGTCGTCGAGGAAGACGTCCGCGGTGTGCGACGCGCGCAGGCCCAGCTTCTTCAGCTTCCTGGTGCCGGCCAGCCCCGGTGTTCCCGGCGGGATGATGAACGCCGCCTGCCCACGCGACCCGAGCGACGGGTCCACGCTGGCCGTCACCACGTGCACGTTCGCGATCCCGCCGTTGGTCGCGTACGCCTTCTGCCCGTTGAGCACCCACTCGTCGGTGGCCTCGTGGTAGACCGCCCGGGTCCGCATCGCGCCGACGTCCGACCCGGCCTCCGGCTCGGTGCTGCAGAACGCGGCCACCTTGGGGTCGTCGGCGTCCCCGAAGCACTGCGGCACCCACTCGACGAGCTGGTCCGGGCTGCCGGAGCCGTAGATCGCGGCGACGGCGAGCGAGGTGCCGGAGATCGCCATCGCGATGCCGCCGTCACCCCAGAACAGCTCCTCGTTGGCGACCGGCAGCGAGAGCCCCGCGGTGTCCGACCACGCGTTGATCAGGAACTCGAAGCCGTACAGCCCGATCTTGGCGGCCTCCTGCAGGACCGGCCAGGGAGTCTCCTCCCGCTCGTCCCACTCGGCCGCGGCCGGCCGGATCACCGACTCGGCGAACCCGTGCACCCACTCGCGCAGGTCGTTTTGTTCCTCGTTGAGATCGAGCCAGAACTCCACGGCGGGGCAGCCCTTCGTGCGCAAGACGGCGACTTATTAACTCGCCGGTAACCCTACGGCCGGTCAACCCACCTCACAACCCCCAGGGGTTTTCAATTAATGAATCCGCAGCTCAAACACGTGACGCCGCCCCGCGAAGCGCGGGACGGCGTCGGAGGAACGGGTTCAGGCCGGCGGGTTGCCGATCGATCCGGTTAGATGCGGTTTCTTCCCGTTGACGGTGAAATCCCATCCGGTGCCGGTGGGCGTGGCGAGGAAACGGACCGTCGACGGGAGGGTGATCGGCTGCTTGAACGCGACGTCGACCGTGTACGCCTCCGGCAGCCGGCCCTCCAGGGCGGCCAGGCAGCGCGCCTTGGTCCACATCCCGTGCGCGATCGGCTTCGGGAACCCGAACAGCTTCGCGCCGAGCTTCGAGGTGTGGATCGGGTTGCGGTCGCCGGAGACCGCCGCGTAGTCCGGCCCGGTCCGCACCGGCAGGCGCCAGACGGCACCGCCGGGCGGCGGCGGATCGGCCTGCTGGTGGCGCGGGCTGTAGCCGGAGGTCTCCTTGCGCAGGTACGTGGAGACGCCCCGCCAGACCTCCCGACCGCTCACCGTCGCGGTGGCGATCACGTCGAACTGCCGGCCACGCGGATGTTCCCGCAGGTCCACCGCGCGCACCGAGAGATCCAGGGGCGTGCCCGCGTCGACCGGCTCGTGCACGGTGATCCGGTTCGACACGTGCACCAGGCCGATCATCGGCAGCGGGAAGTCCCCGGCCGACATCAGTCGCATCGCCAGCGGGAACGCCAGGATGTGCGGATAGGTCGCGGGGAGCACGCCGCCGAGCCGGAACCCGCAGACCCGGTCGTACCGGGCCAGGTGGCCGAGGTCGACGGTGACGCCACGGTGGACCAGCTCCACGTCCGGCAGGCTGTCCCCCTTGCGCAGGCCGGGGATCAGGCCGAGCGCGGCCTTCGCGTACGCGGCCCCGGTGCCCGGCCCCTCGCTGATCTCGACGACGGCCACCACGTCACGCCCCCAGCAGGCTCTGGCCGCAGACCCGGACCACGTTGCCGGTGATCGCGGCGGAGCCGGGCGAGGCGAACCACGCGATCGTCTCGGCCACGTCGACCGGCAGGCCGCCCTGGGACATGCTGTTCAGCCGGCGGCCCGCCTCGCGCAGCCCGATCGGCATCTTCGCGGTCATCGCGGTCTCGATGAAGCCGGGCGCCACCGCGTTGAACGTGATGCCCCGCTCGGCGAGCGCCGGCGCGGTCGACTGGACCAGGCCGATCACGCCGGCCTTGCTGGTCGCGTAGTTGGTCTGGCCCCGGTTGCCGGCGATGCCCGCGATCGAGGCGACGCCGACGATCCGGCCGCCCCGCTTGATCAGGCCCTGCTCCAGCAGCACGTCGTTGACCCGTTCGGGCGCGGTCAGGTTGACCCCGATCACCGAGTCCCAGCGGCTCTCGTCCATCCGCGCGATGGTCTTGTCCCGGGTGATGCCGGCGTTGTGCACCACGATGTCGACGCCGCCGTGCGGTCCCGCGGCCAGGTAGCCGGCCAGCCGCGCCGGCGAGTCCTCGGCGGTCAGGTCGAGCTGCAGCGCGCGGCCCTTCGCCTTGTTGGCCACGTCGGCGAGCGCGTCACCGGCGCCCGGGACGTCCAGCGCGATCACCTCGGCGCCGTCGCGGGCCAGGATCCCGGCGATCGACGCGCCGATGCCCCGGGCCGCGCCGGTGACCAGGGCGAGCTTGCCGGCGAGCGGCTTCTCCCAATCGGCGGGGGCCGGCGCGCTCGCGGTCCCGATCCGGATCACCTGGCCGGAGACGTAGGCGGACCGGCCGCTGAGCAGGAACCGCAGCGTGGACTCGACGCCGTTCTCGCCACCGGGCGCGACGTAGACGAGCTGCGCGGTGACGCCGCGACCGAACTCCTTGCCGATGCTGCGGGTGAGACCCTCGAGGCTCCGCTGCGCGGTCGCCTCCCTCGGCCCGGTCGTCAGCTCCGGCTGGGTGCCGAGCACGATCACGCGACCGGAGGAGTGCAGACTTCTCGCGTACGGGTGGAAGAAGTCGAAGAGGCTCCGGAGCTGTGTGGAGTCGGCGATGCCGGTGGCGTCGAAGATCAGCGCACCGTGCCTCGTCCCCTCGGTGCCGGTCTCGGTCACCTCGATCCCGGTGCTCTCCAGCTGCTTGCGGACCGGGTCGGCGAGCCGTCCGCCGGGCGCCGCGCCGAGCAGCACCGGTCCCGTGGTGAGCGGGTCGCCCGCGCGGTAGCGTCGCAACCGGGGCGGGTCCGGCAGCCCGAGCCGCTTGACCACGGCCCGGCCCACACCGGAGTTGGCGAAGTTCGCGTACCTGTCAGCCATGCGAGTACCCTACCGGTCAGTAGCTTCTAGTTGGTCGATAACTTGAGCCATCGATGTGTGGAGGAACGCCGTGCCGACCGTGCGCCGTGTCGCCGTCCTGGGCGGTAACCGTATCCCGTTCGCCCGGTCCAACGGCAGGTATGCATCGGCCTCGAACCAGGACATGCTGACCGCCGCGCTGGACGGCCTGGTCGCCCGGTTCGGCCTGGCGGGCGAGCGCCTGGGCGAGGTGGTCGCGGGCGCCGTGCTCAAGCACTCCCGCGACTTCAACCTGACCCGCGAGGTGGTGCTCGGCTCCCGGCTCGACCCGCGCACCCCGGCGTACGACATCCAGCAGGCCTGCGGCACCGGCCTGGAGGCGGCGATCCTGGTCGCCAACAAGATCGCGCTGGGCCAGATCGACGCCGGCATCGCCGGTGGCGTGGACACCACGTCGGACGCCCCGCTGCAGGTGAACGAGGACATGCGGCAGGCGCTGCTGGAGCTGAACCGGGCCCGGACGCTGGGCGCGCGACTCAAGGCGGTCGCCAAGCTCCGTCCGCAGCACGCGCTCCAGCCGGAGATCCCGCGCAACGCCGAGCCGCGCACCGGCCTCTCGATGGGCGAGCACGCCGCGATCACGGCGCTGCGGTGGAACGTCGAGCGGTCGGCGCAGGACGAGCTGGCGCTCGCCTCGCATCAACACCTCGCCGCGGCGTACGAGAAGGGCTTCTTCGACGATCTTCTGACGCCCTACCTGGGGCTGACCCGCGACCAGAACCTGCGCGCCGACTCCACCCTGGAGAAGCTCGCGTCGCTGAAGCCGGTGTACGGCAAGGAGAACGCCACCATGACGGCGGGCAACTCGACGCCGCTCACCGACGGCGCCTCGACCGTCCTGCTCGCCTCGCAGGAGTGGGCCGAGGCGCACTCGCTGCCGGTGCTGGCGTACTTCGCCGACTCGGAGGCCGCCGCCGTCGACTACGTGCACGGCGACGAGGGCCTGCTGATGGCCCCCGCCTACGCCGTGCCGCGGATGCTCGCCCGCAACGGCCTCACCCTGCAGGACTTCGACTACTACGAGATCCACGAGGCCTTCGCGTCGCAGGTCCTGGCCACCCTGGCCGCCTGGGAGTCCCCGGAGTTCTGCAAGGAGAAGCTCGGCCTGGACGCCCCGCTCGGCTCCATCGACCGCGCCAAGCTGAACGTCAACGGCTCCTCGCTCGCCGCCGGCCACCCGTTCGCGGCGACCGGCGGCCGGATCGTCGCCTCGCTCGCCAAGCTCCTCGCCCAGAAGGGTTCCGGCCGCGGCCTGATCTCCATCTGCGCGGCCGGCGGCCAGGGCGTCGTCGCCATCCTGGAGAAGTAGCTCAGCAGCGCATCTCCCGCGCCTCCGCGATGATCGCCCGGCCCTCGCCCTTCGTGTCGATGGGCTCGTCGCAGCTGAAGACGGCGGTCCAGCCACCGGGCCGCCAGGAGGTGACCGTGCCCTCGGTCAGGAGCACACCGCACGCGTAGGTGAAGTCCACGTCGACGGCACGGATCGCCTCGACGACCACGACGCTCCCCGGCCCCTCGCTGGTGAGGGAGCTGCCGTCGGTGGGTTCGTAGACGGCGCCGAGCTCGACCAGGTCGGGCCCGGCGTCCGTCCGCGCCTTCGTCACGGCGGCCTGGTAGATCTTCTTGCGGGACGCGTCGCCGACCGTCCCGACCAGGGCCACCACCTCGGCCCGGCGGTCGCCGACCCACTCCTTCTCCGCGTCCAGCGGCCCGCCGGCGGCCGCGGTCACCTCGATGATCGGCGAGACCTCGGTGAGCAGCAGATGCTCCTCGACGTCCCCGAGCGTCGCCTTCCCGCCGGTGCACTCCGGTTCGACGGAGGGGCGGGCCGCCACCTCGGCCTCCCCGGAGTGCGTGCAGCCGGCCAGCAGTAGTAGTCCGACGAGTGCCCCCGTACGCAGCGTCATGTGATCATCATGAATGGGTGACGCAAGCGCCGCTCAGCAGCGCAGTTCCCTCACCTCGGCGAAGATCGCCGCGTGGTGACCGTCCCCTTGCTGTGTTCCCATCGCACGTCCAGGTGAACGGCACCATGGCCGGCGTTCGGACATGGGTATGGTCTGTAGACCATGCCGCTTCTTAGGTTGGGCCTGACCAACTATCGGTGCTTCGCCGGCTCGATCAAAGTCGAGCTACGTCCGGTCACGGTAGTGCTGGGCCGTAACAATTCCGGCAAGAGCGCGTTGGTGCGGGCGCCGCTGGTGGTCTCCACCGGAATCGACACCGACACGACGGCACCTCTGGATCTTGACCGTTTGGGCGAGGATATCGTCGACTCGTTCGCGGACCTCATCTACGGTAACCGTCCACACGGCAGCGTTCGGGTAGAACTCGGGTTGGAAGCGGAATCCGGTGTCCCGCTTCGGTGCAACGTCGGGATCCGTAATATCAGCGAGTTGCGTACCCAGGTTGTCGAAGACTTCGCGGTGGCGCACGACGATGACCCGGATCTGCATCTGAAGTGGGAACCGGGTGAGACAGCCGATGGGCCGCAGCGTTACACCCTGATCCGGACGGATTCCGCGCCGATAGGCGGGGTGGAGGTGCCGTTCCAGGGACTCCTCCCTGCCGGTGGCGTGAACGTGAGCGGCGCGGGCGCCTACAGCACGATGGTCCGGGAGAGTTTTGGCCAGGTGCGTTACCTGGGTCCGTTCCGAGACCGGCCGAGCCGGCTGTACCGGGTACCGGCCCGGATGCCGACGTCGGTCGGTGCCAGCGGTGAGTACACCGCAGGCATTTTGGCCAGCGACTCGACCCGCGGCCAGCGGGCACTACTACGAGAGATCAACGCCGGTCTGGCGGAAAGCCTGCCGGGCTGGACGGTTGACGTCGTGGAACGGGGCGGAATGGTCTCGGTGGTGCTCAAATCCCGTGACGACGACACCGTGGCCGTGAACCTGGTCGACACCGGCACCGGCGTTGCCCAGGCTTTGCCGATCTTCGTCCAACGGGCTTTGGACCGTACCCGGCCGCCGGAGGCACCGGTGTTGGAGATCGTCGAACAGCCGGAGTTGCACCTGCATCCCTACGCCCACGCCGCGCTCGCTGATCTCTACCTGTCGGCGGCGCGCGAGACCGGGGTCAGGTTTTTGATCGAGACGCACAGCGAAACGTTGCTGCTACGCCTGCGAGTTCGCATCGCCGAGCGCAAGGCCGACCCCGACGACGTGGCCGTCTACTTCGTAGAGAGCATCAATGGAGTGAGCGAGGTACGGCGCATCAACATAGACGCGGCCGGCAACCTCGACTATTGGCCCGAAGGAGTCTTCTCCGAGGACTATCGGGAGACGAAGGCGCTGGCGAAGGCGCAACTGGAGCTGGTCCGGCCTGATGCGCGTTGAACTCGATCCGCTGTCCTGCAACGGCTCGGACGCCCTGCACCCCTTGCTGATGCTTCTGGGTGTCTTCACCGACGAACGGCATGAGTGGGCGGCTGACGAGCCGGCGATAGCCGCGCTGGCCACCTACTTCGAGGGTTACGCACCAACGGTCGCGCCGGCCGTCCGGTCGCTGGGACAGAAGGCCATCGTGAATGCCGCCTGGTCGGCCGGGCCGGGTCCCGCTCCTGTCCGTGTAACGCGCGCCGATCTACCGAACCTGGCCCACGACCTCTCCCGACCTGCGGTGCTCATTGTCGAGGACCTGGTCAACGATGGTGCCTTTGTCCGCGCGGTCGCTGCCGTCTTCGGCAGCCGACGCGTCCTTACCGCGTTGGCCAACCAGTGGTTGGAGTTCCGGCACGCCGGCGGCACCGGGCGGTTCCCCGCTGTGGTGGAGGCCGAGCTGGCCGGATTCCGGACGCTTGCCCGGATCGCCCTGCTCGCCGACAGCGACCGGTGGATGCCCGGCCAGGTCACCAAGATCCACCGCAAGGCGGCGGACTTCCGTGCGGCGGGGCTTTCGGTCCATGTCCTGGAGCTGAGGGAAGCAGAGAATTACCTGCCTCACCGTGTTCTCGCGGCGTGCGGCTCTCCATCGACCGCATCGGCCACGTTGACCGCACTCAAGAAACTCTCTCCGGATCAGCGCGGGCACTACGACATGAAGAACGGTTTCGGCAGGCGGGCCGAACCCGCCAAGATCCGGCCCGAGCAGCAAGCACTGTTCGACGGCCTCGATCCGCACATACGGGATGCGCTGCGCGGCGGATTCGGCGACGGTTTATTGCCCGTCTTCGAGCGACACTGCGCCAGGGTGAAGGTTGCCGACATCGCCGCGCTCGGAGCGCACGTGGAAGCCGACCTGCGCGCACTATTATCAACCATCGAGTCGGTGATCTAGAGATGGCGGGCGAACCGGATGGGGCTGCGGAAGCTGATGGGCACGTGACTGGTCCCAGCAGTGAGATCACTGTCAAGCCCGAGATCATGCTGCTGGAGGACGTCCTCCGTGAGATCGCAGACGGCCGCCTGCGAGTCCCCCGGTTCCAGCGGCCCTTCGTGTGGCGGCCGGACCAGATGATCGACCTGTTCGACAGTATCGAGCGGGGGTATCCGGTAGGCTCGTTGCTCGTCTGGGACACCACCGAGCGGGTGGAAAGCCTGGACCGGATCGCCGAAATGCGGGTTCCTCCACCACCCGGCACCCCTGTCTCCTATCTCCTCGACGGCCATCAGCGACTCACCACCCTGTACGGCTGTCTGATGCGCCGTTCGGCAGAACGCGATCTGTCCGTGACAGGGTCCTGGGTGTGGAACATCTATCGGGCTCTGGGCGAGGCGGAACGCTCTGGTGGCCGATTCGTCCACTGGAAGCGCCCGGCGCCGGCGCCGGCGAATTATCTGCCGATGCGCAACGTGCTGCGCACGATGGACTTCCTCGGTTTCGCCCGCCAGCTCGCTGGTAGCGATCGTCTCGACATTGACCGGCTGATGGACGAAGCAGAGCAGCTCGCTCAGCGGATCAAGTCGTACAAGATGGCGGTGGTGCGTCTGGTCGGCGGTGAGCTCAAGCATGCCGTCGAGGTCTTCTCCCGGCTCAACAGCAGCGGCCAGTCGATGACCCCGACCCAGATGGTTTCGGCGTTGACGTACAGCGACGGTGAGACACTGGCCAACCGGATCGAGGCGTTGCAGAACGACATCGGCGACCTCGGGTTCGGGGAGATCCCCACGAACACACTTTTCCAGGCCGTCCTCGCGGTGTCCGGTGAGGACGATATCCAGCGCACCCGCTGGGACAGGCTTGCGGAGCGGATGCGGGACGACATGGATGAACATGTCAAACGCACCGAGCTGGCCCTGTATCGGGTAGTGGCGTTCTTGCGCGACGACGTCATGGTGCCGCTGGCTCGGCTGGTTCCCTACAACGCCCAGCTGGTGTTGTTGACCGTGGCGTTTCACGAAAACCCCGAGCCGTCACCCGCGCAGCGACGAGCACTGCAGCGCTGGTTTTGGAGCACGTCCTGGTCGGGCTTCTTCGCCGGGGCCAACACCACACAGATCCGTGAGGCTCTCGTCGAGATGCGCGAGTTCGCCCGGGGCGAGGCGGCTCTGGACGTGAGCGGGCAGGTCGCACGCCCATTCCCCGAACGTTTCGACCTACGCAGCGCTCGGGTACGCGCGTTCGTCCTGTGGGAGTTGCACGAGTACCGGGACCGGGTGGGAATCAACGGCCAGCCGGTTGAACCGCTGGACCTGTTACTGCGTTCCGACGCCAGCGCGTATCGACAGATCCTGTCACGCGGGCCGAGACGGTCCAGTCCGGCCAACCGGCTCATGCTGCCGACGGCGCCGGGGATGTCGATCCGGCGCGCCCTGATTGATGCTGAGCCGGAACTCCTCGCCAGCCACGGCGTGCCCGAGGCGGCAGTGGAACTCTTAGCCGAAGGTGACGAGGACGGCTTCATCCGGGAGCGTGAGCGGTTCCTCGCGGCAAAGGAACGGGAGTACATCGCCGCCTTCGATGTCGAACCACCGGTCGACCTGGTGGGCGGGGCAGAGATCGACACCGCTTAGGCGCCGGGCGACCACGACGAACTCATCGATGGCGAGCTTGGCACCTCTCCACTGCGTGGGTGAACGCGAGGGCGCCCCGGCTTCGACGCCGGGGCACCCTCGCCTGTTCACGTCAGCGCGAACGTGACTTCGACGCACGGCATGCGATCGATCCCCGGTAGGAATCGGACCTACGACGCACGGCTCAGGAGACCGTGCAGGTGGGCGTACCGGAGAAGGCGGTGCCGGTGCCCTGGAAGCCGAAGCTGGTGGAGGCGCCGGCGGCCAGGCTGCCGTTGTAGCTCGCGTTGGTGAAGGTGAGCGCGCCGCTGGAACCGCTCGCCGTGGCGCTCCAGGTGCTGGTCACCGCCGAGCCGGTGGGCAGGGTGAGGGCGACCTTCCAGGAGGTGATCGCGGTGGCGCCGGCCTTGACCGTGACCGTGGTGACGAAGCCGCCGGTCCACGAGTTGTTCGCGACCGTGGCGGTGCAAGCGCCGGTGCCGGTCGTCGGGCTGCTCGACGTGGTGGGGCTGCTCGTCGTGGTCGTGCCGCCGAACGCGGTGATCACCGCGTTGTACGCCTCCTTCGGGTTGCCGCTCGCGTCGAAGAGCAGCGGGGTGTCCGAGGCGCGCCAGGAGTCCGAGTCCCGGATGCCCCAGACGCTGATCCCGGTGCACTTGCTGACCGCGAGGCAGGCCGCCACCACCTTGCTGTAGCTGTCCGCCTGCGCGGTGCCCGACCCGGCGATGTCCAGCTCGGTGATCTGCACCTCGACGCCGAGGTCCGCGAAGCGCTGCAGGTTCGCCTGGTAGTCGCTGGGCAGCGGCGACGCGGAGTTGAAGTGCGACTGGAAGCCGACGCAGTCGATCGGGACGCCGCGGGCCAGGAAGTCCTTGACCATGGTGTAGACGGCGGTGCTCTTCGCGTTGACGCCGTCGGTGTTGTAGTCGTTGTAGCAGAGCTTGGCGCTCGGGTCGGCGGCCCGCGCGGTCTGGAACGCCACCTCGATCCAGTCGTTCCCGGTGGCCTGCAGGTTCGAGCTGCGCCGGGAGCCGTCGCCGTTGTCGGAGAAGGCCTCGTTCACCACGTCCCAGGCGTAGAGCTGTCCCTTGTAGTGGGTGGCGACATTGGTGATGTGGTTGACCATGGCGCTGCGCAGCGCGGTGCCGCTCAGGCTCGCCACCCAGCTCGGCTGCTGGGAGTGCCAGGCGAGCGCGTGCCCGCGGACCCGCTGCCCGTTCGCCTTCGCGCGGGCCACGATGGTGTCCGCGCTGGTGTAACTGAAGGTGTTCTGCGACGGCTCGGTCGCGTCCCACTTCATCTCGTTCTCCGGCGTGACCATGGTGAACTGCGTGTCCAGCAGCCCGGTGTAGACCGAGTCGGTCAGTTTGTAGGCGGCGACCGCGGTCCCGAAGTACCTGCTCTTGGCCGCGGCCGCCGACCCGAGGGTGGTCGCCGCGTTCGCGGCCTGGGTCAGCGTGAGGAATCCGCCGGCGGTGACGGCCGCGGCGGTGAGGACGGTGAGGATGGCGCGGGAACGTCTCATGGAGGCTCCAGTGGGGGATGACCCTACGCATCGACGGGGATCGACGCTTCCGAAACGCTACCGATACATTCCGGAAACCTCAATCCCCGTACCCAGTCGATCACCAGGTAGCGAACCTCCGAAACTTTCGGAGGTAGGTGGAAACACGGCGCGATGCTAGATCTCACCGCGCGACGACGGTGACCTCCGGGTATCCGGTGGACGCGTTCAGCAGGGGCTGGGGGATGTGGCGCAGGGACTGGTCGAACATCGCGCGGGTGTAGCGGCGGGTGATCTCGATGGCGCGGGTGGCCGTGATGGTGGCGCCGCCGTCGAGGCCGATCTCGTCGGTGAAGGCCTGGTAGTCGCTGAACGAGAGGTGGATGGTGCCGGTGACCGTCAGCCAGCGGCGCCAGCCGGTCAGCGCGCCGAAGTCGTGGTCCCAGGTGGTGTCCTGGCCCGGGGAGTGCTCGGACTCGGTGCCCAGGAACAGGAACGGGCGGGACAGGCCGGTCGCCGGGACCGAGTCGTACGTCGTGCCGTCCATGTCGATGCCCGCGCCGACGCGGGGGTCGGCGAGCATCGTGGTCAGGGCCGCGGCACCGCCGGCGGAGTGGCCCGACATGCCGATCCGGGTCGCGTCGATCAGGTGGGCGCCGGGCCAGGCAGGGTGCGGGCCGGTCAGCGAGTCCAGCACGAACGACACGTCGGCGGCGTGCACCCGGAACAACCGCTGGAAGAACGCGGTCTCGTCGCCGTCGTCGATCGCACAGGTGGCACAGCCGGCGATCCGGCCGTCGGGGAACTCGATGCCGTACGTCTCGTAGGTGTGATCAATCGCGGCCACCACGTAGCCGTGGCTGGCCAGGTCCTCGGCCAGGCTCGTCAGGGAGCTGCGCTGTGCGGTGTAGCCGGGCGAGAGCACCACGAGCGGCAGGCTGTGCGGGCGTCCGGCCGGTGCGGCGTCGAGGTGGGCGTGGGTCGGCACGGTGCTGAAGGCGTCCAGCGCGAAGTGCGCGGTGGCGTGCCGTCCGGTGATGAACGCAGCGGACTCGGCGGCGCTCTGGTACGGAAGGGTCGCCCCGTGGTCCACGCCGGTCGGGTAGAAGACGGTGACCATGAGCTCGCGGGCCGGATCGGTGGGCACCCACGGGTCGGCCCGGGACGTGTCGGTCAGGTCGAGCACGGTGGCGCCGACGTGGTGCGGGCCGGTCGGTGCCGGGATCGAGAGGGCGGGCTCGGCGGCCGGCACCGCCAGTCCGGTGGCGACCAGTCCGGTGGCGACCAGGACGGTGGCGAGAAGGTTCGACATGGACAGCGTTTCTACGCACCGGCCGGTCACACCAGCGGCACAAGGGGGCCGGGCGGCACGGAAGGAGAAAGATCAGGTCGCGGTACGCAGGACCTCCGCCACCGCCTCGGCGGCCGCAGCCGCGTCCTCGCCGGAGGCCAGCACCACGACCGTGGCGCCCGCCCCGGCACCCAGGGCCATCAACTTCAGGGCACTCGTCGCGCCGGCCTCGCGCTCCTGGTGTCGTACGCGAACAGTGGCGGACCGGAAGCGCGCCGCGGCCCGGACCACCAACCCGGCCGGACGGGCGTGCAGCGCCGCCGGCAGCACGACCCGGATCTCGGAACCGGGCGACTCGGAACCGGGCGATGCAGAGCTGGGCGACTCAGAACTTGGCGACATCGCGCGCCTCCTCGGCGGCGGCGAGGACCTCGTCCAGGGTCGCGCCGGTCGACGCGGTGACCGCCGCCGCGACCGCGCCCTCGACGAACGGCGCGTCCACCAGGCGGGCCTCCGGGAGATCGTCGAGCACGGCCCGGGTGGTCAGCACCGCGCTGCCCAGGTCGGCGAGGACCAGCACCCCGGCGCCCGCCGACGCCCGGGTGCCGGCCTCGATGATCAGTTCCGGACTCGTACCCAGTTCGCCGGATGCGGTCCCACCGGCCGGCTCGATCCGGACCTCGTCGCCGGCGACCTGGCGGAGCAGGTCACGCAGACCTGACGCCAACTGAGCGGAGTGCGATACCAGCACGATTCCCACGAGCCCCATGGTTCGGGATCGTAGTTCGCGCGAGGATGCAATGGGTGATGGAGTGAACACCGCACGGAAGGAGCCGGCTCGTGAAGAAGTTCATCAACGATCCCGCCGACGTCGTGACGCAGGCCCTGGCCGGGGTCGCCGCCGCGCATCCGGAGCTCCGGGTGGAGATCGAGGAGCGGTACATCGTCCGGGCCGACGCGCCACGTCCCGGCAAGGTGGGGCTGCTCTCCGGTGGCGGGTCCGGGCACGAGCCCCTGCACGGCGGGTTCGTCGGGCCGGGGATGCTGGACGCCGCCTGCCCCGGGGAGATCTTCACCTCGCCGGTGCCGGATCAGATCCTGGCCGCGACCAAGGCCGTGGACGGCGGCGCGGGCGTGCTGCACATCGTCAAGAACTACACCGGCGACGTGATGAACTTCCAGCTCGCCGGGGAGCTGGCCGCCGACGAGGGGATCGGCGTCGAGACGGTGCTGGTCGACGACGACGTGGCGGTGGAGGACTCCACCTGGACCGCCGGGCGTCGCGGCACCGGCGCCACCCTGCTGGTCGAGAAGATCTGCGGTGCCCTCGCCGAGGAGGGCGCCAAGCTGGGGGAGGTGGCGGCCATCGGCCGCGAGGTCAATGCCGCCTCCGCCTCCTTCGCGTACGCGCTGACGGCCGGCACGACTCCCGCCGCCGGCCGCCCCGGGTTCGACCTGCCGGACGACGAGATCGAGGCGGGCGTCGGCATCCACGGTGAGCCCGGCCGGCGGCGGGAGAAGCTGCGCCCGGCGCGGGAACTGGTCCGGTCGGCGCTGGACGCGATCCTGGCCGCGAAGCCGCTCGGGGACCGGGTGTTCGTGCTGGTCAACGGGTTGGGTGGGACCCCGCTGATCGAGCTGTACCTGGTGTACAACGAGGTGGCCGACCTCCTGAGCGAGAGAAACGTAGAGATAGCACGCCGGCTTGTCGGGAATTACGTGACAAGCCTCGACATGGCGGGGCTGTCGATCACGCTGACCGCCGCCACCGGCGAGATGATCCGGCTCTGGGACGCGCCGGTGTGCACCCCCGGCCTGCGGTGGGGTGCCTGAGAGGATGGACGCCGCTCTCGCCCGCGCCTGGATGCGCGCCGCCGCCGGCGCCGTCACCGCGGAGGCCGACCGCCTGACCCGCCTGGACACCGCGATCGGCGACGGCGACCACGGGGTGAACCTGACCCGTGGCTTCACCGCCGTGGTCGCCGCCCTGGAGAAGACCGAGACCGAGCCCGGGACCGTCGCCGGCGTCCTGATCACCTCCGGCACCACGCTGATGTCGAAGGTGGGCGGCGCGTCCGGCCCGCTCTACGGCAGCGCGCTGCGTGCCGCCGGCAAGGCGCTCCCGCCCGGTGCCGAGGTCACCCCGGCGGACCTGGTCAAGGCCCTGCACGCGGGGCTCGACGCGGTCCGCAAGCTCGGCGGTGCCGTGCCCGGCGACAAGACCCTGGTGGACGCGTACACCCCGGCGGTGGAGGCGTTCGAGGCGGCTGTGGCCGGCGGGGCGGGGCTGCCGGCCGCCGCGGCGGAGGCGGCCCGGGCTGCGGCGGAGGGCGCCGAGGCCACCGTGCCGTTGCGGGCGCGCAAGGGCCGGGCCTCCTACCTGGGCGAGCGGAGCGTCGGCCACCCCGATCCGGGCGCCGTGTCGACCAGTCTGATCTTTGCCGCCCTGGCGCGGATCCTGGCCGGTTGATCAGGAGGTTTCTCAACCTGGTCACGGGCGTGCCGATCCTCCGGGCATCATCAGAGTGACCGGAGGAGAGGCGCGGCCATGGCCAGGGGCATGAGTGCGGTGTTCGACAACCGCTCGCTGCGAACGAAGATCGGCGCGGCCGCCATGTGCGCCGTGGTCAGTGGCCTCGTGGTCGGCGGTGTCGCGATCAAGACGGTCGGCGACCTGAACGAGGAGGCCGCGGCAGCCCAGCGGAAGTCCCTCGCGATCGGGACCGACGTCGCCACCATCGGGCAGAACATCGAGGCCTACGTCGGCAACACGTCCGCGATCCAGCTCTACCCGTCGTTGAAGACGAGCCTCACCGAGTCGATGGCGGCGAACAAGACCGCCGTCGACGACGCGCTCACCGATCTGGGCACCATCCTGCCCGGCGACGCCACGGTCACCACGATGCAGTCCGACTGGTCCGCCTTCATCGAGTTCATGGCCACCGACCGGAGCGGCGCCACCGCGGCCGAGCTGGCCACGGCGCTGACCGAGTACAACACGCTGCACGCCGCGCTCGGCGACGACCAGACCGCGCTGCAGGCGCGGGCGACGTCCCTTGCCGAGTCCCAGATCGCGTCGGCCGACTCGTCCGGCACCGAGGCCACCTGGACGATCGCCGGCCTGCTCGCCGCGGGTCTGCTGCTCAGCCTGCTGGTCGGCTTCCGGGTGGCGAACGGGGTGCGGTCCTCGGTCCGCGGGGTCTCCCACATCGCCGACGGGCTGGCCGAGGGCGACCTGACCCGTACCTCCGGGGTGCACAGCAGCGACGAGGTCGGGAAGATGGCCGCCTCGCTGGACCGGGGCATCGCCCGGCTGCGCGAGGACGTGGTGCAGCTGGCCGCCAGCGCCGGGACCCTGCAGGCCGCGGCCGGCAAGCTGACCACCGTCTCGGGCGCGGTCGACGCCGCCGCCAACGAGGCGTCCAACCAGGCCGGCACGGTCTCCGCGGCCGCCGACGTGGTCTCCGGCAACCTGCAGGTGGTCTCGGCCGGCGCCCAGGAGATGGGCTCGGCGATCCGGGACATCAGCGTCTCCACCTCGGAGGCGACCGAGGTCGTGGTGCAGGCCGTGCAGGCCGCCGCGGCGACCAACGCGATCGTGGCCCGGCTCGGCGACTCGTCGGCCGAGATCGACGCGGTGGTCAAGACGATCACCTCGATCGCCGAGCAGACCAACCTGCTCGCCCTGAACGCCACCATCGAGGCGGCCCGCGCCGGTGAGCTCGGCAAGGGCTTCGCGGTGGTGGCCGGCGAGGTCAAGGACCTGGCCCAGGAGACCGCCAAGGCCACCGAGGACATCTCCCAGCGGGTCCAGTCGATCCAGGCCGACACCAGCGGCGCGGTCAGCGCGATCAGCGAGATCTCCGAGATCATCGAGCGGATCAACGGCCTGCAGCTGACCATCGCCTCCGCGGTCGAGGAGCAGACCGCGACCACCCAGGAGATGAACCGGACGCTGGCCGAGGCGGCGGGCGGCGCCGGCGACATCGCGATGACCATCACCGGCGTCTCCGAGGCGACCCGCCGGACCACCGAGTCGGTCGGCGACACCCGGCAGGCGGCCGACGAGGTCACCGCGACGGCCGGCGCGCTGCAGGCCGTGGTCTCCCGGTTCCGCTACTGACGCCCTTCCCCCGGTGACCGCGGGGTGCCAGTGTGGAGGGATGTATCCGCCCGAGCCCTGGCACCTCCGCGGACAGATGTACCTGTCGATCTTCCTGATCCCCGTGCGGTCGCTGCCGCCGCTGCCCGAGGTGCTGGGCGCGGCGGTGCGGCCGCTCTCGTTCGGTGGCCGGGCCGCCGTCGGCGCCGCCTGGGTGAACTACGAGCCCGGCGGCGTCCTGCACTACCGCGAGCTGCTCAGCGCGGTCCTGGTCCACGAGCGCGGCCGCCCCCGGGTGAGCATCACCGACATCTGGGTGGACAGCGTCGCCTCGATGGAGGGCGGCCGCCGGCTCTGGGGCATCCCCAAGGAGCTCGCCGACCTGCGCGTCGACACCGACGGCGACCTGGTCGACGCGTCCGCCTCGGTCCCCGGCGGCGGTGCCGCCATCGGCTCGTCGCTGCTCCGGCTCAAGCGCCGGCTGCCGGGCCGTCTCCCGCTGGGCTTCACGGTCGCCCAGGCCCTGGGCGGTCAGGTCAAGCGCACACCGGTGCGAGGCCGTTCCGGATGGCGTACGCTGACCGCCGCGTGGCGTCCCGATCCCGAGGGACCGCTGGCCTACCTGGCGGGCCGTCGTCCGGTCCTGAGCCTGGCGATCACCGACTTCTGGCTCACCTTCGGCCGCGCCGCCACGTCGCCGCGGGTACGGTTCGGCGGTCAGGAGAACGCCGCCGACCGCTAGGAGCACCCGTCATGGCCGGCCACCACCATCACGCCCCCGGCGGCGCGCATCCGGTCCTGCCCCGGGCCCGCAGGCTGACGCTGATCCTGCTGATCCCGGCGGTGCTGGCGACGCTCGCCGGGATGCTGCTGCTCTGGCCGCACGACGTGCCGCAGGCCGAGGTCGCCGAGGGCGGGCCGGTCTCGGTGACGGGCGAGGTCACCGCGGTCACCCCGGCGGCGTGCGCACCGGTGCCGGAGGGTGAGACGCAGCCCACCGGCTGCGGCACCGTGGTCGTCCACCTGACCAGCGGCAGCGACTCCGGCGAGGAGATCACCACCGAGCTCCCGTACGGCCCGGGAGCGCCCGAGATCACGTCCGGGGACGACGTCGTGCTGCTGCAACTGGAGAACGAGGACGGGTCGTACGGCTACTCGATCTCCGACCACCAGCGCTCCACCCAGCTCTGGATCCTCGGCGCCGCATTCGCCCTCGCGGTGATCGCTTTCGGTCGCTGGCGGGGCTTCACCGCGCTCGGCGGGCTCGCCGTGACCTTCGGTGTGCTGCTCTACTTCATCGTCCCGGCGATCCTGGACGGGAGGTCGCCGATGCTGGTCGCGGTGGTCGGCTCGGCCGCGATCATGCTGAGCGTGCTCTACCTGACGCACGGCTTCAACCTCACCACCACGATCGCGGTGGCGGGCACCCTGGCCAGCCTGATCATCACCACCGTGCTGGCCGAGCTCGCCGTCGCCGCGGTGCACCTGACCGGCGTCGCCGACGACACCTCCAACTTCCTGTCGATCAGCCAGGGCGAGGTCAACATGCAGGGCCTGCTGCTGGCCAGCATCGTGATCGGCTCGCTCGGCGTGCTCGACGACGTCACGGTCACCCAGTCCGCCACCGTCACCGAGCTGGCGCTGGCCAACCCGGCGTACGGCTTCCGCAGCCTCTACGGCGCCGCCACCCGGATCGGCCGCGCGCACATCGCCTCGGTGATCAACACCATCGTTCTCGCGTACGCGGGCGCCTCGCTGCCGTTGATGCTGCTCTTCGCCACCGGCGGCACCCCGGTCGGCGAACTGCTCACCGGCCAGCTGATCGCGCAGGAGCTGGTCCGCAGCGCGGTCGGCACGATCGGCCTGATCGCCGCCGTGCCGATCACCACGGCGCTGGCCTCGCTCTTCGCCGCCCGGGTCACGCCCGCGCCCGACGGCGCCGCGCTCCCGCCCGACGGCGCCGCGCATCGGTCCACCGGCTCCGCGCACTCGCCCGGCGGCTCCACCCACTCGTCCGGCGGGCCGGCCGGTCCACTGCTGGACCAGGCCGGCGGCCGTCCGCCCGCCGAGAGCCCGTGGGCGGCGTTCACCCGGGACGACCCACGCTGATCAGCACTTCTTCCAGGCCACCCGGTAGACGGTGCTGATCGCGGAGTCGGTCGAGTCCATCGAGATGAAGTTGGTCTCGCTCCGGCTCGAGCTGCCCCGGTTGACCCGCAGATCCGTGTTGATGTTCAGGTTGCGCCGCTCGTTGCACCCCAGGAAGCTCATCGCGGTGATCGCCAGGGTGTCGGTCCGCTGCCAGTCGTCGTCGTACGGCCCGCGGAACGTGTGCTCGTTCCGCGTGGTCCGGGTGTGCCCCTGGAAGTAGTAGTTCGCCGACGACTGTGCCCACGCGCCGCGTGCCAGACTGGCGAATCCCCGGTAGTCGGCGCTCGCGATCGCGAACGTGAATCCGTTCGGCACCTTGATGCTCAGGGCGAGCTGACAATTCTTCCGGAAGTCGATCGGCGACGCCTTCGGCCCGGCCTGCGCCAGGTATTTGGAATAGGTCACCGTGAACGCGGTGTTGTCCGGGGCCACCGCGATCTTCGTACTCCCCGCCGGGCAACCCGACCCGTTCGCGTTCACCACGTCGATCGTCATCAGATCGTCCGGCGTCGGCACCGGTTTCGCCTGCGCGGGTACGCCGGCGACCAGCGAGGCCAGCAGCGCGGCGCCGGTGACGAGTGCTCGCAACATGTGAGTTCCCCCCGTATTCAGGAAATGGGAAATTCCTATGACGATGCTGACATTAGCGATTGCTCACGGCTTCGCCACACTTACCGCAATGCGTTGCCCGGGTGTCCGGATACCGTGTCCATTCGGCCGGAATCCGCCGATGCGGCACCACGGCGGAACGGTGCGTGCTAGTCCACTTCCGAAATGGTGAATCCGCGCCTCCGGGGGCTGAATTAACGCTGATCCGCGTCATTGCCGGCAGGCGGTTGATCCGGGTGTGCCGACGTGACGCGGTGGACGCCGTCGAGTCCGCAGCGGACCCGCCTCGACCGTGCCCACCGGGTGCCCGTTCGGCCGCCGGACGACACCCTGTGCCGGTGACTGAGGTCGCATCGATCGGGTTGCAGGCGTATACATCTGGCAGTGGAGAGACGACTGACCGGATGGCTGGTTCGGCTCGTCGCCGGGGTGCTGCTGGTCGTCGCGGGGCTGTCCCTGGTGGACCGGTGGCAGCGGACGCCCGGGCAGCTGCGGTGGGAGTCGGCCGAGCGGATCGCGGAGTTCCGGCCGGAGTGTGGCGGTGTCCCGATGGAGCGGGACGAGGTCTGTCCCGGGGTGGGGACCGCCGACGACCTGCTGCGGGGGTTCCTGGCGGCGAACGGCGCGGACGCGATCGGGCGGGAGTACCGCTGGAGGCGTGCCGGCGGCTGGGCGATGGCCGGGACCGGCTCGCTGATCCTGGTGCTCCTCGCCGGTGGGGTACTGGGTGCCCGGCGGCGACGACAGCAGGCGGTGCTGGAGGCGGCGCTCTTCCCCCGGCGCGGTCCGGTCCGGCCGGTCTCCCCGGCCGCCGTGCTGTTGCCCGGGCCTGCGCCCGGCGGGGTGCCGCCGCGGAGCGACAACCTGGGTGGGTTCGCGTTCTGGCTGGTCGTGGCGGTGCTGCTGACGGTGGCCGCGACGGTGGTGGCCGTCCTCTCCGGGTGGTGGTGGATGTGGGGCGTGGTCGCGGTCGCGCTGCTGCTGGTGAACCGGGCGGTCCGCGCGCTGGTCGACGGCGGTCGTGCCCGGTACGCCCGTCCCCGCTGGGCCGAACGGCACGGCTACGTCTACCGCCGCTTCGACCCGGACCTGGTCGCCCGGCTCGGGCTGCCCGGTCTGCGCGCGGCCCGGCCGTACGCCGAGCATCTGGTGCACGGCGCGCTGGGCGGGCTGCCGTTCGTGCTCTTCACGTACGTGCACCGGGACCTCTCCGAGCGCTCGGTCTGCGTGATGGCGCTGCCCGGCTGGGTGCCCCGGATCGTGGTCGCGGGGGAGCGCCCCGGCAACCGGCTGCGGCGCGGCAGCGACCCCGGCTGGCGAGCGCTCTGGCCCGCCGTCCGGGGCGTCGCCGACCGGGACCTGCCCGAGCCGTTCGCCGCCGACGGCCGGCTGATCTGGATCGCCGCGGCGGGTCCGCCGCCCACTGTGGACCGGCTCCTGACCGGCCTGCGGACGGTCGGTGCCGCGCTCGCCGCCACTCCGGTCCGCGTCGATCCGGTACCGTCCCCGACCACGGAGGCGGCCTGACAGGACGGTCCCAGCCGGGCATTCGGATGATCCACTAGGCGGCCGACGGCCTGCTATACACCTAGCGTGCACAGACGAATACCTGGATGGATCAACTGGCTGGTGGTCGGCCTCGCCGTCGTGGTGTCCGGGCTCTGGCTGGTCGTCCAGCACACCCGGACCGCGGCCGAGGTGCGGTCCGAGACGGTACGGGACGTCGCCGGGTACGTCCCGCGCTGCGGCTGGAGCGCGATGGCGCCCGGGGACACGTGCGCCGACGACCATCTCTCGTACCAGCAGCTGCGGGACCGGTACGCGGAACTCCACACCGTCGACCGGGTGGCGCGCTCGCACGGGAGGTGGCGTACCGGAGGAATGGTCGTCATGGGGCTCGGCGGGGTGCTGATCCTGCTGGTCGGCGCGGATGTCGCCCGGACGGCGCTGCGGCGGCGGAGGCTGGCCGCCGAGACCGCGGACGTCATCGTGGGCGAACCGCGCCGGCCGGTCGCGGTGCCCGAGTCGGTGCTGCTGCCGCCGCTCATCCCGGCGGGCGGGGTGCCGGACAACCTCGGCCTCGGCGGCGCGATCGTGCCGATGGCGGTGACCACGGGACTGCTCGCGGGCGGGATCTCCTGGCTGGTCGCGGTCGCGGGACTGAACGGGGCCACCATGGTCGCCCTGCCGGCCACCCTGATCGCGGCGTGGTGGTTCCTGGCCGCCCGCTCGGTGCTGCTGCGCGCCTGGCGGTCCCGCCGGGTACGCCCCCGCTGGGCCGCCGCGCACGGCTACGAGTTCCGCCCGTTCGACTCGGACCTGCTGGACCGGCTCGCACTGCCGGACACCGTGGACGGGATCGAGCGGGCGGAGCCGTACGGGGAGCGGGTCGTCTACGGCACGGTCGACGGACTGCCGTTCGTGCTCTTCGACTACCGCAACGGCAGGAACGTGAACGCGACCGCGTGGGCGATGGCGCTGCCCGGCGCGGTGCCGCGGATCGCCGTCGGGCCGCAGGGCGGTGCCCGCGAGCCGCTGCGGGGGAGCTCGCGGTCGTGGCACCGGGTCTGGCCGTTCCTGCGGAAGGTCGCCGACCTGCACCACCCGGACGCGTTCCACGCCGACGGCGCGCTGATCTGGGAGGAGGCGAACCGCCCGGCCGGCCCGCACCGCGCCGACCTGGACGCCCGGCTGGCCGGCCTGCGGAGGATGGGCAGACTGCTCGCCCAGGCCCACGTGCCCCGCGAGCTCTGACCCGGGCTCCGAAACGCGTCCTAGCCGCCGAGGCGCTGGGTGAGGGCGGTGTGGCGGCGGCCGGCGCCGACCGTGCGCACCGCGGCGGCGAGGGCACGCCGGGAGCCGACCAGCACCACCAGTTTCTTCGCCCGGGTGATCGCGGTGTAGAGCAGGTTGCGCTGCAGCATCATCCAGGCGCTGGTGGTCAGCGGGATCACCACCGCCGGGTACTCCGAGCCCTGCGAACGGTGGATGGTGATCGCGTACGCGTGGGCCAGCTCGTCCAGTTCGTCGAAGTCGTAGTCGATGACCTCGTCCTCGTCCGTGCGTACCGTAAGGGTCTGCTCTTCGGGCGACAGCCCGGTGACGACCCCCACGGTGCCGTTGAAGACACCCGCCACCCCCTTGTCGTAGTTGTTTCTGATCTGGGTGACCTTGTCGCCGACCCGGAACACGCGGCCGCCCACCCGGCGCTCCGGCAGACCCTCGCGACCCGGCGTGAGCTGCTGCTGGAGCAGCGTGTTGAGGGCACCCGCACCCGCCGGACCGCGGTGCATCGGGGTGAGGATCTGGATGTCGCGGCGCGGGTCGAGTCCGAATCTGCGGGGGATCCGGGTGCACGCGACGTCGACGGTGAGCCCGGCGGTGGCCTCGGTGTCGTCGCAGGGGAAGAGGAAGAAGTCGCGCATCCCGTCGAAGAGCGGCGGGCGGCCCTGGTTGATCCGGTGCGCGTTGGTGACCACGCCGCTCTCCGCGGCCTGCCGGAAGATCTGGGTGAGCCGGACGCGCGGGATGACGTCGGCGGCGAGCAGATCCCGCAGCACCTCGCCGGCGCCGACCGAGGGGAGCTGGTCGACGTCGCCGACCAGGAGCAGGTGCGCGCCCGGCGGGACCGCCTTGACCAGCTTGTTCGCCAGGATCAGGTCCAGCATGGAGGCCTCGTCGACCACCAGCAGGTCCACGTCGAGCGGGTTGTCGCGGTCGTAGGTGGCATCGCCGCCGGGCTGGAGCTTGAGCAGGCGGTGCACGGTGGCGGCGGGGTGGCCGGTGAGCTCGGCGAGGCGCTTGGCGGCGCGGCCGGTCGGGGCGACCAGCTGGATCTTCGCCTTCTTGGCGGCGGCGAGTTCCACGATGGAGCGTACGGTGAAGCTCTTTCCGCAGCCCGGCCCGCCGGTGAGGACGGCAACTCTCGACGTGAGCGCGAGCCGGACGGCCTGTTCCTGCTCGGCGGCGAGCGTGTTGCCGGTCCGCTTGTGCAGCCAGTCGAGGGCTTTGGACCAGTCGACGCCGCCGAAGTGCGGCATCCTGTCCGACTTGTTATTCAGTAGTGCGATAAGTGATGACGAAAGCGACATTTCCGCGCGATGGAACGGCACCAGGTAGACGTGGTCGTCCTCGCGGACCACCCCCTCCTCGTCGACCAATTCGTCAAGACATCTCGGGATGAGTCCGGTCGGGACATCGAGAATCTTGGCGGCGTCGTCGATCAGCGTCGGCGCGGGTAGGAAGCAGTGACCGTTATCGGTCGCCTGGGAGAGCGTGTACTGGAGGCCCGCTTTCACCCGTTCGGGACTGTCGTGCGGGATGCCGACGGCCTGCGCGATGGTGTCGGCGGTCTTGAACCCGATGCCCCAGACGTCCGCGGCCAGCTTGTACGGCGAGTTCTTGACGATCGAGATGCTGGCGTCGCCGTACTTCTTGTAGATCCGGACCGCGATCGAGGTGGACACCCCCACCCCCTGCAGGAAGAGCATCACCTCCTTGATCGCCTTCTGCTCGGCCCACGCCGCGGTGATCTTCTTGGTCCGCTTCGGCCCGAGCCCGGCGACCTCGATCAGCCGCTCCGGCGCCGTCTCGATGATCTCCAGGGTGTCCAGGCCGAAGTGGTCCACGATCCGTTCGGCGAAGACCGGCCCGATACCCTTGACCAGCCCGGACCCGAGGTAGCGCCGGAGTCCCTGCACGGTCGCCGGCAGCACCGTGCTGTAGGAGAGCACCTCGAACTGCCGGCCGTACTGCGGGTGCGAGGACCACCAGCCGGACAGTCGCAGACTCTCACCGGGCTGGGCGCCGAGCAGCGCGCCGACCACGGTCAGGAGATCGGTGCTGCTCTTGTACGCGACCCGGGCGACGGTGTAGCCGGTCTCCTCGTTCACATAGGTCAGCCGCTCCAGCACCGCTTCGATCACGTGGGGTTGGGGTCTCTCGCCGGGCATCCGACTATGGTGCCCGGCGTCATGGATTCCCCCGACGCCAGCCCCTAACGTGATCGGCATGGCGCTCTTTGATCTCCCCCTCCCCGAACTGCGCACCTACCGCTCCGCCACCCCCGAGCCGGCCGGCTTCGAGGAGTTCTGGTCCGGGACCCTCGACGATGCACGCAAGGTCGCCGCCCCGGTCCGGCTCACCGAGGTGCGGACCCCGTTACGCGGCATCACCACCTACGACGTGACCTTCACCGGCTTCGCCGGCCAGCCGATCAAGGCGTGGCTCAATCTTCCGTCGTGGGCGTCCGCTCCGCTTCCCATCGCCGTCGAGTTCATCGGGTACGGCGGTGGCCGCGGACTGCCGATCGACTGGTTGACCTGGGCCGCCGCCGGCTATGCGCACCTGGTGATGGACACGCGCGGACAGGGCGGCCGGTGGCGGGGCGGCGACACCCCCGACCGGGACCTCGACGGGGCCGGACCGTCCACGCCCGGCTTCGTGACCCGGGGCGTCCGCTCGCCGGAGACGTACTACTACCGCCGCCTCTACACCGACGCCGCCCGCGCCGTGGAGACCGCCGCCGAACTCCCCGGCGTCGACGCGTCCCGCCTGGTCGTCACCGGCAAGAGCCAGGGCGGCGCGCTCTCCCTGGTGGCCGCGGGCCTGGTCCCGTCGAAGGTCGCCGCCGTCGCCGCCGGCGTCCCGTTCCTTTGCGACATCCGCCGCGCCGTCACCATCACCGACAGCAACCCGTTCGCCGAGGTGGTCCAGTTCCTCCGCGCCAACCCGGACCGCGCCGCGCCGACCCTGGCCACCCTGGACCACATCGACGTGGTCCACTTCGCCCGCCGGATCACCGCCCCGTCCATCGTCTCGGCCGCCCTGATGGACGACGTCTGCCCGCCGTCCGGCGTCTTCGCCGCCTACAACGAGATCACCGCCCCCAAGGAGATCGACGTCTACGAGTGGGACGGCCACGACGGCGGCCGCTCCTTCTTCGACACCAAGGCCCTGACATTCGTGTCCCCGTACACATCCTGACCCTGCGTCCCGTCCCCGTCCCCGTCCCCGTCCCGTCTCTCCGCGTCCAGGCTCTCCCGGCCTTTCCCGGGCCGGGTCTCGCGGCTGGCTCTTCTGCCACTGTTCCGTTAGGGATGGGGGTTTCCTCCGGTCGGGGTGGGCCCTGTTCGGCCGGGCTTGATCAACATCTCATGATCAACAGCGGGGGATGATCTTCGTGGCTGGCGTTCATGGGTGTCTGGGCGGGCTTGAGAGACCCGTGAGCGCCAGCTTTCCCGGCGTGGCTGGTGTTCAGGGGTCCCTCGGGGCGCCCGAGACACCCCGGATCGCCAGCCCGCCGGCCGAGGCGCCCCGGGCGGCCAGCTCACTGCCCGACCGGCGCGGTTCGTGTGCATGCGTCGCGCGGCCCGCGCTCTCCGGGCCGCGCGTCGGCCCGGGACGGTTGCGAAGCGGGTGCGTTCCTCAAGCGGGGGTTGCGAGTGCCGACGGACTCTGCGCGAACCAGCCCCCGCTTCGCGTGAACGCCCCCGATGGAGGACTCCATGTCGCCGTTGCCCCGCGGCTCCCGTCGTACCCTGCAGTTGACCACGGCCCTCGTCGCGCTGTGCGGGCTGGCCGGATGCTCCGCGCTCACCGCGAGCACCACCAGCACCTCGGTGACCCCGCAGACCTCCGCGACCCCGGGCCCGACCAGCACGTTCGTGCAGACCGCGCCGCCCTCGACCACCTCGGCGCCGACCCTCGCGAACACCGGCACGAACATGTCCGTGGTCGTCGCCTCGCTGATCAAGTACGGACAGTGGCTCCTCACCAACCCCGATCCGTCCAAGGTCACCAACATGGCCGAGCCGGGCTGCGCCGCCGCGAACCAGCTGATCGCCCAGACCCGGTCCCTGATCGACCAGGACGCCTACGTCACCACGACCACGCCGACGGTGACCAACTGGCAGTACGCCTCCCCGGCGCCGTCCAGCTCCGCGACCTCGGTGGTCTCCCCGACCACGGTGACGCTCCGGATGAGCAAGGTCGCCGAGCCGGTCACCCCGCGCAGCGCCACCAGCTCCACCACGGTGACGTCCTACCTGCCGGCGCTCCCCTCGACCACGGTCCAGATCGTGCTCAACAAGGGCACCGACGGCAAGTGGCGCATCTGCCAGGTCTCTACCCCCTTCGACGACACCTACGGCGACACGATCGCCGCCCTGATCTGAGCGCCGCCCTGATCTGAGCGCCGCCCGATCTGAGCGGCACTGACGCGGCCGGCGCTCAGCCGCGTGCCGCAGCCCGCAGCGCGTGGACGTAACGGTCGGTGACGAGCTCCTGGACCCGGCGGGTGAGCGCCCCGCCGGTCCGGGCCAGCAGCGTCGCCGGCCGGCTGAACGCCCGGATCCGGAACCGCACCGCACCCGCCGCGCCGGTCTCGACGAGGAACGCCTCCTCGCCGCACTCCGGATGCCCGTCCAGCGTCCCGTACGCGAACCCGCGCCGCTCCGGCTCGTCGATCGTGTAGACCACCCGGCAGGGCACGCGCAGAACGACCGCCCGCAGCGTCACATCGAGCCCGGCAGCCGCCCGTGGCGTGCCCGCGGGCACACACAGCCCGGCACCCCGGTGCATCCCCCACGTGACGAGCGCTTCCGCCGCACGCGTGAAGACGTCCGCCCCGGCACCGAGCAGCACGTCCCGCTCCACGTGCCGATACCCGTGGGGCGGCACCGCCTCCAGGGTGCCGCCGACTTCGGGATAGGTCAGCTCGCTCACGACACCGGCGCTCGTCTCTCCGTCTGTTCAGCCAATCGGAAAGGGGCCGCCCGCCGAAGCGGGCGACCCCGAACCCCTGAGAAGAGTGGCTCAGCCGATGAAGCTGCGGATCAGGCTGATGGCGAAGAAGACGATGATGAAGGCCAGGTCGAAGGAGATGCCGCCGACCCGGAGGGGCGGGATGACGCGGCGGATCGGGGCCAGGATCGGCTCGGTCGCCGCGTGGATGCCGCCGGTGATGCGGGAGCGGGTCGAACCGGGCATCGCCGGGCCGGCCAGGACCGCGCTCCAGTCCATCACGACGCGGGCGACCAACAGGAACTGCACCGCGAGCAGGACAAAGCTGATGATGCCGAGCAGACCCATCGGATACCTCCAACGACCGGGGGTGGTGTGACTCCTACTGTGACGGCTCAGTTTGTGAGGTTGCTGAGCGGCGACTGTGGGATTGCCTGCACTCCGTCGATCACAGGTTACCGAGTGTGACGCCTGTCAGTTGAAGTGGTCAGGGTGCGGGCCGGTGCGGCCGTCGGCCTCCAGCGCGTCGATCGCGGCGAGCTCGTCCGCGGTCAGCTCGAAGTCGAAGACCGCGAGGTTCTCCCGGATGCGGGCCGGGGTGACCGACTTCGGGATGGCGACGCGTCCCTGCTGTACGTGCCAGCGGAGCACCACCTGTGCCGGGGTGCGGTCGTGCGTGTCGGCGATCGCGGTCACCGCCGGGTCGCGCAGCACCGACGCCTGGGCGAGCGGGCTCCACGCCTCGGTGATCACGCCGAGTTCGGTGCCGGCGGCCTGCGCGTCGCGCTGCTGAAGGAGCGGGTGTACCTCGATCTGGTTGACCGCGGGGACGGTGATGCCCAGGTCGGCGACGGCGCGCAGGTGCTCGGGCAGGAAGTTGGAGACGCCGATCGCGCGGACCCGGCCCTCGCGGAGGATGGCGTCGAGGGCCCGCCACGTCTCCAGGTAGAGGCCGTGCTTCGGGGTCGGCCAGTGGATCAGGTAGAGGTCCAGCCGGTCCAGGCCGAGCCGGCCCAGGCTGGCGTCGAAGGCGCGCAGGGTCGAGTCGTAGCCCTGGTCGCTGTTCCAGAGCTTGGTGGTGATGAAGAGCTCGTCGCGCGACAGGCCGGACGCCTTGATCGCCGCGCCCACACCGGCCTCGTTGCGGTAGGCGGCCGCGGTGTCGATGCTCCGGTAGCCGGCCTCGAGCGCGGTGGTCACGGCCGTGGCGGTCTCGTCCTCCGGCACCTGCCAGACGCCGAACCCGATCTGCGGCATGCTCACGCCGTTGTTCAGCGTGACGCTGGGCGTAGTGGCCATGCGATGGTCCCCCTTGAAGTCGGTGCGTTGCACCTACCCTTACCCTGCGGCGGGAGCAGGGGCACGCTGACTCTGCAGGTAGAGGCGTCGGCCACACCTTCGCGGTGGGCCGGCCGGGTGGTGGGCGGGCCGGAGGTTCGCAGGTGGCGGGGGGTGCCACGGCGCCGGCGCGGCCGGGGGAGGGTCGATAGGGGAGCATGCGCGGCGCGGGCCGGGTGCCTCCGCTCACGCTTCTTTCGCTTTCCGGGGTACGCCGTGAGCCCGGCCCGGGATCGGGTGGCGGACCCACCGGTGGGCGGGGCGGCCGTCCGTGCCCGCGAGCACGGGACCGTGCTCTGCCCCGTGCGTACCCGAGGGATCGGCCCGGACCGGAGTGACCCGGACCCGGGCGTGGCGATGGTCGGCCACCGACCCGGCCGGCACGTGTGCTGCCGGATGGTCGTGGCCGGACGGGGGAGGCCGCGACACTCATGGCAGTCATTATTGATGACGGTGCATGGAAGGCAAGGGGCTTAGAAGGTTGGTAACGTGCCCGAAACCACCTTCTCAACACTTGTCACCTCAGAAGGGGTATGCGGGCGGACGGTCCCGGACGGTCACCCAGCGGGTTTCGGTGAACGCCTCGATGTTCGCGGCGGCGCCGCCGAAGCGCGCACCGGTGCCGGATGCGGCCAGGCCGCCGAACGGGCTGTTCGCCTCGTCGCTGACCGTCTGGTCGTTGATGTGCACGATGCCGGTGGGTATCTGGTCGGCCAGGGCCAGGCCCTTCATCACGTCCCGGGTGACCACCCCGAGGGAGAGGCCGTACTCGCTGGCGGTGGCGAGCCGGATCGCCTCGGCGGCGTCCCGGAACCGGATCACGGGGGCGACCGGGCCGAAGATCTCCTCGGTGAAGGCGGGGCTGGTGTCCACGACGTCGGCCAGGACCGTGGCGGCGTAGAAGAGCCCCTCGTACGTGCCGCCGGCGGCGACCCGCGCGCCGGCCGCCGCCGAGCCGGTCACCACGTCGTGGATCTTGTCGCGCTGGTCCTCGTCGATGATCGGGCCGAGCACCACCGGGCCGCGGGCCGGGTCGCCCACCGGCAGCGCGGTCGCCTTCGCCGCGAGCCGGTCCACGAAGTCGTCGTAGAGGCTGTCGTGCACCAGGTGACGGCCGGTGGTCATGCAGATCTGGCCCTGGTGGAAGTACGAGCCGAACGAGGCCGCGCCGACCGCCCGGTCCACGTCCGCATCGTCCAGCACGATCATCGCCGAGTTGCCGCCCAGCTCCAGGTGGGCGCGCTTGAGGTTCTCCCCGGCGAGCGCGCCGACCCGGCGGCCGGAGCGGGTCGAGCCGGTGAACGAGATGACCCGGACCAGCGGGTGGGTCACCAGTGCCTCGCCCACCGAGGGGCCACCGGGCAGCACGCTGAGCAGGCCGTCCGGCAGCCCGGCCTCCTCGAAGACCCGGGCCAGCGTGACGCCGCCGGTCACCGCCGTACGCGGATCGGGTTTGAGGATCACGGCGTTGCCGAGCGCCAGGGCCGGCGCGACCGAGCGGATGGCCAGGATGATCGGCACGTTGAACGGGGCGATCACGCCGACCACGCCGGCCGGCACCCGCCGCGACATGGAGAGCCGGGGCTCCTCGCTCGGGAGCAGTTCGCCGTACGGCATGCTGGGCAGCGCCGCCGCCTCGTAGCACTCCTGCTCGGCCACGTGCAGCGCGAACCCGGCCATCGGCTGGACCGCGCCCACCTCGCGGACGTTCCACCAGCTGATCTCCTCGGCGTGGTCCGCCCAGAGCCGGGCCGCCCGGCGCAGTACCGCCGCCCGGCGTGGGTGCGGGGTGGTGGCCCACGACCGTTGCGCCTCGGCGGCGCGCTCGGCCGCCTCGCCGACGTCCTCCGGGGACGCCTGACCGATCCGGCCCAGTACCGCCCCGGTCGCCTTCTCCACGACGCCGTACGCGGCGGCGCGCCCCGGCCGCCACGCCCCACCACTGAAGATGTTGCCTGTCCAGGTCTTCTCGTCGAGAAACATGACCGACGGTAAGCCGGTGCCGGGGGCGGATCAACGGAGTGTTCGGCCTAGCCGAACGGGAGTTCACCGATGGCCCAGCCGGGTGGAGATCTCGGCGACCGCGTGCCGCAGCGGGCGTTCCAGCCGGGCCACCACGCTCTCCGCGGTGGTCGACCAGACGGTCAGGTGCACCGCGATGTTGACCGCCGCGACCACCTGCCCGGTCCGGTCCCGGACCGGCGCGGCGACCGAGCGCAGCCCGGCCGCGAGCTCCTCGTCGTTGACCGCCACGCCGCACTGCCGGATCCGGGCCAGCGCCGCGGTCAGCTGCTCCCGGTTGGTGATCGTCTTCGGTCCGCGCCGGGCGAAGTCGGTCCGGTCCAGGACGCCGCGCAGCACGGCCGGCTCCTGGTGGGCGAGGAGGACCTTCCCCATCGAGGTGCAGTACGCCGGCAGCCGTGACCCGATGTGCAGGTTGAGCGCCATCGGCCCGCTGCGGCGCCGGTCCACGTAGACGATGTCGGTCCCGTCCAGCACGGCCATGCTCACGGTGTACCCGGTGTCGTCGGAGAGCGCCCGCAGGTACGGCCCGGCCACCCGGGTGATCTCCAGCGCGTTGATCGCCGCGAACCCGAGGTCGACCACCCGGGGCCCGAGCGAGTACTTCCTCGTCTCCGGGTCCTGCTGCAGGTAGCCGAGCCGGGCCAGGGTCGCGACGTACCGGTAGGTGGTGCTCTTGTTCAGCGCGACGGCCCGGGACAGGTCGGCTATCCCGAGCACGGGCCGGTTCTCGCCGAACGACGAGAGGATCATCAGCCCGCGCTCCAGAGACCGGGAGAACGCATCGGCGGCCATGAGTGGACCGTAACACCGTGTTCGACTGGCTGAAACGCTGTGTTGACCTGCCGCACGGCCGGACATACCTTCCTCAGCAACCTGATGATGGGCCAGATAAAGGTGGCACAGCATGGTGGATGCCAACCTCTCCCGGCGCGGACTTCTTCTCGGAACCGCCGGCCTTCTCCTCGGTGCCTGCAAGGGCGCCGATTCCTCTGACGAGAACACCCTCACGATCGGCTTCGTCAGCCCGCGGACCGGCGCCGCCGCCGGGTTCGGCGAGCCGGACGGGTACGTGCTGGAGCTCGCCCGCAAGGCCCTCGCGGGTGGGCTCACCATCGGCGGCACGAGGTACGCGGTCCGGATCGTCGACAAGGACAGCCAGTCCAACCCGCAGCGCTCCTCGCAGGTGGCGAACGACCTGATCAACGGCGAGAACGTCGATCTGATGCTGACCACCTCGACGCCGGAGACGGTCAACCCGGTCTCCGACGCGTGCGAGGCGGCCGGGGTGCCCTGCGTCTCCACGGTGGTGCCGTGGGAGGCGTGGTACTTCGGGCGCGGGGCGACGGACGCCGGGTTCACGTACACGTACCACTTCTGCTTCGGGGTGGAGCAGTTCCACCTGGCGTACACGCACCTCTGGCCACAGGTCGCGACGAACCGGAAGGTCGCGGTGATGTGGCCGAACGACAGCGACGGCAACGCGATCCGGGAGGCGCTCGGGCCGCTGCTGACGACGTCGGGGTACACGATCGTCGACCCCGGGGCGTACACCGACGGGAGCAACGACTACTCGGCGCAGATCGCGAGGTTCAAGGCGGAGAAGTGCGAGATCTTCTCGACGTTCCCGATCCCGTCGGACTTCGCGACGTTCTGGCGGCAGGCGGCGCAGCAGGGCTTCCGGCCGAAGATCGCGCAGGCGGCGAAGACCGGGCTCTTCCCGTCGCAGATCGAGGCGCTCGGCGACATCGGGGTGGGTATCGCCAGCGCCGCGTACTGGACGCCGGCCTACCCGTACTCGTCGTCGCTGACCGGGGTGAGCTCGCAGGACCTCGGCGACGGGTACCAGACGTCGGCGGGCAAGCAGTGGTCGCAGCAGCTCGGGCCGAGTCTCGCGCTCTTCGACGTGGCGGCCGCGGCGCTCTCCACCACCGAGTCGCCCAAGGACCGCAGGGCGCTGGCGGAGAGCATCGGGCGGCTCGACGTGCAGACGCCGGTCGGCCGGTTGACGTGGGGGAGCGGGCCGAACGAGAACGTCGTGGCCACCCCGATCATCGGCGGACAGTGGGTGCCGTCGAAGGCGGGGAGCGCCTACCCGCTGGACTTCGTGCTCTGCGAGAACGCGGCTGATCCGAACGTGCCCGTGGCGGGGCGGCTCACGGCGTACGGGAAGATCTCGTGATCCTTCAGGGGAGCGGCCTGGAGCTCTCCTACGGCCTGGCGGGGGTGGATCTCGCCGTCGCCGACGGCGAGGCGGTGGGGGTCGTCGGGCCGAACGGGGCCGGCAAGACGACCCTGCTCAACGTGCTCGCCGGATCGGCGACCCCGGATGCCGGACGGGTGCTGCTGGACGGCGAGGACGTGACGCGGCTCGATCCGCAGCGCCGCTGCCGCCGCGGTATCGGGCGCGCCCACCAGATCCCGCGGCCCTTCACCGGGATGACCGTGCTGGAGAACGTGCTGGTCGGGGCGGCCTACGGCGCCGGTCTGCGGCGTCGCGCGGCCCATGATCACAGTGTCGGCGTGCTGCGCCGCTGCGGGCTGCTCGCGCTGGCCGACCGCCGCGCCGGAACGCTCGGGCTGCTGCACCGCAAGCGCCTCGAACTGGCCCGCGCGGTGGCGACCCGGCCCCGCGTGCTGCTGCTCGACGAGATCGGCGCCGGGCTGACCGACGCCGAGGCCGCCGAGCTGGTGACCACCATCCGTGAGCTGCGCGAGGACGGCATCGCGATCGTCTGGATCGAGCACATCGTCCACGTGCTGCTGCAGGTCGTCGGCCGGCTGGTCTGCATGGACGCCGGCCGGGTGATCGCGAACGGTCAGCCGGACCTGGTCCTCAGCGACGCGGTAGTGATCGACGCCTATCTCGGGAAGGCTTGCGCATGAGTCTCCTCTCGGTCAGCGGCGTGTCCGCACGGCACGGGTTGCTGACCGCGGTCCGGGAGGTCACCTGCGAGGTCGAGGAGGGCGAGACGGTCGCGCTGGTCGGTGCCAACGGCGCGGGCAAATCCACCCTCCTGCGTACGCTGGCCGGGGCGCACCCCGCGTCGGCGGGCCGGATCGCGTTCGGCGGCCACGACGTCACGCACCGCCCCGCACACCGCCGGACCGCGCTGGGCATGGTCCTGGTACCGGAGGGCCGGCGGCTCTTCCCCGGCCTGACCGTGGCGGAGAACCTGGCGGTCGCCGCCCGGCGCGCCCGGCCGGGACCGTGGGACACCGCCCGGGTGTACACGGCGTTCCCCGCGCTGGAGCCGCTCCGGTCGCGCGACGCCGTCTCGCTGTCGGGTGGCGAGCAGCAGATGACCGCGATCGCCCGTGGCCTGCTCAGCAATCCGCGGCTGTTGATGATCGACGAGGTGTCGCTGGGCCTCTCCCCGGCGGCGGTCGACACGGTCTACCGCGCGATGGACGAGATCTCGGACCGGCCCACGCTGCTCCTCGTCGAACAGGATCTCGCCCGGGCCCTCGCCGTCGCGGATCGCGTGATCTGCCTGCTGGAGGGGCAGATCGTGCTCTCCGCGCCGAGCCGGGAGGTCACCCGGGAACAGGTGACCTCCGCCTATTTCGGACTCCGGAGGGCACCGGCGTGAACGCGGTCCTGCAGGGGATCCTCCTGGGCGGGCTGTACGCGCTCCTCGCCTGCGGTCTGTCGCTGATGTTCGGGGTCATGCGGATCATCAACCTGGCGCACGGCGACATCGCGGTGATCGGCGCGTTCCTGGTCTGGTGGGTGTCGGCCCGGTTCGGGGTGCCGCCCTTCCTGGCCCTCGCGTTCGCGCTGCCGGTGATGCTCGCGTTCGGGTACCTGCTCCAGATGACCGTGCTGACCCGCAGCCTGCGGGCGGGGGAGCTGACGCCGCTGCTGACCACGTTCGGGCTCGCGGTGGTGATCCAGAACGCACTGCTGCTGATCTTCTCGCCGGACGTGCGGTCGCTCGGCGCGCAGACCGGCAGGCTGGCCACCGGGGGCTGGCGGGTGGGGGATTCGCTGGTGGTGCCGTACCTGGGGGTGGTGATCCTCGGGGTGGCGGTGGCGGTGCTCGGGGGGTTGCACCTGGTCCTCTCCCGGACCGGGTTCGGCCGGGAGATGCGGGCGGTGGCGGTGGATCCGGACACCGCGGCGCTGGTCGGGGTGCCGTCCCGGGTGGTCTACGCGCGGGCGACGGCGCTGGCGGTGGGTACCGCGACGATCGCCGGGGTCTTCCTCGCCGTGCAGTCCACGGTGGAGCCCGCGAGCGGGCCGACCCAGCTGATCTACGCGTTCGAGGCGGTGGTGATCGGGGGTCTCGGGTCGCTCTGGGGGACTCTCGCCGGCGGGCTGGTGCTGGGGGTGGCGCAGACGGTGGGGGCGCAGATCGACCCGCAACTCTCCATCCTGTCCGGGCATGTCGTCTTCATCGCGGTGCTGGGGTGGAGGTCGCGGGCGTGACAGTCGTGCGATGCGGTCTGCTCCTCGTCCTGGTCACCCTGGGATCCGTCCCGGTCTTCTTCGTCGCCGTCGTGGTCCAGCAGCTGACCGGACTCTTCTGCCTCCTCATGCTCGCGGTGATGTGGAACGCCCTGGCCGGCTACGGTGGGCTGGTCTCCGTCGGGCAACAGGCCTTCATCGGTTTCGGGGCGTACGCCACGATCTTCCTGACCCGCGCCGAGGTGCCGCCCTACCTCGCGGTGGTCCTGGCCGCCCTCGCCTCCGCGATGCTCGCCGCCCTGCTCGCCCCCCTCGTGCTCCGGCTGCGCGGCGGCCGGTTCGCGGTCGGCACCTGGGTGCTCGCCGAGGCGCTCGCCCTGCTCGTCGTCCTCGACCAGAGCCTCGGCGGCGGCACCGGGGTCTCCCTGCGCGGCCTCAACGTGTACCCGCCGGACACCCGGCGCGCGTACACCTACTGGCTGGCGCTGGCGTTCCTGGTCGTGCTGCTCGGCGCGGTCGTCCTGCTGCTCCGGCACCGGGCCGGGGCGGCGCTGCAGGCGATCCGGGACGACGAGGAGGCGGCCGGGTCGCTCGGGGTGCGCGCCTTCCCGCTGAGGTTCGGGCTCTACGTGCTGGCCGGGTTCGGGTGCGGGGCGGCGGGGGCGCTGATCCTGGCGAACACGCTGTTCGTGGAGCCGCGGTCGATCTTCGGGGTGCAGTGGACGGCGTACATGATCTTCATGGTCCTGGTGGGCGGGATCGGGACGTTCGAGGGGCCGGTGCTCGGCGCGCTGCTCTTCTTCGGCGTGCAGTACCTCTTCGCGGACTACGACGCCTGGTACCTGATCGGGCTGGGGCTGACGGCCGGGGCGTTCGCGCTCTTCCTGCCCCGGGGGCTGTGGAGTCTCGTCCAGGACCGCCGGATCGGATACCACCCGCGGGCCCATGCTTGACGTACGCCACTGGATCGCCGGTACGCGGCCGCCCGCCGCGCGCCTCTTCGACAAGCGTGACCCGTGGACCGGCGAGGTCTTCGCGCGGGTGGCGGCCGGTGACGCCGAGGACGCCCGGAACGCCGTCGCCGCCGCCGGCACGGCCTTCCCGGTCTGGTCGGAGTCCTCCCCGCAGACCCGGCAGGAGATCTTCCTGCGGGCCGCGACGCTGGTGGACGGCCGGCGGGACGAGATCCGGGCGCTGCTCGCCGCCGAGACCGGGTGCGGCGTCCACTTCGCCGGGGTCCAGCTCGACTTCTGCGTCAACCTCCTCCGCCAGGCCGCCGGTCTCGCGTACGCCCCCATGGGCCACCTGCTCCCGTCGGATCTGCCCGGCACGCGGGCGATGGCCGTGCGCCGCCCGGTCGGCGTGGTCGCCGCGATCGCCCCGTGGAACGCCTCGCTGGTCCTGGCCGGCCGTGCCGTGGCCGGCCCGATCGCGGTCGGCAACACCGTGGTGCTCAAGCCCTCCGAGGAGGCCCCGCTGACCGGCGGCACCCTCTGGGCCGAGCTGCTCGCCGACGCCGGGCTGCCCGCCGGTGTCCTCAACGTGGTCACCCACGCCCCCGGGGAGGCCGGTGCGATCGCCGAGACCCTGATCGCCGACCCACGGGTACGCCGGATCAGCTTCACCGGCTCCACGGTCACCGGCCGCCGCCTCGCCGAACTGGCCGGACGGCACCTGAAGCGCCCGGTCCTCCAGCTCGGCGGGCACAATCCGCTGCTGGTGCTGGCCGACGCCGATCCGGACCACGCGGTCGCGGCCGCGGTCTACGGCGCCTTCGTCCACCAGGGGCAGACCTGCATGTGCGCCCGCCGGATCCTGGTCGACCGGTCGCTGGCCGCCGCGTTCACCGACCGGTTCGTGAGCCGGGCGCGCTCGCTGCCGGTCGGCGATCCGTCCGACCCTGCCACGGTGATCGGGCCGGTGATCAACGAGTGGGCGCTCTCGCTGCTGGAACGGCGGGTCCGGGAGGCGGTCGGGCTCGGCGCCGAGCTGCTCACCGGCGGGGTCGCGGAGGGACGCTGCTTCCCGCCGACCGTGCTCCGCGGGGTGCCGCCCGAGGCCGAGCTCGCCTTCGACGAGACGTTCGGGCCGGTCGTGCTGATCGAGGAGGCGGACGGTGCCGAGGACGCTCTGCGGCGGGCCAACGCGTCCCGCTTCGGGCTGACCGCCGGGATCATCACCGGGGACCCGTACCGGGGCGTCGAGCTCGCCCGCCGCCTGCAGGCCGGCATCGTGCACGTCAACGATCAGCCGGTCAACGACGAGCCGCAGATGCCGTTCGGCGGTGTCAAGGAGAGCGGCGCCGGTCGTTTCGGCATCGCGTTCGCCGCCGAGGAGTTCACCGAGGTGCAGTGGGTGACCGCTCGCCAGAACCCTCGTCTCTTCCCCTTCTGACTGATTATGATCGCTCTTCCGGGCGGGTGCGGGGTGATCATGCGGTGCGTCGGCGTGGTGGTGATCGCTACTCCACGTAGCCTGCCGCGGTGACACACGAGACCGAGATCACCGAGCCGGTCGACCTCTGCCAGCCGGACGGTCGACTCAATCCGCGGGCGGTCGGCTGGAGTCGTCGTCCGCTGCACCGGGCGAACCTGCGCGGGTGGGGCCGCCGCAAGCGCTGGGAGTACTGGGGCGTCACCACGCCCACCCACATCGTCGGGTTGCTCGCGTCCTCCCTCGACTACGCCGGCGTGCACGGCCTGTATCTGCTCGACCTCGCCACGGGAGAGGAGACCGCGGTCGACGTGACGGTTCCGTTGGCTCGCAACGCGGTCCTTCCGGACCGATCCGGATCAGGGTGGGTCTCGGTCTCCGGCGGCGGCCTGCGCATCGACATCGATCAGAGCGTTTCCGGTACGCGCATTCGGGCGAACGCCCTCCTTCCCCGGGACGGTCGCGCCCGGGACGTCGCGGTGGACCTGACGGTGCCCGCCGCCGAGGACCGCGACTGCCTCGGTGTGGTGGTCGGCTGGCGCCCGCACCGCTTCCAGTACACGGTCAAGGACGTGGGGCGCCCCGTGCACGGCAGCCTGACGGTCGGCGGGGTGCACCATGTGGTGCCGCGGCAGGGCTCGTACGCCACCCTGGACCACGGCCGGGGCAAGTGGCCGTACTCCGCGGTCTGGAACTGGGCGGCCGGCGCCGGCGAGGGCCGCGCCATCCAGCTCGGCGGCAAGTGGACCGACGGCACCGGCACCACCGAGAACGCCCTCTTCCTCGACGGCCGCCTCCACAAGATCGGCGAGGACCTCCACTGGTCGTACGACCGCACCGACTGGCTGGAGTCCTGGCACATCACCGGCGACCGCGTCGACGTCCGCTTCGAGCCCTTCCACGAGCGGGTCTCCCGCACCAACCTGGGCGTCCTGGCCGGCGAGACCCACCAGTGCTTCGGCCGATTCACGGGTTGGGCCCGCACCGACGACAACCGGAAGATCGACCTCGACGGCCTGACCGGCTGGGCCGAGGAGGCCCGCAACCGCTGGTAGCCCCCGCCCGTCCGCGCCGTCAGTGTCCGCCCGCGCCGCGCTGCCTGCGCGCCCCGCCCGCCCGCGCCGCGCCGCCTGCGCGCCCCGCGCGCCCTGCCTGCCCGCCCGTGCGTCTGCCCCTGGGCCCGCCCCCTGCCCCTGCGCCCGCGTTCCCCTACCCGGCCGCCTCACCGCCGCCGTGATCCGCGGCCGGTGTCAGCCGGTGAAGCCCTGGTCGGCGAGGGTCTTCTCGATCCGGGCGCGGTGTGCCCGTTCCCAGTCGTCGAGGGTTTCGGCCTCCTCCTTGGCGAGCTTGGCCCTCGACGCGGCGAGCACCTCGTCGTGCCGCCCGGCGGGGACGACCACCACGCCCTCCTCGTCGGCGACCACGACGTCGCCGGGGTTCACCGCGACGCCGCCGCACCGCACCTCGGCACCGTGGCTCCCGAGCACGCTCTTGGTGCCGGGGATCGGGATGACCCCGCGTGCGAAGACCGGGAACCCGATCTCCCGTACCTCGCCGAGGTCCCGGATCAGCCCGTCCAGCACGAACGCCGCCACCCCGCGCCGGTGCGCCACCGCGCAGACGTTCCCACCGGCCAGCGCGTAGTCGAGATCACCGGACTCGACCACGATCACCGCTCCCGGCTCGGCCCGGTAGATCGCCGCGTGCAGCATCAGGTTGTCCCCGGGCGGGCACCGCACGGTGTAGGCCGGCCCCGCCACCCGGGGCACCGGCGTCCACAACGGCCGGATGCCGATCTCCATCACCCGGTCCCGCCCGAGCACATCGGCGAGCGTGGTCGGCGGAATATCCTGAAAAGCGCTGTTCATACCGTCACCCTAGGACAGGGATCGACCGCCCGGGACGCCCGTCTCGGGGCAGAGCACGCCGTTCTTCGCCACACCCGAAGATCTGCGGATGTTTCTATCGCTGCCAGGGCGGCGGCACCCGGACCGCGGCCATCCCCGCCGCCTCCGCCGCCTGCACGCCCAGCTCGGTGTCCTCGAAGACCAGGCACCGCGCCGGGTCCACGCCGAGCAGCCGCGCCCCGGTCAGGTAGGGCTCCGGATCCGGTTTCGGCTTCGCGTAGTCCTCCGCGCAGACCAGCACCGGGAACCGGTCCAGCAGCCCGACCGCCGTCAGCGAGGCGGTGACCGACTCCCGGGTACTCCCCGAGACCACCGCGAACGGCAGCCGCTCGTGCGCGTCGTGGATGTGCTCCAGCACTTCCGGAACCGCCCGCATGCCGGGGAAACCCTCCTGGAAGAGCGCTTCCCGCCGCTCCGCCACGCCCGCCACCGGCATGCTCAGGCCCTGCTGCTCGTTCAGGTCGGCGATGATGTCGGTCACCAGGCGCCCGCCCCACGCGTAGAACAGTTCCTCCGGGAACTCGCACTCGTACTCCGCGAGCGCCCCGAGCCAGGCTCGGTAGTGCAGCGGCATCGAGTCGGTGATCGTCCCGTCGCAGTCGAACAGATAGGCCTGGAAGTCCCCGTCGGGCAGTGGTAGCAGCACGGCCGGAACGGTACCGCCACCAGGTTGCCACTCTGTGTGCCGAGCCGCCGATCGAGACCGGGGACACGGTCCGCTCCCACCCCTGACCTGGCAGATTTGTGCCATGGACTTCCGTCGCACGTTCCGCTCCGCCGCCATCGCCTACGCCGGTCTGGCCGCCAGCATCCCGCCGGACCGCCTCGACGTTCCCGGCCTCGGCGACTGGAGCCTCCGTGACCTGATCGGTCACACCGTGAGCTCGGCGCTCCGCCAGGTCCCGGCCGTCCTCGCCACTCCCGCCCCGCAGGTGGAGATCGACTCCCCTGAGGGCTACTTCGCCTACGCCCGCTCGGCCCCTCCCGCCCTGGTGGCCGCCGCCGTGGCCGCGTCGACCGAGGACGCCCGCCGGACCGGCGCCTCGCTCGGCACCGCGCCCGCCGACATGGTGAGCGAGCTGGTCGGCCGGGCCACCCAGGCCCTGGCCAACGTCAACGACGACGACCCGGTCGTCACCTCGGCCGGCGGCATGCGCGTCCGTGACTGGATCCCGACGCGCACCTTCGAACTCGTGGTCCACGGCCTCGACGCCGCGGCCGCCGCGTCGCTTCCCCTGGACCTCGCCCCGGACGCCCTCACCGAATCCCTCACCCTGGCCGCCCGCGTCGCCGCGCTGACCGGCCAGGGCTCCACGGTGCTCCGCACCCTGACCGGCCGAGGTCCGCTCCCCGCCACCTTCTCCGTGCTCTGACTCCGGCCGTCTGCCCCTCCGCCCGCCCTCCGCCCGCCCCTCCGTCCGCCCTCCGCATGCCGGGAACGCTATCGGCGGTGGCCGCCGGTGCCGGTAGTGCTGGGTTCACCTTCGGCACTCACCCCGGCGTCACCGCGAAGACTCACCCTGGCACTACCGCCCGGCCGGCCGCCGGACGGTTGGCTCACGGGCATGACGAAGCGGGGTGGACAGGCAGAGACCAGCGGCCGCGCCGCGCCCGGAAGGACGCGGCGCGGCCGCGTGGAAGGGGTGGAACGGGAGTCAGAGGACTTCGGCGGCGATCGGCAGGTCGTTGCCGAACCGGTGGGCGGTGATACTGACGGCCTGCTCGTGCAGGAAGGGCAGGAGCTCGACGCGACCGGCCTCGACCACCGGGCCCGACCAGACGGCCAGGTCGGGGCGCCCGCCGGTGGCCTCGGCCAGAGCGGAGGCCGAACCCCCGATGAGGCGGACGCGCCCGGTGGTGAGAGAGCTTGCGAACGCGGCATCGTCCTCGACGACCAGGTCCCGGCAGCGGGTCGCGAGGGCGTCGGGGAGCGGGGCGGCCGTCGAGACCCGCACCGGAGCCCCGGCGAGCACCCCGGCGGCGAGGACCCGGACCAGATCCGCGACCGGGGCGCCCTCGGCGAGACGAACGGTGACCGGGCAGGGCAGGTAGCGCAGGACGTTGCGCTCCACACCCAGGGCGGAGACGTCGGCCGCCTGACCGAAATCGGACGCCCAAGCCTCGGCGTCGCTCCGTGCGGCGCGTTCGACGCTCGCCATCTCGCCGGCGGTCAGCGCGGTGGTCGCGGCGCCGTCCGGAGTGCCCGCGAAGTCCGGGCCACCGGCCGAGCCGGTGACCGTGACCGGCGTGCGCGCCTCGGTGGGGACCGTGGAGCGGGCGGCGGCGAGCAGGACCCGCACACCCGGGTGGGTGATCTCCGCCGTCGCCGTGGACGGGACGGGGGACCAGGCGGTGAGGCCGGTCAGGTAGTTGGGGCCACCGGCCTTGGTGCCGGGGCCGACCGCCGAGCGCTTCCAGCCGCCGAACGGCTGGCGGCGGACGATGGCACCGGTGATGCCGCGGTTGACGTACAGGTTGCCCGCCTGGACGCGGTCCAGCCAGCGGCGGATCTCGTCGGCGTCGAGGGAGTGCAGGCCGGAGGTGAGGCCGTAATCGACCTCGTTGACGACGTCGATCGCCTCGTCGAGCGAGTCGGCCGTCATGATGCCGAGGATCGGGCCGAAGTACTCCGTCCGGTGGTATGCCGAACCGCGCCGTACGCCGTCACGCACGCCGGGGCTCCAGAGCCTGCCGCTGTCGTCGAGCTTGCGGGGTGCGATCAGCCAGTGCTCGTCCGGACCGAGAGTGGTCAGGCCGTCGAGCAGCTTGCCGGCGGCCGGCTCGACCAGCGGGCCGACCTGCGTCCGCGCGTCCCACGGCCACCCGACCTCCAGGGAGGACACCGCGTCCAGCAGCTGGGTACGGAACCGCTGGGACCGGGCGACCGAGCCGACCAGCACGACCAACGACGCCGCCGAGCACTTCTGGCCGGCGTGGCCGAACGCCGAGGCGACCACGTCCTTGACCGCGAGGTCCAGGTCGGCGCTCGGGGTCACGATGATCGCGTTCTTACCGCTGGTCTCGGCGAGCAGCGGGAGGTCCGCGCGGAATGACCGGAACAGTTCAGCGGTCTCGTACGCGCCGGTGAGGATGACCCGGTCGACCAGCGGGTGCGAGACCAGCTCGCGGCCGAGGGTGCCCTCGTCGACCTGGAACGGGGTGACCAGGTCGGGGTCGGCACCGGCGGCGGCGAGGGCGTCGCGGACGATACCGGCGAGCACCGCGCCACAGCGTTCGGCCGGGCCGGCCGGCTTGATCACCACGGCGGAGCCGGCGGCGAGGGCGGCCAGCATGGAGCCGGCCGGGATGGCCACCGGGAAGTTCCACGGCGGGGTGACCAGCGTGACCCGGGCGGGTACCGGTTCGGCGCCGTCCATCCGCTGGTGGGCGAGCTCGGCGTAGTAGTGCGCGAAGTCGATCGCCTCGGAGACCTCGGGGTCGGCCTGGTCGATCGTCTTGCCGGCCTCGGCGACCATCACCTCGAGCAGCTTGTCGCGGTTGGTCTCGAGGGCGTCACCGACGTGGTGCAGCACGGCCCGGCGGGAGAGGGTGCCCCAGCTCGCGGCGGCCGCGGTGGCCAGGGCCGCGTCGAGTTCCGCGCGCTCGCCGATCCGGCGCAGGTCGAGGCCGAGCGTCGTGGACGGCACACGTTCGAGGATCTGCTGGATCCGGTGACGGTTGACCACGACGGCCGGGTCGGTGTCCGGGGTGTTCTCGAAGTGGCCGGGCACCGAGTGCGGTACGGCGGCGTAACGGTCGGCTACCCGGTTCGGCTCCGGCACGACGTCGTCCAGCGTCTGGAGGGAGGCGAGGAACCGCTCCTTCTCCCGCTCGAACAGGGCCGTGTCCGTGTGCAGCTCGAAGACCGCCGACATGAAGTTGTCCGAGCTGGCGCCCTCTTCGAGACGCCGGATCAGGTACGCGATCGCCACGTCGAACTGCTCCGGCCGGACCACGGGCGTGTAGAGCAGCAGCCCGCCGACCTCCCGCCGGACCGCCTCGGCCTGGCCCTCGGCCATCCCGAGCAGCATCTCGAACTCGATGCCCTCGCGGACGCCGCGCTCGCCGGCCAGCGTCCACGCGTACGCCACGTCGAACAGGTTGTGCCCCGCGACGCCGAGCCGGACGTTGCCGATCCGGTCGGGGTGGAGGGCGTAATCGAGGACCCGCTTGTAGTTGGTGTCGGTCGCCTGCTTGCTCTCGCAGGTCGCGAGCGGCCAGCCGTGCACGGCCGCCTCGACCTGCTCCATCGGCAGGTTGGCGCCCTTGACCAGGCGCACCTTGATGCCCGCGCCGCCGCGCTCGCGCCGCGACGCGGACCAGACCTGCAGGCGCATCATGGCGGAGAGGGCGTCCGGCAGGTACGCCTGCAGGACGATGCCCGCCTCGAGCCCGAGCAGCTCGGGCCGGTCGAGGATCCGGGTGAAGACCGCGATGGTGAGGTCGAGGTCCTTGTACTCCTCCATGTCCAGGTTCACGAACTTGCCGGTCCGCGCCGCGAGCATGAAGAGCGGGGTCAGCTCCTCCACGATGTCCGCTACGGCCTCGTCGAACGCCCACGGGTTGTGCGGCGCGACCGTCGACGACACCTTGATCGACACGTAGTCGACGTCGGCCCGGGCCAGCAGCCGCTCGGTGTCCTTGAGCCGCCGGGACGCCTCGCCGCGGCCGAGGACGGCCTCGCCGAGCAGGTTGACGTTGAGGCGGACGGCGCCCTGGGCGGTGGAGCGGCGCCGGATTTTGCTGATGGCGCGACCAAGGCGGGCGTCGGTGGCGTCCACGATGAGGTGGCCGACCATGTGGCGCAGCGCGCGCCGGGCGATCGGCACCACCACTCCGGGCATCACCGGGGCGAGCGCGCCACCGAGGCGGACCGCGGCCTTCAGGTGTGCGGGGAGGAACGCGGGAACGTCTCCGGCCAGCGAGTTCAGGGTGCGGGCGCTGACGCGTACGTCCTCCGGGCGGACCACGCCGTCGACGAAGCCGACCGCGAAGGCGAGTCCTCGCGGGTCCCGCAGCAACCCGGCCAGCTGAGCTGCCGAACCGCTGACGGGAACGGTCGAGGCCTCGCGCAGCCAGCGCCGAACAAGGGCGATCGTCTCTTCGGCGATCTCAGACATCGGGATGCTCCTTCCAGCAACAGCGACAGTGTGCGTCGGCTGATCCGGTTAGGAAAAGCGATCGTTGATGACGAGTATTCTTCAGCTGAGCTAATGTATGGGCCCATGCTGGAGATCCGTCGTCTGATCCTGCTCCGTGAGCTCGCCATCCGCGGGACTTTGGCCGCGGTCGCCGAGGCGCTGAACTTCACCCCGTCCGCGGTCAGCCAGCAGCTCAGCCAGCTGGAGAAGGAGACCGGCACGGTGCTGCTGCGCAAGGCGGGGCGCCGGGTGCAGCTCACTCCGCAGGCCGAGGTGCTGGTCGAGTCGGTCGGCGAGGTACTGGACACGCTGGAGCGCGCCGAGGCCCGGCTCCAGGCCGCCGCGACCAGGGTCACCGGCCGGGTCCGGGTCGCCGTCTTCCAGAGCGCGGCGCTCGCGTTCATGCCGGCCGCGTTGCGCGCCTCGGCGCTGCGTTTTCCGGACGTACGCGTGGAGATGGTCCAGCGTGAGCCGGAAGAGGCCCTCCGCGAGACCTGGGCGCGGGACTTCGACATGGTTATCGCCGAGCAGTACCCGGCCCACGCGGCGCCACACCATCCGGGCCTGGACCGCCGTGACCTGACCACCGACGCGATCCGCCTGGCTCTGCCGCCCGAGGGGGAGTCGCTGCGCCCGGTCGACTCGCTCGACACCGCCCGGCAGATGCCCTGGGTGATGGAGCCCCGCGGCGCCGCCTCCCGCCACTTCGCCGAGCAGCTGTGCCGCGGCAACGGCTTCGAGCCGGACGTCCGCTACGAGACGGCCGACCTGCAGGCCCACATGCGCCTGGTCGAATCGGGCAACGCCGTCGCCCTGATCCCGGATCTGGTCTGGGCGGGCCGCCCGACCTCCTGCCGCTTGATCGACCCGGGCGGCGCCCCACGCCGCACCATCTTCACCGCCCAGCGGCTGAGCGGCGCCGAGTCCCCGGCGTCCCGGGCCTTCCGCGGCATCCTGGAGCAGACCGCCAACCCGGCCTGACCCGCACCGCTGCGAGAAGCCGGGCCGCCCACGGCCCGGGCAGGCTGCCATGTGACCGCGGCGCGACGGTGCGGGGCGGTGCGTGACGGTGCGGGGCGCTGCGGTGAGGGGCGCGGCGAAGCGCGGGCGGGGAGCTAGTCGCCGCGCTGCCAGAAGCGGCGTTTGCGGGTCTTCTTCGGCTCGGGCTCCGGCTCGTTCTCGCGCTCGATCCGGGCCAGCGCCGCGAGTGCCCGGGACCGGTCCTCGCCGGTGCACCCGGGCGTGATCAGCATCAGCCGGGCCAGCGACTCCTCGATGGTCACCACCCGGGGTGCCGCGGTCGCCGCGTCCAGGCGCAGGCGGACCAGTTCGCGGGCCTCGGTCCGCTGCGCCGGTTCCCGGTACGCGGCGGTGACCAGCGCGAACAGGGCCGCGTCGGCGATCCAGTCCTCGGCGCCGAGGGCCAGGTCGACCAGCACCTCGCGCCGGGTCGAGGTCGCCCACGGTTCGTCGCCCGCGTGGTGCAGGATGCCCAGGCAGACCCACGGCTGGAGCAGGCGGTACCAGTACGCCGGGGTGGACTTGGCGAGGTACTCCCAGCGCGGGGTCGCCGGGGCGGCGGGCGCGTGGGTGAGCAGGCCGATCAGCTCGGCCACCGGGAACCCGCCGAGCGGCTCCGCCTTCAGGTATCCCGAGATCGGGGAGGGCCACGGCTCGCCGGCCACCTCGCGCAACACCGTGACCGCCGCCGCGGACGGCTCGGGGACGGTGGGGAGGGGCCGTTCGCCGTCGTAGCGCCAAGCGGCGTACCGGCCACGGCGCAGCGGCGTGCGGATGTCGGGTTCGGGGAACTCGGCGATCTCCACATCGATCGGCCCGGCGATCCGCTGGCAGGCGGCGACCGCGCTGGGCGGCTCGGCGGCGGAGAGCGCGAGCCCCTCGATCGTCAGCTCCTCACCCTCGGCCCGGCGGCGCCCGACCTCGTTGGCGACGTTCACGATCGCCTCCGAGGGCATCGGCACCCAGTTCAGCCAGGGCCGCGCGGTCCCCGCCATGGCGAAGATGATCTCGGTCATCCCACACGGGTGCGGGTCGTCGTAGACGGCCAGCAGCGCGGCGACATCCCCGGCACCCCGAAACGCGATCGCCTGCCGCGCCGCCTCCCGATGCGGAAACTCCGGATCCGCCACGAAGTCCCGCAGCTGTTCATCCACGTTCTCGAACATGGCGCGCAGCCTAATCGATCATGCTCATCCCCGAGGTCCGGAAGAACCGCGACGACGGCTCCGCCGGAGCCGTTGCCCTGGTAGGGCGCGGTCGCCCGGTGATGGTGGCCGCCGCGATGCCGGATTGCCGTCATCGCCGTATCCCCGGCCAGGGAGGGGATGTCCGGGAATCCGTGATCGGAATGCGGGTCACCCGTGATTTCGCGGGGAGTGCGGTGGCGTGGTGACGGGGCAGGTGGGTGCGGTGAACTCCGGGCGTACGCCGATGGTGAAACGGCAGCCGAAAGACGCGGAGGCGACCGTTCGGCGGTCCTGGATGGCGTCGCCGGCCGGGCGGTGGCCGGTGCGGATCCAGCCTGTCAGGTCGGTGAAGGCCTGCTGGAGTTCGGGCTGGGTGAAATCGCAGTGGCCGACGCCGCGGATGGCGCGGGAGACGAACAGGTTCGCGCGGCCGTTGCGGGCGGCCCGGGCCGCGTACTCCTGCTCCATCGAGAAGGGTACGAACAGGTCGCCGATGTCGTGCAGGGAGAGGACCGGGACCGAGGGGCGGCCGTCGACCGCCGGGATGCCGGAGAGGCCCGGGTCGGCGGTGGCGGTGCGCCGTACCCGGAGGACCTCGGCGTTGAGCTTGAGGTCGGCGATGGTGGGCAGCCGGCCGCCGGAGGTGCTGTACCAGGTGTCCTGGTTGTCGGTGACGTTGCCGGGGGCGATGCTGCCGGTGCCGCCGGTCAGGCCGGGGTAGAGGCCGAACAGGAACGGCAGGTCGGCGAGCGGGTCCAGCGACGTGGCGGTGTTCCAGTACGCGAAGGCCGCGTCGAACCCGGGGCGTTCACCGCCGGTGCGCTGCTCGGCCACCTCGGACCAGATCCGGCCGGCCGGGGTGAGCGCCGGGGGAGCACCCGCGGTCAGGCCGAGGGCGGGCAGGATCCGGCTCACCTGTTCCCGCCACGTGGTCTGGTAGTCGGCGGGCGGGACCAGCGGGAAGTCGATCTTCACGTCGGCCAGGGCGGCGGCGGTGACGTTCGCGTCCAGGAACCAGTCGTAGAGTGAGGTGTCGGCGAGCACGCCGCAGTACGGCATCGCGCCGGCGAAGGCTCGCGGGTACTCCTCGACGGCGACCGCGGTGACGTGCCCGCCCATCGACTTGCCGGACATGATCACCGAGCTCGCGACCCGGCCGGTGACCTGCCGGAAGACATCGATCAGCGCGTACGAGTCACGGACGCCCTGGCCCACGTCGTACCCGTTGGTCGCGTAGCTGGACGCCGTCCACGCATAGCCCTGCTGCACGTAGAACGCGCGCAGGTCGGGATCGTCCACATAGACCGTGGTACCCGTGCCGCGGTAGCCGTGCGCCCAGACCACGAGCCGCCCGTTCCAGTTCCGCGGCACCTCGATCCGGTACCCGGCACCGCCCCGGATCCCGGTCCAGACGCGGGCCCCGGCGAGCGCGGTGAACGCGGTGCCGTCGACGTTGCAGGCCGGATCGAAGACGGTGTACCCGGCGTGTGTGGTGCTCGGGACCGGTGCGGCGCAGGTCGTGGCCGCGCTGGCCGGTGCGCTCAGCACGGTGACCAGGGCGAGAACGACGGCGAGGACGGCCGTGCATTTCCGGCGCATGGTCACATCCAATGGCCGGTCATCGATGTTTGTCAAGCACATCGACGACCGGCCGGGCACTTCAACGGCTTTCTACCCCTTGCGTACGCGCACCGCGACGCTGTCGCCGGTGTACACCAGGTCCGCCCGGTAGCCCGCCGTGGTCACCACGACCTTGGCGAACCTGCCGCGGACGCTGCGCGCCTTGAGGACCGGGATCGTCGGGTCGCAGTGCTTGCCCGCCGCGATCGAGAGCACCACGTTCGCGCCGATGACCGCCTCGCCGTCGACGGTCAGCGGGGTCTTCTCCTCGGCGTCCACCGAGGCGACCAGGGTGCCCGCGCTCTGCCGGAAGCCGCCGCGTACCTTCACGCCGCCGGCCTCCAGCTTCAGCGTGCCGCCGGAGACGGTGACGTCGCCGCCGCCCAGGGCGGTCCGCGAGGCCGCGGTCAGCGTTCCCTCGGCCACCGTGACACCGCCGCGGAAGTCGTTGTCGCCGGAGAGGGCCAGTTCGCCCGAACCGAGCTTGACCAGGCCGCCCCTACCGTCGATGTCGTTCTTCCAGGTGTCCTTCGCCGCGAAGCCGCCCTGCGCCGCGTCGAGGGTGACCGCGACGGTCGCGTCGAACGCGCCGAAGCCGTCGGCCGCCGCGAACAGGTTGATCCGGCCCCACTGCTCGGTGCTGTCCAGGATCGGGTGGCCCGAGGCGAGCCCGGTGGTGCGCAGGACCTCGCGCCGCTGCTCCGCGTCGAGGTAGGGGAGCCGGGTCTCGAGCAGTACCTCGGCGCCCTTGGGCACGGTGAACGGAACCCGCTTGCCGTGCGACGGCAGGTCGTAGGTGTGCTTGTGCCGGATGTTCGCGGCGTTCGCGGACCGGTCGCCGTATTCGTCCACGTAGGAGTGGGCGAAGTCGAACACCCCGGAAGTGCCCGCCTGGGCCTGGAAGTAGGCGAGTGCCTGGGCGCGCGCGTCCGCCTTGACCGACGCGTTCGCCGGGTCGTTCAGGATGCCGGCGGCGAGCGCGGTGGCCAGGATCCGGCCGCCGATCACGTCGACGGGGGAGTGCATGCCGGCCACGATCCGGGTGTGCGCCAGGTCGTACGCGGTGGCGACCAGTTCCTGGAACCGCTCCGGTACGGCGTACGCATAGGAGAGGGAGGCCAGGAAGAGGGCGTTGGTGTGACCGCTGACGAAACCGGCGTCGTCGGTGGGCGACGTGCTGCGCTGGCGCAGCAGCGTCGGAACGACCTTGACCTCGGAGTCGTAGACCGGGAAGCCGAACTCGTCGAGGACGCCGGTGTCGACGACCTTGTTGGCGAGCGTCATCCGCCACGGGCGCGGGTACTGGTACGCGTACTTGCTCGGGTTGCCCGAGGAGTAGTTGCCCCGCAGCGTGTTGACCAGGGTGACCACCCTGCCCAGCGCGGACGAGGTGGAGCCGGCGCCGATCGCCGAGCCGGCCGGGGCGTCCGCCGGGACCGCGTCGCTGATCGTGGTGGCCGGGGTGGTCGCGGGCGCGGCGGTGATGCCGGTGACCGCGAGCGCGCCGGAGCGGTAGAGCGCGGCGAGCGGGCCGAGTCCGGCGATCACCGAGTAGCTCTGGTGCTGGCGGTCGACGACGAACGCCTTGTCCGCCTCGGCCTGCGTCCGCTTCGACGTGATCGTGATGGCGCCGCGCATGCTGGCGCGCAGGAAGGCCTCGTCGAGAACGGTGCCGGTGTTCCACGCGGTGCCGGTGGACCAGACGGTTTGGAAGCCGGAGAGGATCCGGACCGCGGCATTGGTGTCGACGGTCAGGTTCGCCGTGGTGTTCGTCTGGTAGCTGTCGACGAACGCGGCGGCGGTGGAAGCGGCGGCGGTGGAAGCGGCGGTGGTGGAAAGAGGAGCGGCGGAGGCCGGGGAGGCGGCGAGGACGCTCGGTCCAGCAAGGAAACCGGCGGCGGAGGCGCGCAGGATGGTCCGGCGGCTCACGGGCATGGGGAGACTCCACGTGGTGGGGGCAAGATCGCGGCCCAGCCTTAGCGCGCGTTGAGAACACGCAGCTAACGGCCCGTGGGGGGAACGTGAACATCCCTCAACGCGGCGATGCCCACACATGACCAAGGGTATCGATGATCACGACGAGGGTTCCCTTACGGGCGTTCAGGTGTTTACCTTCCGATTCGTGTTGAAGACACGGATCCCCCTCGCGGTCGCCCTCACGGCCGCTGCCGTCCTCGCCGTTCCGGCCACCGCCGCCTCCGCGGCCAGCACCGGGACTCTCAAGCTTCTTTCCTACAATATCGCCGGTCTCCCCGACATCATCTCGAGTGCCGAGACCGATCGGGCGACCGCGACGACGGCCATCGGCCAGCGTCTCTCCCCCTACGACCTCGTCCAGGTCCAGGAGGACTTCAACTACCACGCCTACCTGTACGCCACCGACACCCACACGTACCGGACCGCGACCAGCGGCGGCGCCGGCATCGGCTCCGGGCTGAACACCGTGTCGTCGTACGCGTGGGACGGCGACGACTTCGAGCGGGTCGGCTGGGACTCCTGCCAGTACGACTCCGGTGACTGCCTGACCCCCAAGGGCTTCACCTTCATGCGTACGCAACTCGCCGAGGGTGTGTACGTCGACTTCTACAACCTGCACACCAACGCGGGCACCAACGACGGCGACCTGGAGTCCCGGGCCGACAACCTGGCGCAGATCACCGCGTTCATCGGCACCCACTCCAACGGGAACGCGGTCGTCGTCATGGGCGACACCAACACCCGCTACACGCGGACCGGGGACACGATCGCCGAGTTCGTCGCGAACAACGGGCTCACCGACGCGTGGGTCAAGCTGCAGCGCGGCGGCGTCGCGCCGGCCAAGGGCTCCGACGCGCTGGTCTGCGACGAGTCGGCGATCACCGACACCTGCGAGGTGGTCGACAAGATCCTCTACCGCAGCAGCAGGCTGGTCACGCTGAACGCGTCGTACTACCACAACGAGCACGCCGCGTTCCTCGAGGACGGCACCGGGCTGATGCTCTCCGACCACGACCCGATCCACGTCAACCTGGACTGGTCGGTCAGCTCGTCGTACCAGCTCAGCGAGCAGTTCGGCGGCCCGCACGGCGACTACTACAACGACATCGACGCGGTGCCGGCCGGCGGTCAGGCCACCACGATCGGGCTGCGCGCCGGATCCCGCGTCGACCAGGTCAACCTCACGCTGGCCAACGGCACCACACTCAGCCACGGCGGGACCGGCGGCACCGCGGTCTCCCGCACGCTGAGCAGCGGGGAATACGTGACCACCGCGTACCTCTGCAGCGGCGTCTACAGCTCGCACACGCGGATCTTCTACGCCAAGTTCACCACCAACCTCGGCAACAGCATCGCGGGCGGCACCACCACGTCGACCTGCGTGACCCGTACCGCGCCGTCCGGCTGGCAGATCGCCGGCTTCCACGGCCGCACCGGCGACGAGGTCGACAAGGTCGGCTTCATCTATACCAAGCGCTGACCTCGGCGCACGCTTTTCGGCCGGGAAGGGCTTTCCGCTCTTCCCGGCCTTCATTTCTTCCCGTACGCCGTGAGCATTCCCCTCCGCGCTTAATCATCACCTCTCATTTCGGGGATATTTCGATTCCCGCGTAGATGCAGCTCGGGGTGGGCGTATGAACGATGCCGAATCGTATTTTCGGACGAGTGGCGCTGGTTTCCCGGACGGCCGTCGAGGCGGGGCGTAGGTTCGGTCCCGAAAGCGATCCGACAAATACGGGGGATTAGAGGAAATGAACGTCCGCAAGGTTGGCGCCACTCTCGGCAGTGCGATGTTCCTGGGCGGCCTCGGCCTGGTCCAGGGCCTGACGACCGCACCCGCAGCCGCCGCGCCCGGGCACCACGCCGTCACCACCTCCGCCGCCGACCGCCACGACTGGTGGGAGGGGTACCGGGACGGCAAGGACGACGGCTGGAACGACGCCCGGCGCAGCTGCCGTGAGCCGCGCGACAAGTACGCCGACGCGTACGGCGGCCGCCACGGCCGGGACTACGCCCGCGGTTACCGCGAGGGCTGGGACGACGGCTGGGACAACGGTTACGACCGGTTCTGCGATCGTGACCACGATCGTGACGGGGGCGGCCGGGGTCCCCGTTGAGGCGTCGTTCGGCCATCGATGACTGGAACAGGGGTTCGCCCCTGTTCCAGTTCGGTATCCGGCAGTTCTCGCGGTATGCGCGTCCCGCCCGATAGGGCTACTGTCCACCCTTACACCGTCGGGGACGTGTCTAGGTGGCGACTGATCATGGGTGAACGTGCAGCGGGGATCGCGTACGGGTTCGGCCGGCACCGGGGTCTCCTGGTCGACCGGACCGGCATCGACGACATCGTCTACGGGCGGGCGATCGTCTATCTGGAGAAACCGGACGTCGACCTGATCCGCACCCTCGCGCCACGTCTCTCCGGCGCGGTCGTGGAGGAGCCGGTCACGCCGTATGCGCCGGAGGCCCGGGCACTGTGGGCACTGCCCGTACCGGTCCTCACCGGCATCGCGGTCGACGACAGCTGGCTCGGCCAGGACATCGTCGTCGACTTCGACTCCGCGACCACCGCGCCCCCGGCCGCGCACAACGGCGACCTCCGCGTCTTCGCCGAGGTCACCGACCTGGCGGAGGCCCGCGACTACGGCGGCCTCGCCGACGGCTGGTCCCCGCTGCGCGCCGAGGACCTGCGCGCCATGTCGCCCGACGACCGCGCCGACCTCTGGGAGCTGCTCGCCCTCTCCGGCCGCCGCCTCCCCGCGATCCGCTACTTCGACCAGCCCGGCGCCGCCGCCCCGGCCGCCGCCTTCGGCCGCCGCGGCGTCCGCGACCTGCGCCCCGAGACCGTTCGCTCCTTCCGTACGCTGGTCGCCGAGGCACCCACCGACGATCCGGTGGTGATCCTGCCGATGGTCTCGCTGCCCTCCGAGGTCGACGCCTTCCGGATGGCCGCCGCGTCCCACTGGCGCCTCGGCCTGGACGTCGCCACTCCGGCTGCCGCCCTCGGCATCGCCGACCTCCTCGACGACTGCCACCTCCTGCACGTCAGCACCGGCGACCTGGCCCAGCACACCCTGGTCTGGGACCGTACGGTCCGCAACGACGCCCTGCTCCCGCCCGACCGCCTCCCCCGGGTGGTCGCCCAGCTCACCGAGTGGTCGGTCTCGATGGCGGTCGCCCGCTCGATCCCGTACCGGGTCTCCCTCGACCTGCGCCCGACACCGACCCTGCACGAGCAGCTGACGGCCCTGGGCATCCGCGAGCTCTCCTGCCCCGCCCCCCTCCTCCCGCACTGGCACCGCCTCCTCGACACCCTCCGCTGACCCCGCCGCCCACCGCCCACCGCCCACCGCCCACCGCCCGCCGCCCACCGCCCGCCGCCCGCCGCGCGAGCCCGCTGCCCGCTGCCCGGCGCGCGAGCCCGCCGCCACCGCCGGCCGTAGCGCGGCTTCCGGTTTTGGCTGGTCGTCAGGGGTGTGTCGGGTCGGCCGACACACCCCTGAGCACCAGCCGAGAGGTGGGGGCGCGCTATGGCCGGGAGTGACGCCGGAGGTGGCGTTGCCGTGAGGGGGTCGCCTTTTGCGCGCGGCGGGGGAGGCGACGGCGTACCGGAGAAAGGGTGAAGGCGCCGACGTGAGCCGGCGCCTTCTCGCGGAGCGGGGGGATCAGGGGGTGATGGACCACTGCTGGCAGGAGTTGCCGAGGGCGGTCCACTGGCGGACCAGGACGTTGTTGGCGGTGCCGCAGTCGGTGACGTCGAGGACCAGGCCGTTGTAGCGGTTGGCGATCAGGTAGTAGCCGCCGATCGGGGTGACGGACCACTCCTGGCAGACGTTGGAGAGGTCGGCCCAGAGGTCGATCGACGTGCCGTTCGTGGTGCCGCAGTTGACCGAGTCGAGCTTCGTGCCGCTGTTCACGTTGGTGATGCGGTAGTAGCCGCTGGTGGACTTGGTGAAGGTCCACTTCTGGCAGTTGTTGCTCAGGTCGGAGTACTGCTGGATCGTGGTGCCGTTGGCGGTGCCGCAGTTGACGGCGTCGAGGAGCTTGCCGCTGTTCTGGTTGATGATGCGGTACGCCGTGCCGGTGACCGGGAACGATACGCTGCCGCCGGGGTCGCCGGACGGTGCCGTGATGCTGGTGGAGAGCGCGTCGGGGGTGCCCAGGTTGGGGCTGCCGTCCGAGTTCCAGCCGACCTTCTTGATCCGGGTGGTCCGGGTCGCGCCGCAGCCCTGCGAGGTGGTCTCGTTGGCGTGGTAGACCAGCCACGTCTCGGTGCCGTCGGGGGAGTTGAAGAAGCCCTGGCCGCCGACGCCGTAGACGCCGTTCGCGTCGCTGCGGGAGAAGATCGCGGTGCTCTTCTTGGTCCAGCTGGACGCGGAGAGCGGGCTGCTGCCGGTCAGGGTCAGCATGCCGATCTTGTAGTCCGGGGTGTTGCAGGAGCTGGCCGAGTACGTCAGGTACGTGACGCCGTTGTGCTGGACGACGTACGGCGCCTCCTCGGTGTTCCCGCCGACCATCTCCCAGTCGTACGTCGGGTAGGAGATCCGGGTGCCGTACGCGCTCACCGTCCACGGGTTGGTCATCGGCGCGATGAAGAGGCTCTGCAGGGTGCCGACCCAGGACGAGTAGAAGAAGTAGTTGCTGCCGTTGATCGTCGCCACGCTGCCGTCGATCGCCCAGCCGTTGCTCGCCTGGACGGCGAGCTGGCCCTTGTACGTGTACGGCCCCATCGGGTCGGTGCCCGAGCTCTCCAGCACGTACGAGTGCTGGTTGTCGCAGCACGCCGCGGTGCCGGCCGTGTAGTACAGGTACCAGCGGGTCCCGTTCGGGCCGGTGAGCTGGTGCAGCGACGGTGCCCACATGTTGCAGCAGTTGGCGGTCTCGGTTCCGGTGTAGACGACCGACTCGGCCGCGCCGGGGAGCGCGGCCACCGAGGTCGCCTTCTTGATCACGATCTGCGAGTTCCAGGTCGTGGTGGCCACGTAGTAGTAGCCGTTGTAGTAGCCCATCCACGGGTCGGCGCCGTAGGGGGCGGCGGCGACCGGATTCGTGAACGTCGTTGCGGCCTGACCGGGGGACGGGTGGAGCAGCACGGTGGCCAGCAGCATCAGTACGGCTGCGAGTCGTGCCATCGGGGACATGACAAAGGCTCCCTTCAGGGGGGATGTGGAGCCGGATCGTGTTGCGTTGATGTTAACGATCACACACGTCTGGTCAAGGCCTGTTACATCGGACGCTGTGCACGTTCTACCAAATCGGACGCCACGCCGCTGAGCGTGCGGCCGGTCTCCCAGGAGACCAACCGCACGCTCCGCGAGGTGGCGTAGGCCCTGGTCGAACGGACCCGGCCCCGGCTGACGGGCCGGGTCAGGCGCTGACGTCCAGCCGCCCGCCGCCGCGCTGGGCGAGGTAGCGCAGGGCCGGTTCCAGGTATCCGGCGACCGGGTTCCGGCCGGGGCTGGACTGGTCGTACCGGCGGGAGAGGTCGTGCAGGTAGGTCGCGGTGATCTCCTGGCCGGGCGCCAGGCGGCCCATCGCCCGGTCCGCGGCGATCGCGGCGGCGAGCGAGTTGATCCAGCCCGCGTTCGGCTGCCCCTCGCCGATCCGCTGGCCGGTGGCCTGGTAGATCAGCTCCCGGTCCCGGTCGGTGAGGTAACCGGCGTCGTCACGGGTGTTCCGGGCTCGGTCCCGCACGCTCGGGCGGGCCACCACGGCGTAGGCCTGCTGGGCGCGGCTCAACCGGGAAACGGACATCGGGCGCAACCTCCTGGCGATCGTCCTACTCCCGATCGGCTACCGGGCCCTGCTCCTTAGGCGGCGTACCGTGAGGTCGTCCCCCCGAGAGGACGGGAAAGGACAGGGACATGACCACCTGGACGACCGAGGAGCGGATCGAGCTCGCCAGTGCCAGCCTCGACGGTGATCTGACCCTCGCCGAGCACGCGACCGGCCTGGTCCTCTTCGCGCACGGCAGCGGCAGCTCGCGGCAGAGTCCGCGCAACCGGGCGGTGGCCCGGGACCTCAACCGGCGTGGCCTCGCCACCCTCCTGATCGACCTGCTCACCCCGCACGAGGAGGCCACCCGGGACCTGCGATTCGACGTCGGGCTGCTCGCCGACCGGCTGGTCGGGGTGATCGACTGGCTGCGGGTCCAGCCGGCCACCGCGACGTTGCCGGTCGGGCTCTTCGGTGCCAGCACCGGTGCGGCGGCGGCCCTGGTCGCGGCGGCGGCGCGGCCGGAGAGCGTACGCACGGTGGTCTCCCGCGGCGGGCGCCCCGATCTGGCCGGCCCGGCGCTGATCGAGGTGCGGGCGCCGACCCTGCTGCTGGTCGGCGGGGACGACCAGCCGGTGATCGAGCTGAACGAGCAGGCCCGGAACACCATGCGGACCCGGGCCGAGCTGCGGATCATCCCGGGCGCGACGCACCTGTTCGAGGAGCCGGGCGCGTTGGAGCAGGTCGCCGCCGAGGCGGGGGAGTGGCTGACCGCGCACCTGACGCCGGCTCTGCGATGATCTTCCGAAACCGGACCAGCGCCGGCGAGCTGCTGGCCGAGAAACTGGCAGACGTCCTCACGAGCCGGGAAGAGAAGATCGTCCTCGCTCTGCCGCGCGGTGGGCTCCCCGTCGCGGCGCCGGTGGCGGAGCGGCTCGGCGCGGAGCTCGACATCGTGGTGGCCCGCAAGATCGGTGCGCCCGGCCGGGAGGAGTTCGGCGTCGGGGCGATCGCCGAGGACGGCCCGCCGGTCTTCGACGAGGCCAACCTGCGCTGGGCCGGGGTCACCGCCGAGGACATGGCGGCCACCGTCACGGCGGAGCGGGCCGAACTCGCCCGCCGGGTGCGCCGCTACCGGGGCGACCGCCCCACCCCACCGGTGACCGGCCGGGCCGTGGTCCTGATCGACGACGGCCTGGCCACGGGGGTGACCGCGCACGCCGCGCTGCGCTGGCTGCGCCTCCAGCAACCGGCGCTGCTGGTGCTGGCGGTGCCGGTCTGCGCACCGCAGGCACGGGACCTGCTCGTCCCGGACGCTGACACGGTGGTCTGCCTGTGCGCCCCGGACGACTTCATGGCGGTGGGCCGGTGGTACGAGGACTTCGGCCAGCTCGACGACGAGGACGTGGACGCGGTGCTGGCTACAGCGCGCCGGTGAGGTAGCGCTGCACGTTCGGGCCGACCGCGGCGACCAGCGTCTCGGCCGGCGCGGACGCCAACGGCTCCACCTTGATCACGTAGCGGGCCAGTGCCAGCCCGACCATCTGGCTCGCGGCGAGGGAGACCCGGAGCGGGCCCTCCGCCTCGTCGAGGCCCAGCCTCGGTACGGCCCGCCGCAGCACCTGGGTGAGGATGAACTCCCGGAACAGCCGGGTGGTCCACTCCGTGCCGACCACGGACCGGAGCAGGGCCACCCCGGCCGTCCCGCCGGGCCCGTCCCAGATCGACAGGAACACCCGGACGAACCGGATGCCGATCTCCGCCGGGTCGCCCTCGGCCGCCGCGTCGATCACGTCGACCGGGTCCATCGGGGACTCCATCGCGGCGAGGAAGAGCTTCTCCTTGGTGCCGAAGTAGTGGTGGATCAGCGCCGGGTCGACCCCGGCGGCGGTGGCGATCAGCCGGATCGAGGCGCCGTCGTAGCCCTTCTCGGCGAACGTCCGCCGGGCGGCGTCCAGGATCGATTCGCGGGTGTCCTGGTTGCCGGGGCGGCGCCCGGTGCGTCGTGCCATCGCCACGTCTCCACCGTACAAAAGTCACGAAGCGCCGATGGAACCGAGATGGGCCTCGATCTCCTCGCGGACCGGTTCCGGCAGGTCCTCGAACTGGCAGCCGACCTCGGCGCCGCCCTCCCGGGGCAGGTGGCGCATCACCCGGGCGCCGGCGGTCAGGGTCCTGCCGTCCAGGGTCAGCACCGCGTCCACCCGGTTGCCGGCCGCGATCCGGGCGCCGGCCGGTACCAGGCAGCCGAAGCCGTCCTGACTGAGATCGATCAGCTGGGCGGTGACCGGCTGCGGCGTGCCGGGAACCTGGAGCCGGGCGCTCCCCTCGACGGCGACCCGGTCGTGACGGCGGCGCTCGAGCCGTTCGGCGACGCTGCCGAGGTCGCCGATCTGCGCCATCGTGGCGTCCACGCTCCGGTGCAGCTCCAGCACGATGCCGTGCTGCCGGTCGGCGATCCCGCCCAGCTGCCGCATCGCCTCCTCGATGTCGCCGACGTCGTGGATGATCGCGCTGAGCGTCTCGCCCATCTGCGCCACGTCCGCCTCCAGTGCCGCGATGGTGCTGGTGATCTGTTCGGTCGAGTCGGCGGTGGTGTCCGCCAGCCCCTTCACCTCGTCGGCGACCACCGCGAAGCCGCTGCCCGCGGTGCCCGCGCGGACCGCCTCGATGGTCGCGTTCAGCGCCAGCAGCCGGGTCTGCGAGGCGATTCCGGAGATCACGCCGGCGATCCCGGCCACCTGCCGCAGGCTGGCGTTGAGCGCGGTGGCCGCCTCGTCGGCACTGCGGGCCCGCCGGACCAGGGCCTCGGCGGCCGCGCTGGTGCTGCCGACCCGCCGCTGGGTGTCGTCGGTGGCGGACCGGGCCGCGCCCACGTGCGTGACGACGACCTCCAGCTTGTCGCCGATCACCGCCGCGGTGTCGTCGATCGCCTCCTTGGCCCGCCGCCGCAGACGCTGGTTGAGCTGCCGTTCCTGCGCTCCAGCGGCCTCCGCACGCGCGGCGCGGTCGGCCCTGAGGTGATCCAGCTCCGCGTCCTTCTCCGCCAGCGCTCTGCGGAGTCCCTCAAGGTCAGATTCCGGTTCCTCCGGTACGGCCGGAGCAGAGCGTCGCCGGCGCACCCGTATCGACCGGACGCCGGCGCCGACGGCGATCGTGGCGAGGAACGCGACGAGAACGAGGAGCAGCACGCTATCGGTTTCCCTGTGTGATTTCCCTCAACCCGGCGGACGGCTGCCGATGGTCGGGTCTCCCAGCGATCTTGAGGAGCCCGAGATGACGATCAGCATCGGCACCGCGACACAGACGTCGGCGCGCGACACCCATACCGCCTGGCTGCGGATGCGCCTGCAGGAGCACTCCCGCCGGCAGGCCGCGGTCATCGCGGCCGGACAGCGCGACCGGGCGGACCGCCTCGCCGGCGGGGAGGAGAACCGGGACGCTCAGTGAACCGAGGCGAGCGCCTCGGCCAGCACGTCCTTGGCGTCCCGCACGTCGATCTCCCGGCGCTGCAGCGGGCCACCGGTCTCGGTGAGCCGCGCGGCCGACGGGCCACCGGCGAAGAACGGCGCGAAGCCCAGATCGCAGATGAGCCGGTTGGCCGCCTCCCGGGCGTCCCGCTGATCGGTGCAGATGAACTCGGCGAGCAGCGGGTCGTGCCCGCGCCGCCGGTCCAGCACGTCGGCCGGGATGGTGTTGAACGCCTTCACCCAGTGCGCCCCGGGCGCCCAGCCGATCAGTGTCTCGAAGCCGCTGCGGGACTTGAGGTACTGCGCCGCTATCTGCGGGGCGGCCAGACCGCCGGGACCGGGCGCGTCCGGCAGTGAGCCGTAGCCGAGGGACTGCCGGTCCGGGTTGGTCGCGTCGATGACCACCTTGCCGGCCAGCGCGTCGTGCGCCAGGTCCACGGCCTCCTTCGCGGAGTCCCAGTTCGGGGCGAAGATGATCACGTCACCGAAGTCGGCCGCATCCGGGATCGCCATCGCGTGGACGTGCTCGCCCTCGAGCGCCGCGAGGCGTTCCGGATGCCGCGAGGTGACCGCCACCTCGTGGCCGCTCTCGGCGCACCACGTCGCGAGAGTGCCGCCGAGCTGACCCGCACCAATCACACCGATACGCATGACCTCAGGGTGCGCCGACGGTGGCCTCCTCCGGGGGTAAATCGCCGTACATCATGCGCAGCTCGACCGTGACCAGGTCGTCGACCAGGCCCTCCGGATCGGTGGCCCCGGCGAACGCGGCCAGCTGCAGGTCGTCGGCGAGCTCGGCGAGCACCCGCGCGGACGGCCCGCCCGGCGCCAGGCCCGCGGCCCGGTCCCGCTCGATCCGGGCGGTGAGCCGCTCCACGTGCCCGCGGCGCAGCCCGGCCCGCCACTCGGCGATCGGCGGGCAGCCCGGCGCGGCGGCGAGCGCGCCGGTGAGCAGGCGGCCGTGGTCGCGCCAGAGCGCGGCGAGCGAGGCGATCGACTGCCGCAGCGCCGCCCGGTCCGGCCCGGTCCCGTCCAGCCAGGGTCCGGTGTCCCGGCTCACCTCGGCGGAGAGGCCGTGCAGGAGCGCCACCACGACGGCGGTCTTGGAGTCGAAGTAGAAGTAGAAGCTGGACCGGGAGATCTGCGCGCCACCCGCCAGCTCGTCGATGGTGATCTCCGCGAGCGGCTTGCGCCGCAGCAGCTCACGGGCGGTGTCGAGGATGGCCCGCTCGCGCAGGTCACCCTTGCTGGGACCGCGCCGGCGACCGGTGGTGGGGGAGCTCATGGCCTAACCGTAACGTGGTGTCGAGTTTTTCGACGTACTGTCGATTCCACACAACGATGAGTCTGAGGAGTGCACCCATGCAGGAGATCCGCCTCGCCAGCCGACCCAGCGGATGGCCGACCGCCGATAACTTCGCGCTGGTCGAGGTCGAGACGCCGGTGCCGGGGCCGGGTCAGGTGCTGGTCCGCAACCGGTTCATGTCGGTGGACCCGTACATGCGGGGGCGGATGAACGACGTGAAGTCCTACGTCCCGCCGTTCCAGCTGGGTGTGGCCCTCGACGGCGGCGCGGTCGGCGAGGTGATCGCCTCCAATGCCGAGACGGTGCCGGTCGGCGCGACGGTGCTGCACGGCCTGGGCTGGCGTGACCACGCGGTCCTGGACGGCTCGTCGGTCCGGGTGGTGGACCCGGCCGCGGCGCCGACGCTCTCCTCCTACCTGGGCATCCTCGGGATGACCGGGCTCACCGCGTACGTCGGGCTGCTGGACATCGCGCAGTTCAAGGAGGGCGACACGGTCTTCGTCTCCGGCGCCGCGGGTGCGGTGGGCGGCGTGGTCGGCCAGATCGCCCGGCTGCGCGGCGCCAAGCGGGTGATCGGCAGTGCCGGGTCGGCCGAGAAGGTCACGCACCTGGTCGAGGACCTGGGCTTCGACGCGGCGTTCAACTACCGGGACGCCCCGGTCCGCGAGCAGCTCCGCGCGGCCGCCCCGGACGGCGTCGACGTCTACTTCGACAACGTCGGCGGCGAGCACCTGGAGGCGGCGATCGCGTCGGCCAACAAGTACGCCCGGTTCGCCCTCTGCGGCGCGATCGCCCAGTACAACGACGTCGCGGCGCCGTCCGGCCCGCGTAACCTGGCCTCCGCCATCGGCAAGGAGATCAACCTGCGCGGCTTCATCGTCGGCAACCACTACGACCGGATGCCGGCGTTCCTCGGCGAGGTCGGCGGCTGGCTGCGCGAGGGCCGGATCGGCGCCCGGGAGACCGTGGTCGAGGGCCTGGCCAACGCCCCGGAGGCGTTCCTGGGGCTGCTGCGCGGCGAGAACACCGGCAAGATGGTCATCAAGATCACGGACTGATCGTTTCTTCGCTTTCGGGGCGAAGTGGGGCCAGTGCCGGCAACGTCGACACTGGCCCGTCGCTTCCTGTTGATCTTTTGGATACGGACCGTCCGGCTGAGTGCCGTCGACCGTACGGACGACGCACTGACGGAAAGCAGACACTAGCGTTCCCGTGTGGCAAATCGGTTCCAACTCTGGGGTCAAGCGGGATGGGCAAGCGCCGAGGTGGTCGGCGAGACGCACTACGCGAAGTCGATACGTGCCCTCTTCGGCGCTGACTTCAATCCGCAGGGAACCGACCTCACCCTCCCGGTCCAGCTCATCCCCGACCGTACGAACCGGCACGACCGCAACGCCGTCGGGGTCTGGGCCGACAGCCAGCTGCTCGGGCACCTGCCCCGCCCCGAGGCCGCCCGCTACTCCCCGGTGCTCACCGAGCTCACCAAGCGCAACCTGGTCCCCGAGGTCAACGCGCAGATCCACGGCCGCGAGTGGGACGGCAACCCGAACTCGTTCGACGCGAACATCCGCCTCGACCTGGCCGAGCCGCACATGCTGGTGCCGGCCAACCAGCCGCCCGTCCAGGAGCACCGGCTGCTCCCGACCGGCTCGGCGGTCCAGGTCAACGGCCAGGACCAGCACCTGGACGCGCTCGCCCCGCTGTACCGGACCGAGGGCGAGTGCTGGGTCTACGTGACCCTGCAGGAGATGGCGGACCACCTGGTCGAGGTCCGGCTCGGCGACAAGCGGGTCGGCGACCTGAGCCCGAAGATGAGCGGCGAGCTGCTCCCGGTGCTGCGCCACCAGTCGGAGCGCGGCCTGGTCACCGCGGCGCGGGCGATCGTCAAGAGCACCATGAGCGTCGAGATCCTGCTCTACATCGCCCGGGTCCAGGACCTCGGCGAGAGCTGGCTGGGCTCGTCCCGCTCGGTGGGCGCGGTCTCCGGCCGGCTCACCCCGGCGCCCGCGACCACCCCGGTTCCGCCCACCTCCGGTTCCGGCGCGATGCCCTCGTTCGCCGGGGCCGGGCCGATGCCGCCGCTCAACGGCGCGGGCCCGGTGCCGACCTGGATGACACCGCAGGACACCGTGCCGACCTGGGCCGTACCGCAGCCCGCCCCCGAGCCCACCTGGATGGACCGCAGCGAACTGGTGCCGACCTGGGTACAGCCGAGCACCCAGGTGCCGGGCTGGGCCTCCTCGGTCAGCGGTCCGGTGCCGACCATCGCCGGGCCGACCACCGCGCCGCCGGTGAGCGGCCCGCCGTTGCCGCCCGAGGCGATCGCGCCGACCAGCCCGGTCCCGATCAGCCCGGCGCCCCTCCCGGGCTCCCCGGTGAGCGGCCCCGGCACCCTCTTCGGCGGCCCGGTCGACGCGCCGGGCTCCGGCACCCTGTTCGGCGGGCCGGTCGACGCGCCGGGCCCCGGCACCCTCTTCGGCGGGCCGAACGCGGAGATCGCCGAGACCACCGTGATCCCGGCGCTCACCGCCGTGGTGATGAACCAGCACGCGGCCGTGGCCGCGGCGGCCGCCGCGCCGGTCTCCCCGGCCCCGGAGGAGAACCCGCACCCGGACATCCCGCCCGCACCCACCGGGGTGAAGTTCGTGGTCCCGCCGGGCTGGCCGACCCCGCCGGACGGCTGGTACCCGCCGGAGAGCTGGCGCCCGGACCCGGGCTGGCCGCTGGCCCCGGCGGGCTGGCAGTGGTGGGTCCCGACCTGGGACTGACCACCCCACTAGCCCGCGCCCGGGCCCGGTGACGCCGCGCCCGGCCCCGCTGACGCCCGCGCCCGGGCCGGTGATGCGCGCCCGCCTCGTGCCCGTCGCGCGGCCGCCGGAAATAAGGGATCTGTCCGGAACATAGGATCAACCCGAAAAAACGCCCACATTCGGCCCGTCGCCTTGCTGGAATGGGAAAATGCGGTGGGATCATGCGGACGGGTTGACCGGGCGGCCGGATACGCACGTGCGGGCGACGCTGGAATCATGGCGTGACGGCCTGCTCGACCTCACCGGCGCCAACCCGCTGATCGACGTCGGGCGGGGCCGGCCCGCTGTGGTGGAGATCGTCAGCCCGTCGCCGCGCAGCGTCATCGAGGCGCTGCAGCAGGGCCGTGAGTGCGGCTTCCTCGGCATCGAGGAACAGGCCGAGGGCCCGCGGCCGCGGATCACCAACGTCTTCCAGACCGCGCTCTCCGACGCCGAGATGGACGCCACGCTGCGCGCCCTGCTGCGTACCGCCCAGCGCGACCACCTGGAGCACGGCCTCTCCCCGCTGCACCTGTCGGTCGGCACGCTCTACTGGCGCCCGGGCCAGGACGCCGAACCCGAGTACGCCAGCCCGATCCTGCTGATCCCGGTCGAGCTGACCACCCCGGACCCGCACGACTACCCGCGGCTGCAGGTCCGCCCGGAGGACCCGATCGTCAACCCGGCGCTGGAGATCGTGCTCCGCCGCCAGGGCGTCGACCTGCCGATGGTGGACTCGCTCGTCGGCCTGGACGTGACGGTCTTCTGGGCCCGGCTGGACGCGGCGATCGGCGACCACCCGGCCTGGCACTCCGACGAGGCGGTCCGGCTCGCCCGGTTCCCGGTGCACCGCGAGATCATGTACACCGACCTGCGCGACAACGAGCGCCAGATCCTCGCCCATCCGGTGGTCCGCGCGCTGACCACGCCCGCGGACGAGCAGACCGACTCGTTCCGGTTCGAACCCGCCCCGCCCCGCCGGATCGACGAGCTCTCCGCGCCCGACGACGTGCCGCTGGTGCTCGACGCGGACGCCGGCCAGCGCTCCTGCGTCGCCGCCGCCCTGCACGGCCGTAGCTTCGTGATGCGCGGCGCGCCCGGCACCGGCAAGTCGCAGACCATCGCGAACACCATCGGCTGCCTGATCGCGGCCGGCCGGCGGGTGCTCTTCGTCAGCGAGAAGGCCGCCGCGCTGGACGTGGTCCGGGAACGGCTGCGCCCCTCCGGCCTGCACGACTACCTGCTCGAACTGCACAGCGACAACACCGGCCGGGACCAGGTGGCGTCCGCGCTGGCCCAGGCGCTGGACTTCATCCCGCTGCCGCCGCCCGGGCTCTCCACCGACGAGCGCGAGGAGCTGATCGAGTACCGGCGGCGGCTGAACGCGTACGCCGAGGCGATGAACGAGGTCCGTGAGCCGCTCGGCCACCGGCTGCACGACGTGCTCGGCATGTGCGCGCAGATGACCGACGTCCCCGAGGCGCCGGTACCGCCGGAGCTGCCGATCCCGCTCACCACCGCGTCGCTGCAGCAGGTCCGGGACGCCGCCGAGCGGCTCGGCCGGGCCTGGCGCCCGGCGGTCCAGGGCGACGGGTTCCTCTGGCGGGACGTGATCGACCGCAACCGCCTGGACGCCCGGCTGCACCAGGCACAGTCCGCGCTGGAGCACCTGCGGACGGCGTTCGGCCAGGACCCGCTCGCCGACGCGTTCGGCGCGCACGACATCGGCTCCGGGATCACCCTGACCACGCTGGTCGGGCACGCCTCCCGGCGGCCGCCCGCCGCCGCCGACGAGTGGCTCACGCTGGCCAGCCTGGAGCCGGTCGCCCGGGCCACCGAGAGCCTGGTCGGCCACCTCCGGACGCTGAACCAGGCCGAGGAGGCGGTCCGCGCCAAGGCCGGGGTGACCTGGAGCGCGCTGCCCAACCCGGCGAAGCTGCCGCTGATCCCGAGCCTGGCGCACCTGAGCCCGCCGGCGATCGAACTGCTCCCGCTGACCGCGACCCAGGCCAGCGGGCTGGCCCGCCGGTTCGCCGACGAGGCCGACCGGCTGGAGCAGCACCAGCACAGCCTGGACCGGGTCACCGCCCGGCTCGGCCTGCCCAACGTGGTGGCCTTCCCCGACCTGACCCGGCTCGCCGCCGTCGTCGACCTGCTCTCCCGCCCGGACAAGCCCGAGCCGGCCTGGTTCGACACGATGGGGACGACCCGGGCGCACACCGCGGTCCGGGTTCTCCGGCGGGCGGTCGACACGGCCACCGCCGCCGAGACCCGGGCCCGGCAGTATTTCAACGACGCCGCGCTGGCCGAGCCGGTGGACCAGCTCGCCGAGCGGTTCGACAGCGTGCACAAGGGCATCCGCAAGCTGCGGGCGCAGGCCCGGCGGGACAAGCGGGCGGCCGCCGACATCGCGCTGCCGGACGTGAGCCGCTCCGCCGCGGTGGCCAACCTGGACGCGGCCGCCGCCTGGAAGAAGGCCCTGGCCGAGCTGGACGCCGCCGAGCGCGAGTACGCCGGGATCCTCGGCCGGCACTGGCGCCGCCAGGAGACCGACTTCGACGCGATCCTGCACGCGCTGCGGACCGCCGAGGAGGCCACCCAGATCACCCCGCCGGAGGCGCTGCCCGCGGTGATCGAGCGGATCTGCGCACCCACCCCGAACAGCGCGATCATCCGGATCGTCGGCGAGGCCGGCAAGGAGTTCGACCGGTGGATCGCGGCGCTGCGCCCGGCGCCCGAACCGGCGCCCCGGCCGCAGCTGGCCGGCGGGCCGATCCACGACGCGGTGGTCTGGCTGCGGGCGCACGTCGAGCCGTTCACCGCGGTGGCCGAGCTGACCCAGGCGTACAGCACGGCGGCGGGACGGGACTTCACGCTCGCCGAGGCGGCCGCGATCGGGCTGCTGCGGGAGAGCGCGTCGGAGGCGTCCTCGGCGCTGACCGGGAACGCGACCGAGTACGCGAAGGTGCTCGGGGACGCGTACCGGGGCACCCAGACCGACATCGACGCGCTCGCCACCGCGATGGAGTGGACCTCGGAGGCCCGCCGGGTGCTGGGCGGCGCCGACACCGCGCTCACCGAGAGCCAGGCCGCCGCGCTGCGCAAGGCCCGCCCGACCGACGTCCTGCCGTCCCGGGTCGCCGAGTGGCAGGCCGCCCGGGACTGGATCCTGCGCGCCTTCGCCCCGCAGCGGCACCCGGCACTGACCGCCGCGCTGGACGACTTCGAGAAGGCCAGGGTGCTGATCCGGGACCTGCTCGAGGACAGCCGTGGCCAGCAGGAGTGGTTCGACCACCAGGGCGCCCGGCAGGTCCTCAGCGAGCACGGCCTGGACACGGTGGTGGACTTCTGCGTCCGCGGTGACCTGCCGGTCGAGCAGATCCTGCCGGTGCTGGGCCGGGCCCTCTTCCAGTCCTGGGCCGACACGCTGATCCGCCAGGACGACCGCCTCCCCCCGCTGGACGCCGCCGGACGGGACCAGCTGGTCGCGGCGTTCCGGCTGCTCGACGCCCGGTTGCAGCGCTCCGCGGCGGCCGACGTGATGAACGCCGTCGACGCTCTGCAGCCCTCCGAGGCGGCCGCCGCCGAGGCCGCGCTGCTCCGGGCCGCGGCCGCCGCGCAGGCCGCGGTCCAGGGCAAACGCCTTCCGGTACGCGAGCTGCTGCACCGTACGCGCAACGCCGCCCTCTCGGTGAAGCCGTGCCTGGTGATGTCCCCGGCCGACGTGAGCCGGCTGATCCCCTCGGACGTCAAGTTCGACACCGTGATCATCGACGAGGCGTCCCGGGTGCCGGTCGCCGATGCGATCACCTGCGCGTACCGGGGTACCGCACTGATCGTCTGCGGCGACGACCGTCAGCTCCCGGCCGCGCCGCTGCCCGGCGGCGAGGCCCGCTCGGTGCTGGAGCTCGCCCTGGCCTGCGGCGCGTTCCGCTCGCTCGACCTCGCTACGCACTACCGCAGCCGCGACGAGTCGCTGATCGCCTTCAGCAACCACACGTTCTACCAGGGCACGCTCAACACGTTCCCGGCCGCCGCCGCGCCCGGACCGGACGCCGGCGTCCAGCTCTACCCGGCCGACGGCGAGATGGCGATGCCCGAGCTGGTCGCCGCCCGGGTGGCGCACCACTTCGTCACCCGCCCCGACCTGACCCTCGGCGTGGTCGCCTGCACCGAGCGGGACGTGCTGGAGATCGAGGCCGCGGTCGCCGACATGGTCGCCCCGCCGATGGACGACCGGCTGCGCGGCTTCTTCGTCAAGGACCTCGACCTGATCCAGGGCGACGAGCGGGACGTGGTGATCTTCGCGATCGGCGGCGAACTGGGCGGCCTGGCCGGTCCGGAGGGCTGGCGCCGGCTCAACGTGGCCACCACCCGGGCCAAGCGCCGGGTCGAGGTGGTCTCCGCGCTGCGCGCCCGGGACCTGCCCGAGGACGACGAGGGCCTGCGCCCGCTCGCCGCGTATCTGGAGTACGCCGCCCGGGGCATCCCGGCGCTGGGCCTGGAGGAGCCGGCGCTCACCGCCGAGTCGCAGAACCCGTTCGAGGACTCGGTCCGGGAGACCATCCAGGGCTGGGGCTACCGGGTGCGTACCCACGTCGGCACCGGCGGGTTCCGGATCGACCTGGCCGTGCGGCGCGGCTCCCGGCGGAACGCGCCCTACGCGCTCGGCATCGAGTGCGACGGGACCAGCTACGACGCCGCGCCGAGTGCCCGGGACCGGGACCGGCTGCGCGAGCAGGTGCTCGACGGGCTCGGCTGGAAGCTGCACCGGATCTGGGGCACCGCGTGGTACCTGGACCGTCCGGGGGAGGAGGCCCGGCTGCGGCACGCGATCGAGGACGCCTTCGCCGCGCTGCCCGACGAGGAGCCGGCCGAGCTCACGGTCGCCTCGACGGCCCCGGTCTCACCCGCGCCCGCCGGCGCGTTCGAGGCCACCGCCGAGGAGATCCACGCCGAGGATATCCACGCGGCCGACGAGATCCACGTGGCCGAGGAGATCCGCGTGGCCGACGAGATCCGCGTGGCCGAGGAGTACACCGCCCAGCACGCCTGGTCCGACCTGGACGACATCGGCCTGGCCGACGTGGAGGCGGCCGCCGAGGCCGAGCTGGAGGAGGCGCACGAACTGGACGGCCTGCACGCCGCCTACGCGGCCGGCGCCGAGACCACCCACCACGAACTCGCCGACGAGGAGATCGCCGCGCCCGCCGAGCAGGCCTACGCACCCGAGCAGATGCACGCACCCGAGCAGGTCTACGCACCCGAGCAGGTCTACGCACCCGAGCACGCGGTGTCCGAGCACCTGTCGTCGGAGCATCTGCACGCGGCCGGGACGGTCACCGATCCGGTCGACTGGCCGGTGGTCGGGCCCGAGGAACTGGCCGCCGCGGCCGCCCGCTTCGACCTGAGCCGGGAGCAGCTCGCCGAGTCCGCCCGGCACACCAACGCCAGCCGCGAGGACCTGAGCGAGGTCGCCGAACGCTTCGGCGTCGACGCGGACGAGCTGGTCGAGGCGGCGTCGCAGTTCCTGGCCGGGCTGGTCGAGCCCGCGGCGGCGGAGACCGCGGCCCGCTTCCACGCCGAGCTCTGGGACCGTCAGGAGGCCCGCCTCGCCCCGTGGGAGACCGACCCGGAGGCGCTCGCCGCGTTCCAGGCGGTCGCCTCGGCCCCGCTGTCGGAGCTCGAGCGCGAGCAGAGCGAGCCGGATCTGGAGTACGGCGAGCCGGATCTGGAGTACGGCGAACCGGATCTCGAGTACGGCGAGCCGGAGCACGGTGAGGAGTACGAGCGCGTCCAGGTGTGGAGCGCCGACAACCCGTTCGAGGGGCAGCCGGAGATCGCCGCCGCGGTCGCCGAGTTCGAGGAGACGATGGGCGCCCCGCCCGGATACCTGCACCCGATCACCGCCGCCGCGACCCCGGAGCCGGCCGAACCCGCGCTCTGGGCGGCGCAGAACGCGGGCGGGCACACCGACGAGTGGGCACAGCCGTACCGTAAAGCGGAACTCGACCCGCTCCCGGCCGGCGCCGCCCTGACCGACCCGGACCTGCACGAGGAGATCGCCGCGGCCCTGCGGCGGCTGGCCATCGTGGAGGGCCCGGTGCACATCACGGTGGTGCTGCAGCGGATGCGCGAGGAGTGGGAGCTGGCCCGGATCACCCGGCCGGCCCGCACCGCCATCGAGGACGTCCTCGCCCGGATCGCCGCCGGTGGCGAGGTGACCTGGGACGGTACCTTCCTCGGTGATCCGTTCCAGGCCCACCCGGTGGTCCGGCAGCGCGCCGACGGCGTGGCCCGCAAGGCCGACCAGATCGCCGACAGCGAGCTTCGGATCGCCCTGGAGAACCTGATCGTCGACGGCGGCCACCTCACCGTCGACGAGACGCTGACCGCCGCGATCCGGCTCTACGGCTGGTCCACCCGCCGCTCCACGGAGACCGACGCCCGCCTGACCGGCCTCCTCGCCGACCTGGTCGCCGAGGGGCACCTGCGGCAGGACGGCGACGGCCTCTCCGCGGCGCACGGTCTACCGGACCCGGCCACGCTGGCCCACCACGACGCGGCCCCGGCGACGAGCCGCCGCCGTCGCTCCGCCCACTCCTCCTGACCGGCCGCTCCGGGTCTTGGCCGGCCCCCAGGGGTGCCTCGCTCCACACGAGGCACCCCCTGACCCCGCTGGTCGATGCCGGCGGGATCGTCGCCGACGGGGTCGCGGGGTGGGCGTTCTCGGTCATGGTCCGGGGTGGGCCCTGGCTGGCCGGGTTTGATCGACTTTTCATGATCAACCGCGATGGATGATCTTCGCGGCTGGTGGTCAGGGGTGTCTCGGCGGGCTTGAGGGACCTCTGGGCGCCAGCTTTCCCGGCGTGGCTGGCGTTCACGGGTCTCTCGGAGCGCCTGAGACACCCCGGATCGCCAGCCTGCCGGCCGAGGCACCCGGATCGTCGGCTCACCGTCCGCGGGATTCCGGCCCGCCCGGGTGGGCCGGAGTCGACCAGCAGGGTCACCCCTGGACGCCGGCCAGAACCGGGAGCGGTCAGGAGAGGTGCAGGTCGATGTGGGAGACGCCCGGCTGGACGCCGATCACGGTGCCGGCCGGGTAGCGCAGCGTGTGGTCGCGTTCGGTGGAGATCAGTACCACGCCGATCCGGTGTCCGGCCGCGAAGACGTGGTCGGTGCTCTGCAGGTCCCAGTGGAACGTGTACGGGCGACCGCTCTCGATCGGGACGGTCCGGGACGGTGAGAGCCGGTTGCGGACGTCCAGCCAGCCGCGGGTGACGATCTCGTACGGTGTGGTGGCGGTGACGTACTCGCGGCGGTTGAAGCAGCCCGGGTCGCCGTCGATGCCGGGGCCGACGCAGTCCTGCACGGTGAGCGTACGGGTCCCCGCATACCGCTCCGCCTCGCCGTAGTCGACCAGCAGCGCGGTCAGGTACGGCGAGTCCCCGGCCAGGTCCGCCGTCACGGTGATCCGCGGTGTGCCGGAGAGCCGGGTCTCCCCGGTCAGCGGGGCGCCCAGCGAGAGGAAGCGGTTCGGGTCGGCCGAGGTCTCGTCGGCCACGAGCGAGTCGGCGGTCCGCGACGGGTCGTCCACGAAGGTCACCCGGGATCCGGAGCCGAGCGGCACCCGCACGTCCCGGCCGTCGGGGAGCGGCCAGGTCGAGGCGGTCGTCCACTGGTTCGGCGCGACCTCCACGTCGGCCATCGGCTCCCGCATGATCCCGGTGTCGATCCCGTACAGCCAGAAATCGAACCACCTGTTGAGTGTGGTGAGCCAGGCGTCACGGCGTACGTTGAAAGGATCCGCATGCCCGGCCTGATGCAACCAGATCTTGCGCGGGATGTGGCGCGCGGCAAGCGCGTCCCACCACTGACCGGCCTGGCCGGTGCGGACGTTGTCGTCGTGCAGACCGTGCACCAGCAGCACGCTCGCCCGCACCCGGTCCACGTCGCGCAGGTAGTCCCGCTCGGCCCAGTAGGCGCTGTAGTCGCCGGTCTCCCGGTCCTGGAGCCGCTCCAGCTCGTCCATCACCGGCGCGCAGACCTCCGGATCGGCCCGGGTCAGGACGGCCTTGGCCAGCACGTCGGTGTCCTCGCCCTGATATCCGCCGGGCGCGACCACGCCGCCGTTCGCGCGGTAGTAGCCATACCAGCTGCTGATCGCCGCGATCGGCACGATCGTCTTGAGACCCTCGACGCCGGTGGTGGCGACCGCGTTCGGCAGCGTCCCGTTGTACGACGCCCCGATCATCCCGGTGTTCCCGGTCGACCAGGTCGCGGTGACCGTCGCGCCGGAGGCGTCGAACGCCCTGGCGCGCCCGTTCAGCCAGTCGACCACGGCCTTCATGCCCAGCGTCTCGTTGCGCCCGCCCGAGGTGGGGCAGCCGGTCGAGCCGCCGGTGCCGAGGCTGTCGGCGAAGACCACCGCGTACCCGCGCGGCACGAAGTAGTTGTCCAGGTAGCCTGCGAAGAAGATGTCGTCGGCCCGGTTCACCCCGGCCGCGGCGCCGGCGCTGACCGAGCCGTCCCGGTCGATGTCGTCGTGATTCGGGACGTCGTTGAGCCCGGCGTAGTACGGGCTGGGCTGGAAGATGATCGGCACCCGCAGCCCGCCGGCGGTCTCCGCGGGCCGGATGACGCGAACCGCCACCCGGTCCTTCGCGCCGTCGCCGTCGCTGTCGACCGGTGCCTCCACCCACACCTGTTCGCGGATGGCCGCGGCATAGTCGTACACCGGCTCGGTACCGTGTCTCCCGGTGGCGTGCGCCGGGGCGGGTAGGGCGATGAGGGTGACAGCGAGTAGGGCAGCCAGTCGTCTCACCACCGCATGCTATCGCCATTCATCGATTCCTGTGGGGGCCCGACGTGGATGAGATCACGCCGCTGACCGTCCGCCCGGTCCGCCGTCCGCTGCTCCACCAGCGCTGGACCGACCTGGCGTTCCTGCACTGGGCGGCCGACCCCGCGCTGGTGGAGCCGCTGTTACCGGCGGGCACCCGGCCGGACCTCCTGGACGGTGTCACGTACGTCGGGCTGATCGGCTTCCGGATGGAGGGCGTCGGGTTCCTCGGCGGTCCGGGAGTGCCCTACCTCGGTACGTTCCTGGAGACCAACGTCCGGCTCTACAGTGTCGACGGGCAGGGGCGGCGGGCCGTGGTCTTCCTCTCGCTGGACGCGGAGCGGCTGATCCCGGTGCTGACCGCGCGGGCCACGCTGCGGTTGCCGTACATGTGGTCCCGGATGCGCCTGACCCGCGACGGCGACGTCCTGACCTACGAGTCCCGCCGCCGCTGGCCGTCCGGTCCTGCCCCGGCCGTCAGCCGGATGAGCGTCCGCGTCGGTGCGCCGATCGCCGAGCCGGCGCCGCTGGAGGACTTCGTCACCGCGCGCTGGGGGCTGCACACCACCGCCTGGGGTGGCACCCGGCACCTGGCGAACGAGCATCCCCGCTGGTCGCTGCGCCGCGCCGACCTGCTCGACCTCGACGACGGCCTGGTCGCCGCGGCCGGGCTTCCCGGGATCGAGGGTCCACCGGCGAGCGTCCTCTACTCGCCGGGCGTGCCGGTCACGTTCGGGCCGGTCCGGTCCCCGCACCCGGCCGCGAGGAAGCCGTAGTCCGAGGCGCGGACGGTGACCTCGACCGCCGTGCCCGCCGCCGACCCGGAAGACGCCGTACCCGCTCGCGTCGGCCGCCACCCGGTCCCGGTCGCTGTTCGGCGCCACGATCTGGACCGGCTCGCCGCACCGCGGTCACGTCGCAGAACCGGGCGTTCGTGGTCCAGGGCGCGGTGACGTCGTACGGGATCGATCCGTTCGGATGAACTAACGGGAAGCGCTGTTTCCTTTCTCGGCGTTCTCGGCGTTCTCGGCTTCCAGGATGAAGCGCGAACCGCCGCCCGGGTTCGGCTCGTACCGGATGTCGCCCTGGTTGGCGTGGGCGAGACCCCGCACGATGTAGAGCCCCAGTCCGGTGCCCTGCACGGTGGCCGCGTCCCGGTCGGCCCGGGCCAGCCGGTCGAAGAGGAGATCCCGGAAATCCTCCGGTACGCCCGCCCCGCCGTCCTCTACGGTGACCAGCACCCGGCCGTCCCGTTCGGCGATCCGGATCGCGATCGCGCCACCGCCGTACTTGGCCGCGTTGGAGAGCAGGTTCACCAGGATCTGCTGCAGGTGACCGGCCTGGAACAGCACCGCCGCGTCGCCGCCGTGCACCGGCAGCTCCTCGGCGTCGGCCGCGGCCAGTGCATGCCCGATCTCGGTACGCAGATCCAGGCGCCGCCGGTCGGCCCGGATCGTCCCGGCCTCCACGGTGACCATGGTCAGTACCTCGTGCGCGATGTTGTCGAGCCGCCCGGTCTGCCGCAGGATCGCCTCGATGGCCCGGCTCCGGCGCGCGTCGTCCAGCTCCCGCCAGTCGTCGGCGAGGATCTCGGCGTGCCCGCGGATCGCGGTCAGCGGGTTGCCGATCTCGTGGCCCAGCATGCCGATCAGATCCGACTTCAGATGGTTGGCGGCCTCCAGCGCGGCGGTCCGCTCGGCGATGGCGCGTTCCGTCGCGCGTACGGTGGTGACGTCGAGCAGTTGGACCACCGCCGTGGCCGGCCCCAGCTCGTCACTGATCACCGAGGTGTGCGCGGTGATGGTCAGCGGGGTGCCGTCCCGGTGCCGCAGCACCACCTCGCGCTCGCCGCGATGCCGCCGCCCGGACGCCAGGTCGTCGAGCGCCGCGTCCAGCTCCGGCGAGTCGCCGCCGATCAGGTCGGCGACGCGCAGGGTGGCGGTGGCCGCCGCGGGATAGCCGAAGAGCCGCCCGAACGCCGGGTTCGCCAGCGTGATCCGTCCCAGGTCGGGTTCGCGCAGTCCCATCACCATCTTGGCGATCGGGCTGTGGTCGAAGACCTCGGCGAAACCCTGCTCGCTCTGCGCCAGCCGTTCCATCGCGTCCAGCACCGTGGCCCGCTCGTGTTCCAGGGCCTGCACCGCCGCGGTCGCCCGGGCCAGCAGCTCCTGCCGGATCGCGGTCTCCTCGGCATGCCGGAGCGCCCCGCTGAGCGCGTCGGCGAGCAGGGTGAGCTGGTGCTCGTCCCCCTCGTCGAACGCCCCCGGCCGCCGGCTGCCGACGATCAGCACCCCGAACGGGTCCCCGCCGGCGGCCTGCAACGGCGCGACCACCAGCGACCGTGTTCCGGCGAACCGTGCCATCGCCCGATCCACCCGCGGATCGTCCTCGGTGTCGTCGCTGCGCAGTGTGACCCGCTCGGCGACGGCGAGCGCCGCGAAGTTCCCGCACAGCGGCAGCGGCGGCAGCGCCCGATCGGCCAGCCGCCCGGTCCCGGCCACCAGCCGCAGGCTGCCCCCGTCCGCGTCGACCAGCCGAACCGCCGCGCTGTCCCCGGCCGGTAGCACCTCCAGCGTCCGCCCGGCCATCATCCGCAGCACCGCCGCCCGGTCCCCGGCCACCGCGGTGATCTCCCGCTGCACCCCGATCGTGGTCCGCAGCCGGTCGGTCTCCCGCCGCGCCGCCACCGCCTCGGTCATGTCGGTGATCTCCACGACCAGGTACGGCCGCCCGCCCCGGTCCTCGACCCGCACCGCATGCCCGGACACCCACACCCGTGACCCGTCCCGCCGCGTGAGCTCCCGCTCGGCCAGCGCACCCTCGGTCAGCTGCGGCTGCGCGGCGCCCAGCAACTCCGCCCGGGCATATCCGAGCAGCGCACAGAACGCGTCGTTGACCTCGGTCAGGAGGCCGTCGGCATCGATCACCGCCTTTGCCGCCGGACTGCACGCGAAGGCCGCCGCCAGCAACGGCGGATCCTGGAGCAGTTCTACGGGCCCGGCACTCACCTCCGTCTCATCGGCCGGACGACCTCACACGTGAGCAGACCCGTCCGCCCCGCCCCGCCCTGCCCGCCCCGCCCTGCCCGCCCTGCCCGCCCCGCCCTGCTTGTCCGCCCTGCCCTGCTTGTCCGCCCTGCCCGCCCTGCCCTGCCCGTTCGCCCTGCCTGTCCGCCCCGCCTGGCGATACGGTTCGATGGGCCCGGGACGGCGGGCGCACTCGCCGTCTCCCTCAGGCGCGCGCCCTCGCCACCGCCGCCAGCACCGCCTGAACCGAAGCGGTCAGCACCGACGTGTCCCGCCCCGCGCCCCACCAGATCACCCCGTCGACGCGGCACTCCGCATAGGCCACCGCAGGGCTCTCCGGCCCGCTGCCCACCGAGTGCTGCGCGAAGCTCCGGATGTCGATCCCCAGCGCATCCGCCAGCGCCGCCAACGGCCCGTTCCCGACCCCCTCGACGGCGCCACCGACCACCACGCTGCTGCTGGCTGGCCTGCTGCCGTCGGCTGGCCCGCTGTCGTCGGCCGGCGCGTTGTTGCCAGCCGGCGCGCTGCTGCGGGCGGGTGTGGCCCTTCCGGCGGGCGCGCTGCTGCTGGCGGTGGGTGTGGCCCTGTCGGCTGGTGCGTTGCTGTCTTCGGCCGGCGCGCCGTGGAAGTGGTGCTCGCCCGGTGTGGTCTCCTCGGTGGTCCAGGCGGAGAGCACGGTGTGGCCGGGACGTACGTAGGTCTCGTCGAACAGCGCCAGCAACTCCCCGTGGCCCAGCTCCCGTCCGGTGGCGTCGGTGACCCGCTGGACCGCGCGGGCGAAGTCCGGGCGCATCGCCGGGGGCAGGTCGAGCCCGTGGTGGACCCGGAGCAGGTGCGCGATGCCGCCCTTGCCCGACTGCGAGTTGATCCGGATGACCTCCTCGTAGGTGCGTCCCACGTCGGCCGGGTCGATCGGGAGATAGGGCACCTCCCAGAACTCGCCGCCTCGCTCGGCCCGCTCGATGAGCCCCTTGGCGATGGCGTCCTGGTGCGTGCCGGAGAACGCCGTGTGGACCAGGTCCCCGCCGTACGGGTGACGGGGGTGCACCGGGATCCGGTTGCAGTGCTCGACCACCTCGCGGATCACGTCGATGTCCGAGAAGTCGATCATCGGGTTGACGCCCTGGGCGTAGAGGTTGAGTGCCAGCGTGACCAGGTCGACGTTGCCGGTCCGCTCGCCGTTGCCGAACAGGCACCCCTCGACCCGCTGCGCTCCGGCCAGCACCGCGAGCTCCGCGCACGCCACCCCGGTGCCCCGGTCGTTGTGCGGGTGCACCGAGAGGATCACCGCGTCCCGCCGCTCCAGGTGGCGGCTCATGTACTCGATCTGGTCGGCGTAGACGTTCGGCGTGGCGATCTCCACGGTGGCCGGCAGGTTGTGCACCACCGGGCGGTCCGGGCTCGCGTCCCAGAGCTCGGTCAGACCGTTGCAGATCTCCAGGACGTAGTCCGGCTCGGTGAGGTTGAAGACCTCCGGCGAGAACTCGAACCGCGCCGAGTCGGGTGCCCGCCGCATCACGTGGGTGGCCGACTCGCGGATCATCTTGTGCAGCTCGTCGCGGTCCCGCCCGAGCACCACGCTCCGCCAGGCCGGCGCGGTCGCCGTGTAGAGGTGGATCAGGGTGCGGGGGAGACCCGCGATCGACTCCACGGTCCGGTCGATCAGATCCTGCCGCGCCGCGGTGAAGACCGAGATCGTCACGTCGTCGGGGACGTCGCCGCTGGTGGCCAGGTGCCGCACGAAGTCGAAGTCGGTCTGGCTGGCCGACGGATAGCCGACCTCGATCTCCTTGAAGCCCATCGCGACCAGCAGGTCGAACATCCGCCGCTTCCGGGTGGTGTCCATCGGCTCGGCGAGCGCCTGGTTGCCGTCCCGCAGGTCGACCGGCACCCAGAGCGGGGCGGTCTCGAGGCGCCGCTGCGGCCAGGTGCGCGCGGTGAGCGGCAGGTCGACCCAGTCGTGGACCGCGCGATAGCGCCGGTGGGGCATCGCGCTGGGGCGTTGCGGGTTCCAGTGCGGCGCGCCGGCCGGGACCGGGCCCGCCGGGGTGCGCAGCGTGGGAAAGGTAGCCATGCCCGCAACGGTAGCCACTCCTCAGCTCCTCAGACAAGTTGAATTTCCGATAGGTTGACGGCATGCCGCTGGACGCCATCCGCCCGTCGCCCCTGGTCGAGCAGGCCACCGAGCGCCTGCGTGCGCAGATCACCGGCGGTGACTGGACCGTGGGCACCAAGCTGCCCGGCGAGACGACCCTGGCGCAGATGCTCGGGGTCGGCCGCTCCACCGTGCGGGAGGCGCTGCGCGCGCTCGCCGGCGCCGGGATGGTGCAGGCCCGGCACGGCTCCGGGGTCTTCGTCCTCGCCGCCGAGCCGGTCGAGGAGTGGTCGGTCAAACTGCGCCGGGCCGCGATCACCGACGTGTACGAGGTCCGGATGTTCGTCGAGGTCGGTGCCGCGCAGTTGGCCGCGACCCGCCGGAGCCACGGCGACCTGATCCGTCTGCGCGAGGCCCTCGAACGCCGCCGGGCCGCGGCGCTCGAGGGTGACGCCGCTTTCGTGGAGGCGGACATCGCCCTGCACGCGACCGTGGTGGAAGCCGCGCACAACCCGGTGCTGGACGGCCTGTTCACCGAGTTCGTCCCGGTGCTGCAGAAACGGTTGCTGGACCTGGTCGAGCTGCTCGGCCTGCGGGAACGCGACCCGAACAACGGCGACGCCGGCCACACCGCACTGGTCGACGCGATCGTCCGGCGCGACGCCGAGGGTGCCGCCCGGGTCCTCCGCGAGGAGTTGGAGCAGACCCTCGCACTGCTCCATGCGCTCTGAATTCCTTGCCATTCTCCAAACTGCCGGTAAACGACTGGCCGCTCACGGGCGGAATCGGCTAGAAGGACAGCAACCGGGTGGCCGCCGCGATCGCCCGGACGGACGGGCGATCGGGTACGTCGAGGCCTTCTGCGCCCGGGCCGACGAGCTGACCACCGCGCTCGTCGACGGCGTGGCGCCGGCCGACGCGGCCGCGGCGCGCACCGTGGAGCAGGCGATGTTCACCGGGACCGACCTTCGTCTCGAACTGGACTACCGGAACGCGTACGGTGGGGCCTATCCGATGGTGCAGGTCACCCACGAGGTGGTGTGTTGGGCCGGTACGCGGGAGCCGGCGCGGGGATTACTGGCGTACGCGTCCAGCGAGGCGGGCCAGGCGGCCGCCGTGCGGGCCGGGTACGCCCCACTGCCGGCGGCGCTGCGTGCCCGGGTGGCCGAGGCCGTGGCGGCGCTCGGTTGATCGCCAGTCGTGTTAACACTCACATCCGTGCTCAGATGATCAAATTCAGGCCTTTCGGGCTTTGAGGAGTGGGCCCGGGATCCAGTATGGTGAACGCTAACAACGTCGGTCGTCGAGCTTAGGATGGCGAAGTGACAGTCGGGTCGGAGGCCCTGCGCCAGGATGTGCTGCGGGCCAACCTGGTCATCCCCAAGGCCGGTCTCGCCCAGCTCACCTGGGGCAACGTCAGTGGTGTCGACCGCGAGGGCGGATTCTTCCTGATCAAGCCCTCCGGTGTCGCGTACGACGACCTGACCGCGGAGAAGCTGGTCCCCGTCGACCTCGAGACCGGCAAGGTCCTCGGCGGCGACCTGCGCCCGTCGGTGGACGCCGAGACGCACCGCGCCTTCTACCTGGCGTGGCCCTCGATCGGCGGCATCACCCACACGCACTCGACTCACGGCGTCGCGTTCGCCCAGGCCGACCGGGACATCCCGGTCCTCGGCACCACGCACGCCGACACGTTCAACGGCCCGGTCCCGGTCACCCGCGGCCTCACCGCCGACGAGTGCGCCCACGACTACGAGTGGAACACCGGCCAGGTCATCATCGAGACCATCGGCGACGACGAGGCCGCCGCCGCGATGCCCGCCGCGCTGGTCGCCAACCACGGCCCGTTCACCTGGGGCGCCACCCCGCAGAAGTCGGTCGAGCACGCCATCATCTGCGAGGCCGTCGCCGAGATGGCCCTGAAGACCCTGGCGCTCAACCCGAACGCGGCCACCCCCGCCCACCTGCAGGAGCGCCACTTCAAGCGTAAGCACGGCCCGGGCGCGTACTACGGCAACCCCCGCTAGACCTGATAGAGGCGCTCACACGTCCGGCTGCCTGGGACCGGTGTCGAACAGCGTGTGACGCGCCCTCTCCTCCAGGATGTCGCCACCCTTCCGGTGTTCTCTCTCATCCACCGGATGGAGGGCGACGTTCTGCCGGCCCGGGCGTGGCTGGGAGCTCGCCCGGGCCGGCCGCCACACTCTCTCCGCGGAGCTGTCGCCGTGCCCTGCTACCTTGGCGCGTCCCTCCGGCGGAAGGTTCCCCCGTGCCCGACCCCACGTCCGCCGTTCCCTCTGCCGTGACCGATTCCGATCCGGCTGCGGCCATCGATCCCGCTCCCGCGGCCGCTGTCGATCACGCCGGTGGGGCGCCGTCACGGTTCCGGCTCGCCGCGCCCGCAGTCGTCGTGCCCGTCGTGGTGTCCATCCTGCTGGCCGTACTGGCCTTCCTCGCCGACTCGGTCGACGGCGCTCCCGGACGGTTGATGACCGCGCTCACCAGCAGCGGTTTCGCCTGGGGCCTGGCCGCTTTCCTGACGGCTTTCTCCGCACCCACCCTGCGCCGCGCCGTGATCACCGCGACGGCGCTGCTGACCGCCACGACCCTCCTCTACTACCTGCTGATCCTGCTGGTCAGCCGCCGCTGGTCCGGCGGTTACCTGGAGGACGGCTCCTCCGCCGACATGTTCGGCCTCCTCTCGTTGGCCATCATGACGGCCGCCTGGCTGGTGGCCTCCCTGATCGCCGGCCCACTCTTCGCCGTACTCGGCCACGCGGTCCGCACCGCTCCCCGCCCCCGCGCCGCCCTCGCCCTCGGCACCGCATCCGGCCTCCTGCTGGCCCAGTCCGTCTACGAGATGGCCGCCGTCCCACCGTGGCGCTTCCCCGACATCCCCTTCTCCGACGGCGTCCTCCTCCCCGACATCACCCTCACCGTCCTCCCGCTCGCGGTCCTCGCGATCCTGGCCACCCTCCACCGCCTCTGGCCATCCTGGCCGCTTCTGATCACTTCCCTAGCCGCCGCATCGGCCATCGGCGCCACCCTCTGGTCCATCCCCAACACCATCGCCACCCTTCTTTAACCCCCTTCCCGGGTACGCCCCTGGCCAGCCCCGTTCCCGGAGGCGCCGCAGCCCCCCGTTCCTGTCGTTGTTCCGGGTCGGGATGGGGTTTCCCCGGGCGGAGTGGGCCCTGTCCGGCCGGCATTGATCGACATTCCATGATCAACTGCGGGGGCGATCTTCGCGGCTGGCGTTCACGGGTGTCTCAGCGGGCTTGAGTGACCTCTGGGCGCCAGCTTTCCCGGCGTGGCTGGCGTTCACGGGTCTCTCGGAGCGCCCGAGACACCCCGGAGCGCCAGCCCACCGCCCCGAGACACCCCGGATCGCCAGCCCACCACCCGGGGTGCCGCCCGGCCGTCCATGACCGAGCCTTGGCCGCCGGAGCCGCCGGAGCCGCCGGAGCCGCCGGAGCCGCCGGAGCCGCCGGAGCAGTCGGCTCCGACGTTCCGTGACGGCGAGTGTTCGGGTGGGCTCGTTGAGCATGCCCGGGTGGGCGCGAGTGCCGCCTGGGCGGGTATCCGAGGTGGCGGCGCGTCACAGCGGCGCGGCGAAGCGGTGGGTGGCGGCGCGGTGTTCGGCGGCGCGGCGAAGCGGTGGGAGGCGCCGTGTCACGCCGGATCGGCGAAGCGGCGGGCGATGGCGCGGTGTTCGGCGGCGGCGCGGGCAATGTCGGTGGCCGGGATGGTGATGCCGGGGGTGGGGCCCATCGTGACGATCTGCTCGGCGAAGCGGAGGTGCTGGGTGTGGGCGTGTTCGCGGCAGGCCAGGCAGGTGACGCTCTCCGGGCGGGTGGAGGTCATCGCGTACGGCACGCGCTTGCCGCAGCCGGCCGTCACCTCGGTGGGGAGTTCGCCGACCAGGCCGAAGACCGAGGCGGTGAGGTTGCGGACGGCCGCACGCGTGCTGGGCACGGAGGCCTCCACGTGAATGTGCGGATCCCCGTCGTTCACCCCGCCAGTCTCGCACGCCTCACGCCGGCCGGGACCCCACGACGCCCGCCGGGCCGCCGAAGGGGCGCGCCCCGTGACGCCGGGCAGCCGAAAGGGCGCGTGGCCCCGGCTGAGGGCGGCGTCAGCGGCGGACGGAGTGGGTCAGGTCGCGGAAGAGGGCCTGGACCCGCTGGCGGAGATTGGGTGGATCGGCGTCACGGGCGTTCGGGGCGGGGTCGGACGGGGCCGGCCGTGGCTGCGGCGTCCGGGCGTTGCGGGGCTGGCGGGCGTCGGGTGCGGGTGCCGGGGCGTTCGTGGGTGGGAGCGCCTCGGTGCGCGGGTGCGGGATCTCCCCGGCCGAGGGTGCGTGCCGATTGGCCGGGCCGCGAGGGGTGGTCGAGGAAGGCGGAGCGGGCGGCACCGACGACGACGTGCCGACGGCGGGGGAGGGCGACGTGCCGGCGGTGGCGGGGGAGGGCGACGACCCGGCGGTGGTGGGGGAGGGTGGCGCGCCGGGGGCGGCGGCGGACGGAGGGGCGAGAAGGGGCGGATGGTCGGGATGGTGCCAGGTGAAGCGGGACCCGGCGAGGGTCACCGTCTGGCCCGGGTAGCAGAGACCGGACTGGATGTCCTCCGGGGAAGGAGAATCCCACGAAGGGGAAGGGGAATCCGGCGAAGGGGAAGGGGAAGAGCCTGCCGACGGGGACGGGCCGTATTGGATCATCAGGGCGGTGATCGTGGCGGCGGCGTCGACGTGGACGGCCCAGACCTCGCCGTGGCCGGGGAGGCCGGTGCCGCGCGGGGTCAGGACCGTGGCGCGGCCGCGGAGGGGGATCGCCAGGGAACGGCCGGTCGGGGACGTGATGGCTAGGGTGCCGCAGAGACTGGGGTGCCGTCGGCGGCGCCACCATCCGGGGCCGCTGGATGCCGGGGTCATCAGCTCACCTGTCCTTTCAACGGGTCGAACGGGACCGGGACCAGGCGTGGTTCACACCGGACCGAAGGAGGTTCGGTCCGGCGGAGCCGCGTGCGGGGAGAGAGACCGTGTCGGGCGACGGCGAGAAGGCGCGCGGGCCGGCGGCAACCGGCGGGAGAGGTGCGCGTCGTAGGGGCAGGACGTCCGGTGCAAGAGCATCCGGACACCCCTCGGACTGTAGTGGCTACCCGCCGGCAAGAACCGGTTCATTCACCGGTCAGGGTGAGGTGAAAGTGAATTCCACACGGGATGACCAGGGCGTGAACGAACCGTCATGTCGCGGATCGGACGCAAGAGGGTGGATTCGGACGAGAGGGGGGTAGGCAGGAGTACGGGAGACCTCGGGGGAGGGAGGCGCTCATCGGTTCTTCCGTGGGGCGGTGCTCGTCCGCAGGATCAGGTCCGGGGCGACCACCACGTTCTCCGGCGGCGCGCCGTCGTCCGGGCGGCTCATGTGCCGCAGCAGCAGGGCGAGCGCGCGACGGCCCAGCTCGGCGAAGTCCTGGTGGACCGTGGTGAGCGGGGGCATGAAGTAGCCGGAGTCCGGCATGTCGTCGAAGCCGACCACGCTGACGTCCTCCGGTACGCGCCGCCCGTTCTCATGCATGGCGCGGAGCACGCCGAGCGCTATCCGGTCGTTGGCACAGAGGACCGCGGTGACCTCCGGGTCGGCGGCGAGCCGGCGGCCCTGCTCGTAGCCGGCGGCGGCGTCCCACCAGCCGGGGGTGACCGGGGGCACGACGGCGCCCGCGGCGTAGAGCGTCTCCCGCCAGCCGTCCACACGGGCCTGCGCCTCGGGCCAGTCCGGCGGTCCGGCGGCGTGGTGCACGGTGGCGTGTCCCAGGTCCAGCAGGTGCCGGGTGGCGAGCCGGGCTCCGGCGGCGTTGTCCACGCGTACGGTGGGAAACTGATCGAAGCCGGACCCCGCACCGGAGGCCGGACCCACCACGGGGTTGGCTCCTCCGACGGCGACGCAGGCGAGCCCGGCGGGCGCGTGGGTGAGCGCCGTGATCACCGCCGGCTTGGGCGCGATGGCGATTATCCCGTCCACGTCGTGCTGGGCGAGACGGTCCATCGCCTCCCGGACCGGGCGGTGGGAGAGCTCGCGGACGGTGGCGACGCTGACCAGGTATCCGGCGCCGCGGGCCGCGCTCTCGATGCCGTAGAGCATCGACTCGGGTCCGAAGAGGGTGGTCTCGAAGCCGATGATGCCGAGGGTGTGCGACTCGCGGGTGGCGAGGGTGCGCGCGGCGAGGTTGCGCCGGTAGTTGAGGGAGCGCATGGCCGCCAGTACACGCTCCCGCGTCTCGGCGCGCACGTTGGGATGGTCGTTGACGACCCGGGAGACGGTCTGATGCGAGACCCCGGCCAGCTTCGCGACGTCGCGCATGACGGTGCCCCGCTCCTTGCCGGCTCGTGGCCGGGGGGCGGGTGCAGGCGGCTGGGCTGCCGGTTCGGTGTCCGGCGCCGGGTCAGAGGTCGGCATTGGACGATATCTAGCAGGTGACGGTCCGGTCGCAGCGGGTGAAACCGCCGTTCTTGCAACCTTCCTGAAACAACGATCCTGATCTCTTGACGACCACGATGAGAACGGTAACACTCACGAAACGCAATCTGTGACACCGGTCGCAGGTTCACGGCGATCTCTGCGGTGACAGCGCTGAACGCTGCCCGCTTCTCATTTTGTGAACGGTAACAGTTCGGGAGGTTTGAAGTGCGCGTGAAGATGATCGCGGCGGCGGTGACGGGCCTGCTGGCCGTGTCGGCGCTCTCCGCTTGTGGTGGTGGCGACGACAGCGCCTCGGGCGACGACGGCCAGATCGTCCTCGGTTTCTCGCAGGTCGGCGCCGAGAGTGGTTGGCGTACCGCCAACACCAAGGACATTCAGGAGCAGGCGGCCGCGGCCGGCATCAAGCTCCAGTTCTCCGACGCCCAGGGCAAGCAGGAGAACCAGATCACGGCGATCCGCAGCTTCATCACCCAGGGCGTGGACGTCATCGCGTTCTCCCCGGTGGTGACCTCCGGCTGGGACGCCGTCCTCAAGGAGGCCAAGGACGCCGGCATCCCGGTGATCCTGACCGACCGCGCGGTGGACTCGACCGACACCACGCTCTACAAGACCTTCCTCGGCTCGGACTTCGTCAAGGAGGGCAAGGAGGCCGGCGACTGGCTGGTCAAGGAGGAGGCGAGCGCGACCGGACCGGTCAACGTCGTCGAGCTCCAGGGCACCACGGGCTCCGCGCCGGCGATCGACCGGCAGAAGGGCTTCGCCGAGGCCATCGCGGCGAACCCGAACATCAAGATCGTCAAGTCGCAGACCGGTAACTTCACCCGGGCCGAGGGCAAGACGACCATGGAGGGCTTCCTCCAGTCCGTCAAGGACATCGACGTGCTCTACGCGCACAACGACGACATGGGTCTCGGCGCGATCGAGGCGATCGAGGCGGCCGGCAAGAAGCCCGGCACCGACATCAAGATCATCACGGTCGACGCGGTCAAGGACGGCATGACGGCGCTCTCCGAGGGCAAGATCAACTACATCGTGGAGTGCTCGCCGCTGCTCGGTACCCAGCTGATGGACCTGGTCAAGAAGGTCCACGCCGGCGAGACGGTGGAGACCCGGGTCCTCACCGAGGAGACCACCTTCACCCAGGAGCAGGCGAAGGAAGCCCTGCCGAACCGCAAGTACTGATAGATGCCCCGCGGGTCGCCCCGGCCACACGGCCGGGGCGACCCGTTAAAGCGCGAAACGGAGCCACGCATGGGCGCGCAGTCCCCGGTCCTCGAGATGACCGGGATCAGAAAAGTCTTCCCCGGCGTCGTCGCCCTCGACGGCGTCGATTTCCGGTTGTTCCCGGGTGAGGTGCACGCCCTGATGGGCGAGAACGGCGCCGGCAAGTCCACCCTGATCAAGGTGCTGACCGGCGTGTACGACATCGACGGCGGCGACATCAGGCTCGGCGGCGAGACGGTCCGGATCGGCGGTCCCCTCCAGGCGCAGCAGGCCGGCATCAGCACGGTCTACCAGGAGGTCAACCTCTGCACCAACCTCACGGTCGCGGAGAACATCTTCATCGGCCGGGAGCCGCGGACCTTCGGCAAGATCCGGTGGGGCGTCATGCGCAAGCGCGCCGCCGAGCTGCTCGCCGGGCTCGACCTCGACCTCGACGTCTCGGCGCCGCTGAACACATACTCCCTCGCCATCCAGCAGATGGTCGCCATCGCGCGGGCCATCGACATCTCCGCGCGGGTCCTCATCCTCGACGAGCCGACCTCCAGCCTGGACGCCTCCGAGGTGGAGCAGCTCTTCACGGTGATGCGCCGCCTCAAGGAGGACGGCGTGGCGATCCTCTTCGTCTCGCACTTCCTCGACCAGATCTACGAGATCTCCGACCGGCTCACCGTGCTGCGCAACGGTCAGCTGATCGGCGAGTTCGAGACCGAAGAGCTTCCCCAGGTACGCCTCGTCGAGAAGATGATCGGCAAGGACCTGGAGACACTGGAGGGTCTGGAGGACAAGGCACAGCGCTCGCGTGCCAGGACGGCCGAGGCGAAGCCGATCCTCGAGGCGAAGGGAGTCGGCCGGACGGGAGCGATCGCCCCGTTCGACCTGACCATCCACGCCGGCGAGGTGGTCGGACTGGCCGGGCTGCTCGGGTCCGGGCGTACCGAACTCGCCCGTCTGCTCTTCGGTGCCGACAAGGCCGACACCGGCGAGATGGCCGTCGACGGCAAGCAGGTCAACCTGCGGGACCCGCAGATCGCGATGAAGAAGGGGATCGCCTTCTCCTCGGAGAACCGGCGTACCGAGGGCATCATCGGCGACCTGAGCGTCCGGGAGAACATCATCCTGGCGCTGCAGGCCTCGCGTGGCTGGACCCGCCCGATCCCGCGCCGCAAGCAGGACGAGATCGTCGACAAGTACATCAAGGCGCTGCAGATCCGGCCGGCCGACCCGGAGCGCCCGGTCCGCAACCTCTCCGGCGGCAACCAGCAGAAGGTGCTGCTGGCCCGCTGGCTGATCACCGAGCCACGGCTCCTGATCATCGACGAGCCGACCCGGGGCATCGACGTCGGCGCCAAGGCCGAGATCCAGAAGCTGGTCGCCGAGCTCTCCGACGGTGGGATGGCGGTGCTCTTCGTCAGCGCCGAGCTGGAGGAGGTCCTCCGGCTCAGCCACAAGATCGCCGTGCTCCGCGACCGCCGCCTGGTCGAGGAGCTGGAGAACACCGCGGACGTGGACGCCGACCGCATCATGCAGACCATCGCCAGCGGAGCAAGCTCATGACCATCCTCAAGAACCGGCTGTTCTGGCCGGCCGCCATCCTGCTGGTGTTGCTGGTCGTCAACGTGTTCGCGTCGAACCAGTTCATCACCATCCAGGACGGGCACCTCTTCGGTACGCTCCCCGACATCCTGCGCGGCAGCGCCCCGCTGATCCTGGTGGCGCTCGGCATGACCCTGGTGATCGCCACCGGCGGTATCGACCTCTCGGTCGGCTCGGTGATGGCGATCTCCGGCGCGGTGGCCTGCCTGCTGATCAAGGACCTCAGCGACCAGAACGCGGTCGGCGCGGTGCTGCTCATCGTCGCGATCGCGATCGCCGTCTCGGCGGTGCTCGGCGCGTGGAACGGCTCGCTGGTCGCGCTCGTCGGCATCCAGCCGATCATCGCCACGCTGATCCTGATGGTGGCCGGCCGTGGCCTGGCCCAGCTCGTCACCGACGGCCAGATCATCAACGTGCAGTCCAGCCCGTACGCGACCATCGCCACCGGCTTCTTCCTGACGCTGCCGGTGGCGTTCCTGATCGCGATGGCCGCGGTGGCGCTGACCGGTCTGCTCACCCGGCGGACCGCGCTCGGCCTGTTGCTGGAGTCGGTCGGCGGCAGCCCGGCGGCGAGCCGTCTGGCCGGCATCCGGGCCCGGCGGATCACCATCATGGTGTACGTGGTCTCTGGCGCCTTCGCCGGACTGGCCGGCCTGATCTACAGCGCCAACATCAAGAGCGCGGACAGCATCTACGCCGGCAACCTGATCGAGCTGGACGCCATCCTCGCCGTGGTGATCGGCGGCACCGCGCTGATCGGCGGCCGCTTCTCGATCATCGGCTCGGTCCTCGGCGCGATCCTGATCCAGACGCTCACCGTGACCGTCGTCAACGTCGGCGTACCGAGCAAGGCCACGCTGCTCTTCAAGGCGGTCGTGGTGGTCGCGCTCTGCCTGTCCCAGTCCCTGGAGTTCCGGCAGAAGGTCTTCGGCCGCTTCAAGAGGCCCGCCGCCCGAGTAGAGGTTCCCGCATGACCGCCGTCGACATGACCCCCGTGACGAACAAGAACGTCAACCCCCGGCGCCGCGTCTACCGGCCGAACACCAAGTACATCCCGATCCTGGCGACGCTGGCCCTGCTGATCATCATGTACTGCAGCGCGGTGTCGAACTACGACGGCTTCAGCCAGCCGCGCGTGGTGGTCAACCTGTTCCGGGACAACGCGGTGCTGCTCGTGGTCGCGGTCGGGATGACCTTCGTGATCATCACGGGCGGCATCGACCTCTCGGTCGGCGCGGTCATCTCGCTCACCACCACGCTCACCGCGACGCTGCTGCAGGGCGGCTGGCCGCCCCTGGTCGTGCTGCCGCTGGTGCTGCTGCTCGGCGCGCTGCTCGGCGCCGGGATGGGCGCGGTGATCCACTTCTTCAAGGTGGAGCCCTTCATCGCCACCCTGGCCGGGCTCTTCCTGGCGCGAGGGCTGGCGCTGTTCATCAACCAGAACTCCATCCCGATCCGGGACGGCCTCTGGACGACGCTCTCCGAGTGGCACCTGGTTCTCGGCCCGCGGGTCTACACCACGATGACCGCGCTCACCGCGGTGACCGTGGTGCTGATCGCCGCCGCGGTGCTGGCCTGGACCCGGTTCGGCCGCAACGTGTACGCGATCGGCGGCAGCGCCGACTCCGCCCTGCTGATGGGCCTGCCCGTGGGCCGGACGCGGATCCTCGTCTACACGCTGAGCGGCTTCTGCGCGGCGCTCGGCGGGGTGCTCTTCAGCATCAACTCCACCTCCGGCTGGGCTCTGCAGGGCAACGGGCTGGAGCTGGACGCGATCGCCGCCTGCGTGATCGGCGGCGTGCTGCTGACCGGCGGATCCGGCTACGTCTTCGGCGCGCTGCTCGGCGTGCTGGTCACCGGCCTGATTCAGACGATCATCACGTTCCAGGGCGATCTCAACGCGGCCTGGACCCGGATCATCATCGGCGTTCTTCTCTTCGGTTTCATCGTCATGCAACGGTTGGTGACGAGGAGAGCCAAATGACATACGCCGTCGGGGTCGACTACGGCACGCTGTCCGGGCGTGCCGTGGTCGTCCGGGTCGGGGACGGAGCCGAACTGGGGAGCGCCGTCCACGCGTACCGCCACGGCGTGATCGAGCGGACCCTGCCGGCGACGGGGGAGACCCTGCCGCCGGACTGGGCGCTGCAGGATCCGGAGGACTATCTCGACGTCCTCCGGACCGCGGTCCCCGAGGCGGTCGCGGCGGCGGGGATCGACCCGTCCGCGGTGATCGGGATCGGGATCGACGTCACCTCGTGCACGGTGCTGCCCGTGCTCCGGGACGGCACCCCGCTGTGCCGTCTCCGGCCGGGTAGCCGGCATGCGTACGTCAAACTCTGGAAGCATCACGCCGCACAGGCGCAAGCGGACCGGATGACCGAGATCGCGCAGCGCCGGGGTGAGCCGTGGCTGGGGCGCTACGGCGGCCGGATCTCTTCGGAGTGGCTGCTGCCGAAGGCGCTGCAGGTCCTCGACGAGGATCCGGCGACCTGGGCGGCGACCGAGCGCTGGATCGAGGCGGCGGACTGGATCGTCTGGCAGTTGTGCGGCCGGGAGACGAGGAGTGCCGGCACCGCGGGCTATAAAGGGATATTTCAGGACGGCGCCTATCCGTCCCGGGGCTATCTCACCGCGCTGAACCCCGCGTTCGCCGCGATCACCTCCAAGATCGACGGCCCGGTCGCGCCGCTGGGCGCCACGGCGGGCAATCTCACGAAAAATGCGGCAGAAATGACCGGCCTGCCCGAAGGAATCCCCGTCGCCGTCGGCAACATCGACGCCCATGTCACCAACGCGGCCGCGAAGGCCCTCGACCCGGGTCAACTGCTGGCGATCATGGGCACCTCCACCTGCCACGTGATCAACAGCCCGGAAATATCCGAAATTCCGGGCATGTGCGGCGTGGTGGACGGCGGCGTGATCGATGGGCTCTACGGCTACGAGGCCGGTCAGAGCGGCGTCGGCGACATCTTCCACTGGTACGTGACCACAACCGGTCAGACCCACGAGCAGCTGACCGAGAAAGCCGCCCGGCAGCCGGTCGGCGCGCACGGACTGGTCGCCCTCGACTGGCTCAGCGGCAACCGCTCCGTCCTCGTCGACCACCACCTCTCCGGCCTGATCGTCGGCCTGACGCTGGCGACCGAGCCGCACGAGATCTACCGGGCACTGATCGAATCCACCGCCTTCGGCGCCCGCAAGATCGTGGAAAGCTACGAGAAGGGCGGCATCCCCGTCACCGAGTTCATCGTCGCCGGCGGCCTGAAGCGCAACGACCTGGTCATGCGCGTCTACGCCGACGTCCTGAACCGCCCGATCAGCGTCGCCCCCTCCGAGCAGGCCCCGGCCCTCGGCTCCGCGATCCACGCCGCGGTCGCCGCCGGCGCCTACCCCGGTGTCCGCGAGGCGGCCGCCGTGATGGGCCGCCTGGAGAAGGACGTGTACCACCCGGACCCGGCGAACACCGCCGTGTACGACCAGCTGTACGCCGAGTACGACCGTCTGCACGAGCAGTTCGGCGTCCTCGACACGATGTCCCACCGCTTGCGGCGCATCCGCGACGCCGCACTCTCGCAGGAGGTCCCATGAGTGACGGGCAGATCTGGTTCCTGACCGGGAGCCAGGGGCTCTACGGTCCGGAGACGCTGGATCAGGTCGCCTCGCAGTCCCGCGAGATCGCCGATCAGCTCGACCGGCAGCTCGACGCCGAGGTGATCTGGCAGCCGGTGCTGACCAGCGCCGAGCAGATCCTCGACGTCTGCCGCCGGGCGTCGTCGACGCCGGGCGTGCTCGGCGTGATCACCTGGATGCACACGTTCTCCCCGGCCAAGATGTGGATCGCCGGCCTGGACGCGCTCCGGGCCCCGCTGCTGCACCTGCACACCCAGCACAACGTGGCGCTGCCCTGGTCCGAGATCGACATGGACTTCATGAACCTCAACCAGGCCGCGCACGGCGACCGGGAGTTCGGGTTCATCGAGGCCCGGCTCGGGGTGCCGCGCAAGACGGTGGCCGGGCACGTCTCGAACCCGGCGGTGGTGAGCCGGATCGCCACCTGGGTGCGGGCGGCGCGCGGCTACTCCGCGATGCGCACCCTGAAGCTGGCCCGCTTCGGCGACAACATGCGCGACGTGGCGGTGACCGAGGGGGACAAGGTCGAGGCGCAGCTGCGCTTCGGCGTCTCGGTGAACACCTATGGGGTCAACGACCTGGTCGCCGTGGTGGACCAGGTGACCGACGCCGAGATCGACAAGCTCGTATCCGAATACTCCGACATTTACGAAATCTCGGATGAACTCAAGAATGGGCGAGCCGACTCCCTCCGCTACGGTGCCAGGATCGAGATCGGACTCCGCCAGTTCCTCACCGCCGGGGGCTTCAAGGCCTTCACGAGCAACTTCGAGGACCTCGGCGGCCTGAGGCAGCTGCCGGGACTCGCCGTCCAGCGCCTGATGGCCGACGGCTACGGCTTCGGCGGCGAGGGCGACTGGAAGACCTCGGTCCTGGTGCACACGCTCAAGGCGATGGTCCCGGGCGGCGCCACCTCCTTCATGGAGGACTACACCTACGACCTCACCCCGGGCAACGAGGTGATCCTCGGCGCGCACATGCTCGAGGTCTGCCCGTCGATCGCCGCCGGTACGCCGAAGCTGGAGATCCACCCGCTCGGCATCGGCGGCCGGGAGGACCCGGTCCGGCTGGTCTTCGACGCGGCGCCCGGCAAGGCGATCGTTCTCGGTCTCGCCGACCTGGGGGAGCGCTTCCGCCTGGTCGCCAACGAGATCGAGGTGGTCCCGCCGACCGCGCCGCTGCCGAAGCTGCCGGTCGCCCGGGCGGTCTGGAAGCCGGCCCCGTCGCTCTCCACCTCGGCCGAGTGCTGGCTGACCGCGGGCGGCCCGCACCACACCGTGCTCTCCTCGGCGGTGGGCGCGGAGGAGCTGGCCGACCTCGCCGACATGGTCGGCACCGAGCTGCTGCTGATCGACGCGGACACCACCACGCGCCAGTTCACCAAGGAGGTCCGCTGGAACCAGGCCTATCACCGCCTGGCCCGCGGTTTCCGCTAGAACTCGGCATCGGCGACCTGGATGGTCACGTAGTCCAGGTCGCCGGCGTAGTAGTCACACCCCACGACCTTCTGGTCGCACTGCGACTTGCCGCCGATCGAGAGCGGCCAGTGGTTGGCGATGTACCCGGTCCAGCCCTTCTTCCCGGCGACCCGCTGGCCGTCGATCGCGAGCGCCACCCCGGTGCGCACCCGTACGCAGGTCACCACGTGCCAGTCGCCGTCGTTGATGCTGTACGGCGCCACCGTCTCGATCGTCCCCCGGTCACCGCGGAACACGCACTCCACCCTGCCGTTCGGGATCTGGAGCTTGAAATTGCCGCCCGCGACGGTCGCCTGTCCTTTCTGAATGATGTTGCCGAAGTGGTTCGTCGTCCGCAGACGGAGCGTGACCGAGAAGTCCCGATCGCCGGGGTTCAGTGCGGGATGGTCCGGCACCACCACGAGATGATCAGGATGGGTCGGCGGGGTGTCCGGCTGCAGCCGTGTGAACCGGTACCCGACGTCCATGCCGTTCGTCACCCCGGTGCCCACCTCGGGGCCGATCCGCCCGTCAAGGCCGTGTCCGCTGACGTCCAGCATCTGGGTCGCGCCCGGCGGCTCGTTCATGTCCCAGTAGGCGATTTCGGTCGTGACGGCGAGTGTCGGCGCCGGTGGCGCGATCAGCAGAGCGGTCAGGGCGGTGCCCAGCGCGCGGCGTTTTCCCATATTTTCGTCCTCGGAGGCGCGGTGCGGAATCGTACCGAGAGTAATGGGCGATTTCTCCTATTAGTCCGCGACCCCGGAAAACCCGGCCAGTTGTTCATCTCCGCCCCTCGCCCACTACTAGATCCGGTTGGTAACATCCGCCGATCATGACCGTAGTTTCCGCCGGTCACGACGCTCCCTCTCGGTACCCACCGCACGGCCGTGCGGAGTCTTTTCGAGGGAGCGGCACCAGTGGGACCGGTGCGTAGGAAAGACTGACGAATCAGATAAGGATCGTGTCGAAGTGCTGCTCAACGGGACGAACAACGAGACCTCGGAGCATGCGGTGATCGCACCCAACCCCGGCCTGCCCAACCAGGCCCTGCAGGTGCTGGCCCTTGCCCAGCGCACCGCGGAGGAGCACGTCGCGAGTGCGCAGCACCACGCGGACAAGATCCGGACGGACGCCCTCGCGGCGGCCGAGCAGATCGCCCGCGACGCGCAGCAGCACGCCAACCAGGTCCGGCACGAGGCCGACCGGGTGCTCGCCGAGGCGCGCTCCGCCGCCGAGCAGATGGCGCGCGAGGCCCAGGCCCGTGCCGAGGAGGCGCGCCGCACCGCCGAGAAGATCGTCAACGACGCCCGCCAGCGCTCCGAGGTCATCGGTTCCGACGCGCTGGCCGGTGCCGAGCAGCTCAAGGCCCAGGCCCAGCAGCGCTACGACGACGTGGTGGGCAGCCTCGGCGTCAAGCGCGAGGCCCTGCAGCAGCAGATCGAGTCGCTGGAGAACTTCGACCGCGAGTACCGTGGCCGTCTGACCGCCTTCATGCAGAGCCAGCTGCGGGCCCTCTGGGCCGAGACCCCGCAGGTCACCGCCGAGGTGATCGACGAGGAGCCGATCGCCGAGGAGATCGAGGCCCCGTCGCAGCAGGTCGTCCCGCACGGCCACCAGCACCAGCAGGTGGTCCAGCACGGCCATCACCAGGCCGACGACGCGGACGACGAGGAAGACCCCGAGAACGACCGCTGAGCTCACCGCGAAACGGCCTGGTCCATGTCTGGTCCAGGCCGTTTCGCTGTTCCTGTACGCTCGGCGGCTCACCCGCCGCGCTCAAGAGGTGCCCGGTCAGACGAAGGTCTGCCGGATCTCCCCGATGCCGTCCACCCGGCTCACGAGCACCTCACCGGGCTGGAGATAACGCGGCGGCTGCCGCCGGTTCCCCACGCCCGCCGGCGTCCCCGTGAAGATCAGATCGCCGGGCAGCAGCGGGCAGACCGCCGAGATCCGCGCGATCAGATCGTCGACCGGGAAGATCATCTCGCTGGTCCGGCCGTACTGGACGACCTCGCCGTCGAGGGTGCACTCGAACCCGATGTCCTCCCGGTCCGGGAACTCGTCCGGGGTGACCGCCGCCGGACCGGTCGGGCCGAAGCCGGGGAACGACTTGCCGAGCGAGAACTGCGCCGGCTTCCCCGCGGCCTGGACCACCCGCTCGGAGAGGTCCTGCCCCACGGTCAGCCCGGCCACCGCGCCCCAGGCGTCCTCCCGGGCGATCCGGTGCCCTCCGGCCCCGATCACCGCGACCACCTCGATCTCCCAGTCCGGCTTCCCCGGCGGCAGCGTGACCTCGGTGACCGGCCCGGTGACGCAGGACGGGAACTTGGTGAAGAGCAGCGGGCTCTCCGGCGCCTCGAACCCGGCCTCCGCGGCGTGCGGCCGGTAGTTCAGCGCCACCGCGAAGACCTGCCGGGGCCGCGGCGACGGCGCGCCCAGCTCCGCCTCGGTGAACGGCACCGCCGCACTCCAGTCCGCGCTCTCCGCCCACGCGGCGAACTCGCCGAAGCGGGCCAGCGTCACGTTGACCTCCGCGGCGAACCGCCCGTCGCTGGCCTTCTCGACGTCGAGTGCCCGGCCGTCCTCGATCAGGACGAGGCGGTCGCCGATCGTTCCGAATCGCATCTGCGGTCCCGTCTCAGCTGGTGTAGAGGTCGCTGCTGAACGGCTCGGTGTCGTGCGCGGCCTTCCACGGCACCACGTGGTTGCGGAGCAGGCCGACGCCCTCGATCTCGGCCTCCACCACGTCGCCCGGCTTCAGGTAGAAGTCGAACGGATTCGGCTGCACCGCGGCCACGCCCGAGATGGTGCCGGTAGTGATGATGTCACCGGCCGAGTAGCCCTGCGGCGAGTGGTGCGCGACCAGGTGGGCGAGCGAGAGGATCATCTGCTCGGTGTTGCCCCGCTGGCGCACCTCGCCGTTGACCCGGAGCTCCATGTTCAGGTTCTGCGGGTCGGCGATCTCGTCGGCGGTGACGATCCACGGGCCGATCGGGCAGAACGTGTCGATGCCCTTGGAGAACGAGAAGACGCCGGACTGCATCTCGCGCCGCTGGATGTCCCGGGCGGTGATGTCGTTGAAGACGGTGAACCCGGCGATGTAGTCCTTGGCCTCCTCGGGCCCGAACCAGCGGCCGGACTTGCCGATCACGATGGCCAGCTCCAGCTCGTAGTCGAGCTCCTTGGTCAGCCCCTCCGGGTAGACGATGTTCTCCTCCGGCCCGATGATCGCGTCGACGTTCTGGAAGAACACGATGCCCTTGTGCACCGGGTGCGACCAGTTCACCTTCGCCAGTTCTTCGTGGTGCACGGTGAAGTTGCCCGCGGTGTGGAAGAACTTCTTCGGCTGGATCGGCGCGCGCAGCGTGACCCCGCTCAGCGGCAGGACCTCGCCGGTCTCACCCACCTCGCCGCCGCGCTCGAAGTACTCCCGGGTCGATCCGACCGCCAGCTCGACGACCTCGTCGCCCTCGATCCGGCCGACCCGCCCCGCGTCGAATGTCACCAGTCGCATGCCAGCCTCGTTTTCACTCTGTGAAAGTATGTTTCTGTTAGGAAAAATCCTGCGTCGTGGACGGGGGACTGTCAAGGGATTCCGGACTCTCCACCCGGAACACCCGGAGCTGGAGTGCGAGCGTCGCGTAGTACCCGACAAGGGTGCTGAGCTCGAACAACGCCGGTTTTCCGAGCCCCTCGACGGCGGCTGTGAACTCGCTGTCGGAAAGATCGCCGCGCTCGGCCAGGGCGGCGCACGTGTCGAAGACCAGGCGGTCGGCCGGGTCCGGGAAGGCCGTCGCGTCACCGGTGCGGAGTGCCTTCAGCTCCTGTTCGCCGAATCCGGCCACCCGCGACACGGCCTCATGGGCGTACGTCTCGAAATCGCTCCGCCAGACACGCGCCACGGTGAGGATGGCGATCTCCCGGGCCCGCGTGCTCATCGCGGTGCGGTACCGCACCGCGCTGCCGAGCTCCTGAAGCGCGCCGCCCAGGCCGGGCTGCAACAGCATCGCGTTGAACGGGCCCTCCAGGCCGCCCTCGCCGTCGGTCAGCCGGAACGCCGAGTTCGCCGCCCGCGGTCCGCTCGCGATCGCGTCGTAGACCTCCCGCTGCGCCTCGTCGAGCTCGCCGGGGCGGAACTTGCGCAGCCGCGTCACGCCGTCACCTCGCGGTGCCCGAGCAGCGCCGAGATGTCCGCGCAGGCCTCGCTGACCAGGGGCTTCAGCTCGCGGACGATGCGCTGGGTGGACCAGTCCCGGGACTGCACGGCCAGGTTCGCGCCGGCCACCACCCGGCCCTGGGCGTTGCGCACCGGCGCGGCGACCGAGCGGAGACCGTACGCCAGCTCCTCGTCCTGCATCGCCCAGCCGTCCCGCTTGATCTTGGTGAGCTCGTCGTGCAGCTCGTCCATGCTGACCTTGGCGTTCGGGCCGTGCAGCCGGGAGAACGAGGTGTCGGTGACCCGCGACCGCAGGTCCTCCTCGTCCAGGTGGGCCAGGAGCAGCTTGCCGATCGAGGTGTGCACCGCCGGCAGCGTCGAGCCGACCTGGATGTTCGCGGTGACCAGGTCGGAGTTGCGCAGCCGGACCAGGTAGAGCACCTGGTCGCCGGTGAGCACCGCCAGGTTGACGGTCTCGCCGGTGGCGCTGCCCAGCCGCTGCAGGCGCGGGGTGGCGAGCTCGACCAGGTCCAGGCTGCGCAGCGCGGCGGTGCCCAGGCTGAGCACCCGGACGCCGGGCCGGTAGTCGCCGTTCGGCAGGTGGTCCAGGTAGCCCTCGGCGGTCAGCGTCATCACCACCCGGTAGACCGTGGGCAGCGGCATCCCGACCGCGGGCGCGATGTCGCTGACCCGCCAGGTGGGGCGCTGCTCGGTGAAGAGCGAGAGGATCCTTAGGCCCTTGGCCAGGGCTTCCACCCGGTACTCGGGTTTCTCGTTCTCTTTTCTCGCGGCCATCTCCGGTCCTCTGCTTGATCGGTTGCCCTGGACAGGGGTCCCTCGGGCGGTCTAGCGTTGTTCCAAGAAACCTACTTTCATCTAGTGAGAGTGCGCAAGCATCTAGTGAAAGTGCGCAAGAGTCAACCGGGATGAGTGAGGGCCGATGACCGACTGGTTGCAACTCCGTGAGCGTCCCACGTTGGTCGTGGGAGCGGGCGGACTCGGCGGTGCCGGTGCGCACGCGCTCGCCCTGGCCGGGGCCCGCGTGCTCCTCGCCGACGTGGACGCGGCGAACCTGGAGACCGTCCGGCTCCGCGCCAAGGAGGCGGGCGCCGAGATCGAGACGATCCAAGCCGACCTGCGCACGCCGGAAGCCTGCCGTGCCCTGGTCGCCGAGGCCGCCGAGAAGCTCGGGGGGATCGAGGTCTTCCTGCACGCGGTCGGCCGCAACGTGCGCAAGCCGCTCGCCGAGCTCGGTGACGACGACTGGGAGTCGGTCGTCAACCTGAACCTGTCCACCGCGTACTGGACCGGGCAGGCGGTCGGCAAGATCATGGTCGAGCGCGGGTACGGCCGGATGGTCTACTGCTCGTCCGTCTCCGGTCTGCTGGCCCACGCCCACCACGCGCCGTACGCGGCCACCAAGGGCGGGCTCAACCAGCTGCTGCGGGTGATGGCGCGGGAGTGGGCCCCGCACGGCGTGACGGTCAACGGGGTGGCACCCGGGTACATCGAGACCAACCTGACCAAGGCGTACCTCGACAAGGACGGCAACCGGGAGAAGCTCGAGTCCCTGGTGCCGGCCGGACGCCTGGGCCGTCCCGACGAGGTCGCGGACACCATCACCTACCTCTCCTCCGACCGGGCCGGGTTCATCACCGGTCAGGTCGTGTACATCGACGGCGGCCGTACTCTCGTTTAAGGGGATCCCTTTCCAATGACCACTCCCGTTATCACCCAGCGCTTCCCCGGCCGGTCCGTCCTGGTCACCGGGGCCGGCACCGGCTTCGGCGCGGAGATCGCGTTCCGGGCCGCGCAGGAGGGCGCCCGGGTCGGCGTGCACTACCGCAGCTCCAAGGACGGCGCCGAGAAGACCGCCGAACGGATCCGCGCGATCGGCGGCGAGGCGGTGCTGATCCAGGGCGACATCACCGACTGGGACGACATCAAGCGGATGGCCGACGAGTCGTTCCGCGCGTTCGGCGGCCTCGACGTCCTGATCAACAACGTCGGCGACGTGGCCCGCGACCAGATGTCCTGGCGCGACATCACCGAGGACTCGATCGACCACGTCCTCGAGGTGGACATCAAGGGCACCCTGCTCTGCGTGCACGAGTTCGGCGCCCGGATGCTCGACCAGGGCCACGGCAACATCGTCAACATCGGCTCCACCGTCGTGGTCCGCGGCTCGGCCCGCGCCCCGCAGTACGCCGCCGCCAAGTACGGCATCATCGGCCTCACCAAGTCCTACGCGGCCGCCTTCGCCCCGACCGTCCGGGTGAACGTCTTCGCCCCCGGCTTCATCGAGACCGAGGCCACCCTGAAGCGCGACGACTGGAAGTCCGGCCGTGGCGACAAGCTCCGCAGCCTCACCCCGATGGCCCGCATCCCCGGCCCGGCCGAGCTCGCCGGTGCCGCCCTCTTCCTGGCCACGGACGACGCGGCACACATGACGGGCGGGTTCATGGTCGCCGACGGGGGCTACAACATGATCGGGGCGTGATGGGGGCGTGATCGGTCGCTGAGCCGCTTGGGGGGTGCGCGACGTAGGCGGTTTTGGGCGGGGCATCACTCACTCCGGGCGGTCAGGCTTGATCCCTGCGTGAGTGATGCCCCGCCCAAAACCTTGCCCTGGTTGCGGTGGGTGCCGCGGCTCACGGCCGGTCACTAGGGGGCTGGGTGGTGGGGGGCGGTGGGAGCGCCGGTTGCGGTTGTGGCTGGCGCTCGCGTGTGTGTCGACGTGGGGCGGGCACCCCTGAGCGCCAGCTGGCCGCGCCCGGCGGCTGGCCGCGCCCGGCGGCTGGCCGCGCCCGGCGGCTGGCCGCGCCCGGCGGCTGGCCGGGGCGTAGTGCGGTTCGGTTTTGGCTGGTTGTCACGGGTCCCTCAAGCCGTCGAGGCAACCGTGACCCTGCTGGTCACATCTGGACCACCCGGGCGGGACGCTGAATCCCGTGACTGGGCGCCCGCCCGAACACTCGCCGCCCGTGGATCGTCGACTCCGCCCGCCAGGGCTCGTTCGTGAACCGGCCGGGCGGCACCCCGCGGTCGGTGAGCTGGCGGCCCAGGCGCCTCGACCGGTCGGCTGGCGATCCGGTGCGCCCACGGCCGGTCGGCTGGTGGTCCGGGGTGTCTCGAGGGCTCGGAGAGAACCGTGAACGCCAGCCGCGCCGGGGGAGCTGGCATCCAGAGGTCACTCGAGACCGTCGAGGCACCCGTGGATGCCGGCGAGGAACGGCTCCGGTGGGGATTGCGCCGGAATGGGGCAGCGGGGTCATACCTGAGCGCCGGTCACAGAGGGGGGACCGGCGCTCAGGGAGGGAGTGGGTCAGCGGATGCGGCGGACGAAGAGGATCGTGATGGCGGAGAGGATGCCGAGGAGGGCGAGGACGGCGAAGAACGCCGGGTAGTTGCTCGATCCGCTGGCGGCCAGGACCGTGACGGCGATGATCGGGGCGCCGACGTTGGGGAGCAGGGTGGCGACCTGGTAGACGCCCATCGCCTTGCCGGCGTGGGCCTGGTCGGGGACCACCTCGGCGGCGATGGCGATGTCGACCGTCAGGTAGATGGCCTGGCCGATGCTGAGGATGATCCAGCCGGCCAGGAAGCCGTTCAGGGACTGGGTGAGGGCGGCAACGAGCAGGCCGGCCGCGAGGATCACCGCGCCGACGCCGACGAACGCCTTGCGACGGCCGAGGCGGTCCGAGAGGAAGCCGCTGAGCAGGAAGAAGACCACCGAGACCGGGGTGGAGACCGCGGTGAAGGTGGCGTACTCGGCGGTGGCGTCGTCGATGTTCAGGCCGACCGTGTCGGTCAGGTAGAACGTCGCGTACGTCTGGACGCCGACGTACGCGAGCCCGACCAGGAAGCGGCTGATCCAGTTCCAGGCGAAGTCCCGGTTCCCGTTCGTGCGGATCCAGTAGCTGCCGAAGAATTCCCGGACCCCGAAGCCCGGGTACGTGGTCTCGACCGGCCGGTCGACCCGGCTGATCACCCGGGCCAGGAACAGGACGGCGAGCACCGCCACCACGCCCGGCAGCGCCAGCATGATCAGCTGCTGGTGGATCAGTTTGCTGCCCAGGAAGACGCCGCTGACCACGGAGATCGCCACCACGAAGCCGATCAGGCCGGAGAGCCGGGCCCGCAGCCGGTCCGGCACGAACTCGGGGATCAGCGGCAGGAACCCGGAGAACGCCGCGCTGGCGCCGAGCGAGCCGAGCGCCCACCCGGCCGCCACGCCGGGGATCGACGGGACGCTGCCCGCCACGATCAGGCCGAGCAGCGCGGTCACGGCGCCGCCGACCAGCCACGGGCGGCGCCGGCCCCAGCGGCTCCGGGTCCGGTCGCTCAGCGCGCCGAAGAGTGGCAGCGAGCCGATCGACATGATCGCGCCGATCAGGATCACCGCGGAGAGCGCCGTGGTCTTGCCCGCCGGGTCGATTTCGTTCACCCGGACGGCCAGCGTGACGATCTGAGGGGTGAGGCTCGCGAAGTAGAGGCCGAACGCCGCGAGTACGAGGGCCGGTACCAGCAGCCGGGAGGACGGTGCGTCGGCGTGCAGGGCGGTCTCCAGATCTGCTTCCGGAGACGACGGGTCGTCGGGCGGAATGACCGAGGCGGGCGACATGTCAGACATCGGAGGACTCCCAGCGCTATTTTCACCAGGTGAAAGTTAGTTTCGATGTGATTGCCGCGACAGTAAGGCCGCCCGAGGCCACGTGTCCACTGGCAATGTCCTAGCGGTCCGAACTGTGGCTACCAAGGCGGTGACGGTTGACACAAGGACGAGGGCCGAGAAACACTCGGGTAACACGAATCAGAAAACGATTCTCGCCTAGTGAAAGTGGCAGTGAGATGGCGCGTACGGTTTTCACCAACGGACTGGTCTTCGACGGGTCGGGCAGCGCTCCCGCCCCCGGTGAGGTGGTCGTCGAGGGCGACCGGGTGGTCGAGGTCCGTACGGGCTGGCGCGACGAGCACGAGCCCACCGACACGGTGGTCGACGCGACCGGTTGCACGGTGATGCCGGGCATGATCGAGTCGCACTGCCACCTGACGTTCCCGTCCGCCGTCGGCCACATCGACCCGTCCTTCAACCCGCCGCTCGACGTGTCGTTCTTCAAGAAGATCGAGGGCCTGGAGTCCGAGCTGGCGCGTGCCGAGCGCAACGCCAAGATCCTGCTCGACCATGGTTTCACCTCGGTGTACTCGGCGGGGTCGATCCTGCCGATGCCGGTCGAGATCATCCTTCGCGACAAGATCAAGGCGGGCGTGATCGCCGGTCCGCGGATGCGCGCCGCCAGCATGGAGCGGGACAACCACCCGGTCCGGCCGGACGGCCACACCGAGCCGGACTGGCAGGGCCCGGACGCCTGCCGCCGCTGGGTGCGCGACATGGCCGCCCAGGGCTACGACAGCGTCAAGTTCCTGCTCAGCAACGACGACGTCTTCATCCCGGGCGGTTCGCAGGTCACGCAGTACTCGGAAGAGGAGGCGATGGCCGCCGGCGAGCAGGCGCGCGAGTCCGGCGTCTGGCTCAACTGCCACGCCCAGTCCGCCGAGTCGGTCAAGATCGCGGTCAAGTCCGGCTTCCGGTCGATCTACCACTGCACGTACGCCGACGAGGAGGCCCTCGACCTGCTGGAGTCGGTCAAGGACACCGTCTTCGTCTCGCCGGCCCCCGGCATCATCTACGCCAACGTGCACGAGGGCGAGGAGTTCGGCATCACCCGCGAGGTGGCCGAGAAGATGGGCTCGGTCGACGCCCTCGAGGGGATGGCCAAGGTCTACCCGGAGATCCGCAAGCGGGGCATCCGCGCGCTCCCCGGCGGCGACTACGGCTTCCCGAACAACCCGATCGGCCGTAACGCCCGCGACCTCCAGCTCTTCGTCGACGTGCTCGGCTACACCCCGCTCGAGATGCTGGTCGCCGCCACCAAGCTCGGCGGCGAACTCGTCGACTTCGGTGACCTCGGCATGCTCAAGCCCGGCTGGATCGCCGACGTCCTGGTCGTCCGCGGCAACCCGGCCGAGGACCTGACGCTCCTGCAGGACACGGCGAACCTGGTCGCCATCATGCAGAGCGGCGCCTTCCACAAGGCCCCGGTGGCGGCGTGACCGCGGTCCACCGTTCCGGTGGCGGCGTGATCGCGGTCCACCGGGAGGTCGTCTTCGCGCGGCGGCCGGGCTTCCGGCCGCTCGCGCTCGACCTGTACGTGCCGGAGAACCCGGCCGCCCTCTGCGTCTACCTGCACGGCGGCGGCTGGCGGGTCGGCTCGCGGACCGAGGGACCGGGCAACGTCAAGGACTGGAACCCCGGCTTCTTCGAGCGGGTGGCGGGGATGGGCCTCGCCGTCGCCAGCGTCGATTACCGCCTGAGCGGCGAGGCGGTCTTCCCGGCCCAGTCCGAGGACGTCGCCGCGGCGGTGGACTACCTCGCGGAGGCCCGTGACGGCTTCGGGATCGGCTCCGACCGTACCCTGATCTGGGGTGTCTCCGCCGGAGGCCACCTGGCCGCACTCGAGGCACTGGCCCGCGCCGGCGCCGCACCGCGCCGCCGGATCGACGCCGCGGTCTGCTGGTATCCGGCGACCGACCTGGACGCGCTCTCCCAGGACATCGAGGAGGCCGGCGGCAAGCCGGAGCGCGGCCCGGATTCGCGGGAGGGCGCGCTGCTCGGCGGGGCGCTGGACGAGCGCTTGGAGCAGGTGGCGGCGGCGAGCCCGGTCAACCACGTGCGGCCGGGCGCGCCACCGTTCCTGTTCCTGCACGGCGACGCGGACGTCGGCGTGCCGGCCCGCCAGAGCTTCCGGTTGGCGGAGGCGCTGCGCTCGGCCGGCGGCTCCGCCGAGGTCGAGCTGGTCCCCGGCGCCGGCCACATGTTCCCGGAGCTGGACGAGCCCGCGACGATGGCGGTCACCGAGCGATCGGTCCGTTTCCTGCTGTCGTAGTCACAGAGGGTTCATGGCATTTGCGGCGGTCCGGCGGGAATCGCCGGACCGGGTGGTGTGCAGCAGCGCCGGCAGCGTGCACAGGCAGAACGCCGCGCCGAGGACCGGTTGGGAGGCCGACGCCGCGAGCAGCGCCGCGTACCCGAGCAGCAGCGCGAGCCGGCGTGTCCCCGCCACCGCGATCATGAGCACGGTGGTGACGGCGACCGGCGCCCAGTAGTACCGCAGCACCACCGGATCGGTCAGTACCCGCAGCAGCGCCGCCGTGGCCGGTGCCGCCGCGACGACCAGCCTGTTCTCCCGGTATCGAGAGGCCACCCACGCCGTCGCGCCGCCCACGACGATCGCCTGCGCCACCCGGATCGGCCAGGTGACGGTGTCGAGCCCGGGCGCTACGAGCCGCAGCAGACTCCCCTCGGTGACCGGCCAGACATGCCCGAACATGCCGAAATCTCCGGCGAGGGCGAAGGGGAGATAGACGGCCGCCCCGAGCACTCCGGCCATGAGCGCGACGCCTACCGTTCCGGTCCATTCCGCGCGGCCGTTCCTCCCCGCGGTCCCGGCGAGCAGGCAGGGGAAGCCGAGCACCGCCCAGGGCGCGATCGCCACCGCCATCCCGAGCGCGATGGTCGCGGCCGCGAGCCGGTCACGCTGGTGGAGCCTTATCGCGTACGCCCACAGCCCCGGCACCAGGATCTCCGTGGGATGCCCGTTCCAGGGCAGCGGTGCCGCGAGCCAGAGCAGGACGAGGGCACCCACCGCCGCCTCGGTCACCGCCCTCCGCCGTCTGTCCTGCTCCCGCCCGGTGCCGGCGGCCGATTGCCCGGCGGCCGATCGCCCGGTGCCGGCGGCCGATCGCCCGGTGCCGGGTGACCGGCAGAGGGCCATCGCTCCGAGCGTCAGCGCGACGTTGATCGCGGCCACGACCGGCGCGGACGGCGTCCCGTCGGACCCGCCGGCCAGGAGAAGGCGGCTGACCACCAGCTGAAGCGGCCCGGCCTGGTTCCACCCGCCCGTGTAGATCCCGTCGAGGTGACCCGCGAGAAGCCGTCTCCCGGCCTCCGCGAAATCCACCAGATCCGGCGGCGACACCGGGATGGCCAGTCCCAGTCCCGCGGCGGCCCCCGCCGCGATCAGCCGGCGTCCGCGTAACGCCCGCTCCACGAGGCGTGCACCGTGTGTCGCCGGCTTGCCGCCTGATCCCGCCCGGCCGGCAGGAGCGCCTGTCTCACTCGCCGGACCACCGCCGTGAGTGCCGGCGGGGGGAGCCGGGAGCGGCGTCGTGGCGGTGGGGGAGGAGGGGGTGGCCAGCAGGGCGGTGAAGAGGAGGAGTTCGGCGAGGACGAACCAGGACTGGGCGGGGGCGCTGCGGCCTACCAGGAGTTCGACGTAGGGGCCCGGGACCGACAGCAGCGTGATCGCGAGGAGGAAGAGGCGCCACACGCGGTCGGGGGCCGGGCGCAGGGCCAGCAGGAGCAGGGTCGCGGCCAGGGCCACCAGCAGGTAGTGGATCTCGGAGATGCCGCCGGCGACCAGTGTCCCGACGAGCAGCGTCGTTCCCAGCCAGACCGGATCGGGGCCGGGACGAGGGCCGGAGAAGGAGGCCGGAAGAGGGCGGGAGAAGGGAACCGGAAGGGGGCGGAAAGCGGAGAACACCCGGAGGAACAGGAGGGCGGCGGCCATTCCGGCGGCTAGGAAACCGGCGGTCGGTGGGAGGGAATGGGCCTCGGACCAGCCGCGCAGGGAGAGGTTGTTGACCGCGTTCTCGCCGTGCAGGTTGGTGCCGGAAAGGGTGTATCGGAATACCGCGGGATAGGACGAGCCGCCCGGGATCAGCCATATTCCGAGGAGCAGTACCGCGGCCGCCGGGAGCATGGTGCGGGTCAGAGCGGACCACCGCCGGTGCAGGAGCGGGACCAGGATCAGCGGGGCCAGCAGCGGTTTGACCAGCAGGGATGCCGCCAGCAGGGCGCAACCCAGGGTCCATCGGCGACGGTGGAAGGCCAGCAGGGTCCCGACGGCCACCGGGGCCAGGAAGACCGTCACGTTGCCCAGGGAGAGCGAGCGCGCGGCCGCGATGCCACCCAGCAGGGCGAGTACCGAGGCGCCGGCGAAGACCGTACGGCGGGCCGGGGGTGCGGAGCGGGCTATCAGGTGGGCGGCGAGCAGGAGCGCCGCCACACCGGCCGCGATGTACCAGCCGAAAGCCGCGTACGGGGAGCCCAGCGCGGTCGGCAGGAGCAGGAGGACGGCGGTCGGCGGGTAGACGAAGAGGGGGTCGCTGAAGACCGGGTCGCCGTGCAGCAGGTCGGTCGCGGCGTTGCGGAGCGGGGCGAAGTCGATGCCCATCGCCAGGACCTGGAGGACCCGGCCGACCTCGCTGGCGGCGAGGATCGCGGCGAGCGTCACCAGCAGCAGGGTGAGCGCGCGGCGGTGAGTGGACTCCACGGGAAATTTATCGGCACATGGTGCGTTTCGTGAAGCCGGGGCATCCGTCCGGGGTCGGCCGATCGGGTGTATTCCGGGGCGCGGCGAGCGGCGCTACTAGTCGCCTGCATGACCGGATCCGATCACCCGGGAATGCGGACTCGGCTGGACAGCGTCGTGATCCGTCCAGAAACGATCATGGGTGCCGCGGTTGGCCGGGCGGGTTTGCGGCAACTAAGGTGAGGCGCATGGCGTCGACCTCCGTCGATCTCGATCGCGATGGCCGCGACCCGAGCCTGCGCCCGCCCGATTCGCCGCAGCATGGGCAGGAACTGTTCTGCGCGGCGATGGATCTGGCGGTTCGCGCCGCCCGGGCGTCGGATGCCGCCCTGGAACGGGAGACGGCGGCCTCCGGGGAGCATCCGGAAAAGCGCGACAAAGGGCTTTCGGATCGGGTCCGGCGCGAGGCCGTCCTCCGGCTGAGAGCCGGCGTGAGTGCCAATCCGGCTCTCCTGCCGCACCTTTCGCAGCGTGCCTTTTTCCTGTACGCCCGACCGGGTTCCCCGTCCACTCAAAAGGCGGCCCCGGAACGCGTACCCGAAATGCTCGTGAAGGAATGCGGGAGTGCCGATCGGAGCCGGACCGTCGCGGAGATCGCGGCCTCCGCGGTGGCGATTGGCGAGCGGGTGCTGGTCGCGGGCGTGGACGGCGCGGCGGTGGACGAGGCGCTGTCCCGGCTCCCGGCGGGACTGATCGTGGTGCGGGAGGACGCGGGCGGCACCGGTCCCCGCACGCCGGCCGGAGTGGCGTCCGACGTCCGGCAGCGGGCGCTGTCCCGCTCGCAGGCGACGGCCCGTGATCTGGAACCGTGGCTCGGCGACCCGTCACCGGCACAGGGCTGGCTGCGGCGGCTGGACGGCGCGCTCGCGGACGCCGACCGGACGGCGGGGGAGGCCGCGCGGATCCGGGCGGAGTGGCAGGCCGCGGCGGAGGCGGCCCGGGAACGGCTGTCCGGGGCGGTCGAGGAGTGCCGGGCGGCCCGGCGTGACCGGGAACGCGACCTGGCGACGGCCACCGCGGAGCGGGAGTGGGCCGCGGCCCACCGGCTGCGGCGCTGGTGGCGAGCGGTGCGCCGGGCGCTGGCCGGTCTCCGCCCGGCCCACGGCGTACCCGGGAAGGGTGTTGAGAAAGAAGGGGCGGCGGTCGAGGCGGCGTGCGAGGAGCTGGCGCGGGTGTCGGAGGTGCTCGCGGTGCGGGAGGCCGAGCGGGACGCGGCGGTGGCGGGCGATGCCGGGGTCAAGCGGGCGCTCGATCGCGCGGAGCTCGCCGACGTGGTGGCGAAACGGGCGCTGGAGGCGGCCGAACGCGCCGCGATGCAGCTGGCGCGGCTGCTGGAGGGCCTGGCCCCGGTCCCGGAGTGGAGTGCCGATCCGGCCGGGCTGGCGGAGTTCGCGAAGCACGGCCGGGACGTGGAGCCGGTGCTGCGGGCCCGGGCGGCGCTGCTCCGGGACTGGCGGCAGCGGATGGCGCGCCCGCCCGAGCAGCTCACCGCCGAGCTGGTGCGGTACGCGGACGTGGTCGGGGCGACCTGCCTCGGCGCCGGCCGGCCGGAGTTCGGGGACGGCGCGTTCGACCTGGTGGTGATCGACGGAGCGGAGTCGGTGCCGGTCGTCGACGCGCTGGTGGCCCTGGTGCGGGGGAGACGCGCGGTGCTGGTCGGCGAGGTGCGGGAGCCGGCCTCGGAGATCGGCACCGCGAGCATCCTGACACTGGTGGCCGGATGACCGTGGTGCCGCACGTGCCGCGCCGGGAGATCGTCGCGCGGGTCCGGGCGCTGCCGGACGTCACGCCGGAGCGGATCACCCCGCTGCTGGTGCCGATGTGGGAGGTCGACGTCGTCGCGACGGTTCGCGAGGCGTACCCGTACGACGTACTGGACCGCTACCTGGCCCGGGCGATCGCGGACGGGGAGCTGACCGGGCCCGAGGAGCTGGCCGGGTTCTACGGTATGGAGACCGGGCTGGTCCGGCGGGTGCTGGCCGGGATGGCGGTGATCGGGCACCTCGACGAGGACGGGCGGCTCACCGCGCTGGGGCGGCGGTCGGTCGCGGACGGGCGGCGCTACCTGCTGAGATCCGGGCGGCGGATGACGTTCCGGTTCGACGGGTTCGAGGGTGGGCCGGTGCCGCGGGTGCACGGGACCGGCTCGGTGTGGCTGCGGCACCCGGAGCTGACCCTGCGGGACGGGACGAGGTTCGCGGCGGTGCCCGGCGTGCCGTTGGCTTCCGGCGCTCTTGATCTGCTGTTGGCTCGCCCGGATCTATCCGACTTCTCGGGACAGGTGGTGCCGGTCTCGGCGGAGATCAGCCGGACTCGACCCGTGTGGCTGCCGGTCTACCTCGTGACATGCCGGGAAGCGCCGCCGCTCGCCTTCGTCAAGGCGGTGGACGGGCCGGACCCGTACCTCGCCGACCTGCTCGGACGGGTTTACCGGGGCACCGCGGGGGAACCGGTCGGTGAACATCAGTGAAGTGTGGGGACCGACACGGTCCCTGACGGACCAGGTTGGTCCATAACGGTCTACGGTGGTCCCCATGCCCCGTCCCACCAGACAGCAGATCGACGACGAGATCCTGGACGCCGCCGCCACGCTCTTCGCGCGGCACGGCTTCAAGGAGACGTCCGTGCAGCGCATCGCCGACGCGGTGGGCTACTCGAAGACCGGGCTGCTGCACCGCTTCCCGACCAAGGAGGCGCTGCAGAGCGCGGTGATCGACCGTTGCGTCACCGGCCTCCGCGAGGTCGCGGCGCTGGTGGAGGGGCAGCCGGTCGGCCCGGCCCGGGACCGAACGGTGATCTCCGGGCTCGCCCGGATGGCGATCGGACAGCCCGGTGTCGTCGCTCTCCTGCTCGCCAGCCTGCTCAGCGAGCCGGAGAGCGAGATCGGCTCGGCGTTCCACGTCATCGGGGAGGCGGTCGGCGAGGCCTTCGGCGACGGATTCCAGTGCGAAGGGGCACGGACGGTCCGGATCACGGGCGCCCTCGGAGCACTGGCCGTCGCCAGCGTGGCCCTGCGCGACCACCTCACCCCGGACGCGGTCGGCGCCCTGGTCGACGTCTCGTACGACGCCCTCGGCCACCGCGACTAGAACCGCCCACCCCTCACTGAACAAGGGAACCCCTCATGGCAACGCTGTTGCATCGCCTCGGACTCGGGTCCGTACGGCATCGCATCATCGTCACCGTCGTGTGGCTGCTCGCCCTGGCGGCCGTGGCCGTCGGCGCGGTCAAGCTCTCCGGCGAGATGGTCAACACCTTCCGGATCCCCGGCCAGGAATCGACGATCGCGCTCGACCTGATGAAGGACAAATTCGGCGCGGCCTCCGCGGGCGCGTCGGTGCAGGTGGTCTTCGCCGCCCCGGACGGGCAGAAGATCACCGACCAGGCGAACGCCGGGCAGCTCGCCCAGGCGGTCGCGTCGTTCGGCACGCTGCCCGGCGTGGTCGCGGTGAGCAACCCGCTCGACCCGCAGGCGCCCGCGGTGTCGCAGGACCAGTCGGCGGCGTACAGCACGGTCACCTACGGGGTGCAGCCGTCCGAGGTCACCGACGAGGAGCGCGAGGCGATCTTCGACGCCCTCGAACAGGCCAAGGCCGGCGGGCTCACCGTCGAGGCCCGGGGTGAGGCGCTGAGCAACGCGGCCGACATCGGCGGTGCCTCCGAGGGCATCGGTGTGATCATCGCGCTGATCGTGCTCGCGCTGACGTACGGCTCCCTCGTCGCGGCCGGGATGAACCTGCTGACCGCGATCGTCGGCGTCGGCATCGGCGTCGCCGGGATCACCACGCTCTCCGGGTTCGTCCAGCTCCAGTCGACCACCCCGATCCTGGCGGTGATGCTGGGCCTGGCCGTCGGCATCGACTACGCGCTCTTCATCGTCACCCGGTTCCGGCACGAGCTCCGGCGCGGCCTTTCGGTGGAGGCCGCCGCCGCGTACGCCGTGGGAACCGCCGGCTCGGCCGTGGTCACCGCCGGACTGACCGTGGTGATCGCGCTGGCCGGCCTGAGCATCGTCGGCATCCCGTTCCTGACCGAGATGGGCCTGGCCGCCTCGGCCACCATCGTGGTCGCCGTCCTCGTCGCGATCACCCTGGTCCCGGCGATCCTCGGCTTCATCGGCAAGCGGGCGCTGCCCCGCAAGCAGCGCGACCTGGCCCCCTCCGCCGGCGACGAGGTCAAGGAGGGCCGCGGCTTCATCCACGGCTGGGCCAACCTGGTCACCCGGCAGCGGACGATCAGCCTGCTGCTCGCCGTGGCCGCGCTCGCCGTGATCGCCATCCCGTTCTTCAGCATGCAGACCACGCTCGCCCAGCGCTCGCCCGAGGGCAGCACCCAGGCCGAGGCGGACGCGCTGATCGACCAGCGCTTCGGCCCCGGCGTCAGCGGACCGCTGCTGATCCTGATCGACGGGAAGAACGCCGTCGCGTACGCGGCGACCGTGCAGCAGCAGGTCCAGAGCCTGCCGGATGTCGCGTACGTCGCGGCGCCCACCCCGAACCAGGACCAGTCGGCCGCGCTCGTCACAGTCATCCCGGCCTCCGGCGCCGAGGACGAGAAGACCCTCGACCTGGTGAACACCATCCGCGATACGGTTGCGGACAGTGACGGCGCCGACGTGTACGTGACCGGCCAGACCGCGATCAGCATCGACGTCTCGCAGAAACTGAACGACGCGCTCCCGGTCTACCTCGGGCTCGTCGTCGGGCTGGCCTTCGTGCTGCTCGTGCTGGTCTTCCGGTCCCTCCTGGTGCCGGTGGTCGGCGTGCTCGGCTTCCTGCTCACCATCGGTTCCGCGTTCGGCGCCACGGTCGCGGTCTTCCAGTGGGGCTGGCTCGCCGACGCGGTCAACGCCGGGTCCACCGGCCCGATCATCAGCCTCGCGCCGATCATCATCGTCGGCATCCTGTTCGGGCTCGCGATGGACTACCAGGTCTTCCTGGTCTCCCGGATGCATGAGGCACACGCTCACGGTGCGTCACCGCGCGACGCGATCGTCAACGGGTTCCGCCAGGCCGCCCCGGTGGTCATCGCCGCCGCCACGATCATGTTCGCGGTCTTCGCCGCCTTCGTCCCGGAGGGCAACGACACGATCAAGCCGATCGCGTTCGCGCTCGCGGTCGGCATCGCCTTCGACGCCTTCGTGATCCGCATGATCGCGGTCCCGGCGGCGCTGGCCCTGCTCGGCCGCTCGGCGTGGTGGCTCCCGTCCTGGCTGCGCTGGCTCCCGGAGCTCGACGTCGAGGGCGCCGCCCTGGAGCGCAAGGCCGCCACGACGTCACCGGCACCGTCATCCGCATCCACGCCCGACTCGGCCGCGGCGGCGCTGGCTGACTCGGCCGCGGCTTCGCCGGCTGACCCGGCTGACCCGGCTGACCCGGCCGCGGCTCCGTCGGCCGACCCGGCCGCGGCTTCGCCGGCTGGTTCGAACGCCGGGCCGTCGGAGGAGGAGTCGGCGTCCACCCGCGCCTGACCCCGCACCCGCGGTCCGCAACCGGCGCGGCCGCCGCCCTTCCCGGGGCGGCGGTCGCGCCGTCTGCTTGCCGGCTGCTTCTCAGGGCTGATCCCGTTGGTCAATTTCGGCCAGGGCCCTCACCCGGTCGTGCTGCCCCGTGTTCGTGCTCTCGCCCCGACACGGCGTTGTCCACAGGCGGCCCGCCTGCGGCCCGGCCCGCGCCGTTCGCGCCGTGCGCCGTGCGCCGCGTCAAGATCGCTGGACCGCGGGGCTGCGGACCACATGAGACGGGCTGATCCGACGGCGAGCCACCCCGGTCTGGGGCGGACTGCCGGTGTGCGCGGTTCACTTCCAGCGGAACCGGGCCCGCCACTTCCTGCGGTTGGGATGGGCCCTGCACGCAGCCGACTCGCCCGGACGGGGCGGGGACGGGCATACGCGCCGAGAGCGGGCCGGCAAGAGCGAGCCGGACTCGGCCGCCACCGACGGCGGCGCGTCGGAGTGGCGTGGCGGCGGCGCGTCGGAGTGGCGTGGCGGCGGCACGGTGGTGTGGAGGTGCGGCGTGGCGGCTGCGTGGTGGTGTCGGGGTGCGGGGGTGCGGCGGCGTGGGGGGTGCGGCGTCGTATGGGTGTGGCGGGTGGGGATGTGGGCGGGCGGGAGGGTGGGGGATGTGTGTGACGGATCGGAGTGGGAAGTGTGTCGATTGGGTGACGGGTTTGAATTTTTCCAGAATTTGGTTAGATCCGGGCTGAGCTGGGCGTTTGCGGTCATGGGAGCGTGATCAACGGGAAGAGGGGCGGGAGGGCGTTGAACCCTGCGGTGGGCGGGGACCGTATGGCCCCGCAACCGGTGAGATAGACGTCCGACTACGAGGAGTGATCATGAGGCCGCGGGCTTACCGACGTAATCAGCAGACGGGGAACCGGCGGAAGACGATCGGCGCGGTGGTGGTCGCGGGCGTACTGGCGGCCACCGGGTTCGCCGGTGTGCAGTTGGCCAACGCCAGCACCGAGGCGAACACCAAGGCCGGCAGCCTGATCAGCGTGGACGGTCAGCAGTTCGACATCTCGCAGTGCGAGGCGGTCGAGGTTCAGGGCACCGTGGTGGTCTGCGACGGCGCGGAGATCCAGCCGGTCGCGGACGACGGTGCGGCCGACGACGCGGCGGGCGACGACGCGGGTGACGCGGTCGCCTCGGCGGCGGCGCTCGAGACGGCGTGTGACACGTTCGCGGCTGATGTCGCGGCGGCGGGTGACGCGGCCGGTGACGAGGCCGCCGATGATGCCGCGGGTGACGACGCGGCCGCGGACGAGGCCGAGGCGGGCTCCGAGGAGGCCGCCAAGGAGAACAAGGTCCTGGCCAAGAAGTACGCCAAGCTGCTCAAGAAGCGGAACAAGGACAAGGGCGACGACGCCGCCGACGAGGCCGACGACGCGGGTGCCGCCGACGAGGCGGATGACGCGGCCGACGACGCGGACGACGCGGGTGCCGCCGATGACGCGGATGCCGCCGACGACGCCGCTGCCGCTGACGCCGCCGCGACCGCGGTGACCTCGGCGCAGACCAGCCTGCTGCAGGCCTGCCTCGCGCTCGCCGACGCCAAGGCCGTCCTGGCCGCGGCCGGTGGCGCCGCCGACGACGGTGCGGCCGACGACGGTGCCGCGGACGACGCGGGTGACGCCGCGGACGACGAGGCCGCGGACGACGGTGCCGCCGACGACCAGCAGGCGGACGACGAGGCGGCCGACGAAACCGCTTCCACGAAGATCAAGAAGTAACGAAGATCAAGAAGTGACGATGTAAGGGCACGGCGAAAGACTGCCCGGCTGGCGGGACCGGAAAACTCTCCAGCCGAGTGGATCCCCCGGGAACGGACGATGGTGCGGAAGCGGCAGCTTCCGCACCATCGCTGTTTCTACGGGCCGACCGGGCCGGGCCGACGGAGCCGGGCCGGGGCGGCCGGGCCGACGGAGCCGGCCGGGGCGGCCGGGCCCTGGGCAGGCGGCCCGGGGGGAGCGGCCCGCGGAGCCGGCGGCGCGGTCACGGCCCGGTGGGTGCGGCCGATCGCGTGCCTACGGCGTACCGGAGAAGGTTCTCAGGCTGTCCACTTCACATAGGAGTTGAACTTGCCGGTCGCGTCGAAGGTGGCCATGTTGTCCCAGCCGTCGCCGGTCCCGTTGATGTTGGCGGGGTCCCAGCCGTTGCCCGCGATCGCATACCAGGTGGGCTCCCAGTAGAAGACGCCGATCGCGCCCGCGTTGCGTGCCGTGTTCTGGATCCAGGTGAACTCGGTGCCCTGGCCGGCCTTGGACGCGGACTGGCCGTCGCAGGTCGTGGTGCCGGGGATCGAGTTCGCCTCGCTGTCGGCGTCGGCCGTCGTGTACATGTACGCCGTCTCGACGATGACGACCGGCTTGCTGTAGCGCGACTTCACGTCGGCGATCACGTTGTAGAGGTTCGCCAGCGTGCCGTGCCACATGCAGTAGTAGGAGAGCGCGGTGATGTCCCAGGAGACACCGGCCGCCTTGATGCCGTCGTAGAACCAGCGCGCGTTGGCGTCGCTGTCCGCGTCGGCCGTGTGGATCATGACCTGGGTGCTGCTGTTGCAGGCCTTGGTCGCGTTGTAGCCCTGCTTGAGCAGGCTGGCGAGCGGGGTGAAGTTGCTGTTCGTCACGTAGCCCTGCGGCCAGAGCATGCCGACGTTGATCTCGTTGCCGATCTGCACGCTGTCCGGGGTGGTGCCCTGCGACTTGAGCGCGGTACAGACCTCGTAGGTCCAGTTGTAGACGTCGGTCTGCAGCTGCGCGAGGGTGTGCGAGCTCCAGGCCGCCGGCGGGTACTGCTTGCCGGGGTCCGCCCAGGTGTCCGAGTAGTGGAAGTCGATCAGCAGCTTCAGGCCCTTGGCCTTGATCGCCGCGGCCTGCTGGAGCACCTTGGCCTTGTTGTTGTAGCCGCTGGCCGGGTTGTTCCAGACGCGCAGCCGCATGTAGTTCGCGCCGGCGCCGGAGAGGATGTCGTAGGGATCCGCGGCGGCACCCGCCGCGGTGTAGTACTTGCCGCCGAGGTCCAGGGTGCGCTGCAGCGACGAGACGTCGGCGCCGAGCATGGTCAGGCTGTTGGCGGCGTGGGCGGGGGCGGGGGCGATGGCCAGCATCAGGAGGACTGCCCCGATGACGGCCGTGATGGATCTCTTCATCGCGCTCCTTGGGGGAGGAGAGGGTCGGTGGCGACCCTTTTTGTCCCGATTTTTTCGGGAAATCTAGCGCTTCCAGACGATGTAGGGATTGATGCGACCGTTGTCGTCGAAGGTCGCCATGTTCTCCCACGCATTGCCGGAATTCTGGATGTCCTCGGTGTCCCAGCCGTTGCCGTCGACGGCGGTCCAGGTGGGCTCCCAGTAGAAGGTGCCGAGTGCGCCGGCGCTCCGCGCGACGTCCTGTACCTGCGCGAACTCCGTCGCCTGGCCCTGCTGCGTGGCGGGGATCCCGTCGCAGGGCGCGGCCGAGGTCATGATGTTCTCGAGGTCGTCGTAGTTGTCGGTGGTGTACGGGTAGGCGGTCTCCGCGATCACCGCGGGCTTCCCGTACCGCTCCTGCACGTCGCTGAGGACGGTCGCCAGGTTGGTCAGGTCACCGTGCCACATGCAGTAGTAGGAGAGCGCGGTGATGTCCCACTTCACGCCCTGCGCGGCGATCCCGTCGTAGAACCAGTGCGCCGCCCCGATGCTCCCGGCGTCCGCGGTGTGGATCATGACCTGGGTCCGCGGGCTGCACGCCTTGGTCGCGTTGTAACCCGCCTTGAGCAGCGACGCGAGCGGGGCGAAGTCACTGTTCACCACCGCGCCGGCGGGCCAGAGCATGCCGGTGTTGATCTCGTTGCCGATCTGCACGCTGTCCGGCTGGGTGGCCTTGCAGACCTCGTACGTGTAGTCGTAGACGTCCTGCTGCAGCTGCGCGAGATCGTGACCGGACCAGGCGGCGGGGATGTACTGCTTGCCGGGATCCGCCCAGGTGTCCGAGTAGTGGAAGTCGATCAGCACCTTGAGCCCGTGCTTACGGGCCTCCCGGGCCTGCGCGATCACGTGCGCCTTGTCGTTGTACCCGCTGGTCGGGTTGTTCCAGACGCGCAGCCGGACGTAGTTGACGCCGGCCTGCTTGAGGATGTCGTAGGGGTTGGCGCGCCGCCCGCGGGCGTCGTAGAACGTCGCGCCGAGGTCGAGCGCGCGGGGCAGGGTGGAGACGTCCGCGCCGCGCATGGGCACCTCTCTGGCGTGCGCGGAAGCGGGTGCGGCGGGGATCAGGAGTAGGCCGGCGGCAAGGATGGCAGTGAACTTCATAACGCTCCTTTGTGGACAAAAAGGACGCATTTGCATAAATCGATATAAGATCAAGACCGTTTTCGGGTACGGGTCGAGCGGGCGATCCGGGTACGGGCTAAGCAGGCGAGGAGGCGCGCAGAACCAGACTGGTCGGCACCGTGATGGAGAGCGGCGTCCGGCCGTTGATCACGTCGACGAGGAGCCGGACCATCTCCTCGCTGATCCGGTCGAGCGGCTGCCGCACCGTGCTCAGCGGCGGCTCGGTCGTGGCGGCCAGCCCCGAATCGTCGAAGCCGACCACCCGTACGTCGGAGGGAACCCGGCGGCCGGCCTCGCGCAGCACCGGCAGGGTGGCCGCCGCGATCGCGTCGGACGCGGCGAAGACCGCGTCCACGTCCGGCACCCGCTTCAGCAGCGTGCGCATCCCGGACGCGCCGTTGTCGCGCCGCCAGTCGCCGTGCACGATGTAGTCCTGGTCGACCGGGAGGCCGTGCGCCATCAGCGCGTCGGTGTAGCCGGCCAGCCGGTCCACGCCGCCGGAGGTGTCCAGCGGCCCGGTGATGGTGGCGATCTTCCGGCAGCCCGCGGCGATCAGGTGCTCGACCGCGGAGCGCGCCCCGGCCCGGTCGTCGGCCGAGACCGAGCTCATCATCTCCTCCAGCCCCAGCACCCGGCCGCAGGCCACGATCGGCACCTGCGCCTGGACCAGCTGATCGAGCAGCGGGTCGCCGGAGTGCGGGGAGACCAGCAGCACGCCGTCGACGTGGCCGCCGTTGAGGAACGCGATCGTCCGGCTGCGCTCCTCCGGGGTGGAGGCGATCATCAGGATCAGGGTCAGCTCCCGGTCGGAGAGCGCCTGGGCCACCCCGCGCAGCAGCACCGAGAAATTCGGATCCTCGAAGAGCAGGTGCTGCGGCTCGGTGAGCAGGAAGGCGATCGACCCGGACCGGCCGGTGGCGAGCGACCGGGCGTGCTGGTTGGTCGTGTACCCGGTCCGCGAGATGGCGTCGCGGACCGCGCGGACGGCCTCCGGGCTCACCCAGTCGCGACCGTTGAGGACCCGCGAGACGGTCGCGTAGGACACCCCGGCCTCGCGCGCGACGTCGCGGATGGTGGGGCGTTTACGCGACACGTTCGGGATCATAGCCGTCACCGTTCGTCAGGCCTTGACGCCACCGGCGGCCAGGTCGACCTGCCAGTAGCGCTGGAGCGTCAGGAAGAGCGCGATCAGCGGGACGATCGAGATCAGCGCCCCGGTCACCACCGAGATGTACATGGCGGGCTGGCTCGCACCCTGGTTGAGCAGGCTGTTCAGGCCCACCGTGAGCGGGTAGAGCTTGTCGGTGCCGAGCATGATGTACGGGAGCATGAAGTTGTTCCAGATCGCCACGAACTGGAACAGGAAGACCGTGACCAGCCCGGTGCGCATCATCGGCAGCACCACCCGCAGGAAGGTCCGCCAGTCGCCGGCGCCGTCGATCCGGGAGGCCTCCAGGATCTCGGTCGGCACCGAGGCGGCCGCGAAGATCCGGGCCAGGTAGATGCCGTACGGGCTGATGAAGCTGGGCAGCAGCACCGCCCAGTAGGTGTTGGTCAGCCCGACCTTGGAGAGCAGCAGGTACTGCGGGATGGCCAGGATGACGCCGGGCACCAGCACGCCGGCCAGGATCACGTTGAAGACGAAGCCCTTGCCCGGGAAGTCGAACTTGGCCAGCGCGAACCCGCTCATCGCGGAGACGAACGTGGAGACCAGCCCGCCGACGCCGGCGTAGATCGCGGTGTTGCCCATCCAGCGCCAGTACAGGCCGCCCCGGTAGGTGGAGAGGTCGACGATGTTGTCCCACAGGTGGGTGCTCGGCGCGAGCGTGAAGGTGGAGAAGAGCTCGCCGGAGCTCTTGGACGAGGCGATCAGCACCCAGATCACCGGGAAGAGGCAGTAGGCCGCGCCCAGGATCAGCAGCGTCGTGGAGATCTTGCTGTTCTTCATGAGTCTTCCTGGTTGAACGCGCGACGGCCGACCAGCTTCAGGAAGCCGAAGGAGAGGATGAACGTCGCCACCGCGATGACCACCGAGGTGGCCGCGGCGGAGTAGATGTCGTTGCGGACGAACGCGTCCCGGTAGACCTTCATCAGCGGGGTCCACGTGTACGAGATGGTGTTACTCAGCGGCTTGAGCGTCATCGGCTCGGCGAAGACCTGCAGGGTGGCGATCAGCGAGAAGACGAACGTCATCACCAGCGAGGGCATCACGATCGGGATCTTGATGCGCCAGGCGATCGCCAGCTCCGAGGCGCCGTCGATCCGGGCCGACTCGTAGAGGCTGGTCGGCACGGCCTTCAGCGCGGTGTAGATGACGATCATGTTGAAGCCGGTGCCGCCCCAGACCGCCACGTTCGCCACCGCGTAGAGCACCCACGAGGAGGAGAGGAACTCCGGCGCGGTGATCCCGAAGACCGACAGCGCGTCGGTGATCGGGCTGACCTTGGGGAGGTAGAGGAAGCCCCAGAGCAGCGAGGCGACCACGGCGGGGACCGCGTACGGCAGGAAGATCGCGATCCGGGCGAAGCCGCTCAGCCCGGGGCGGCTGCGCCCGGCGTCCAGCAGCAGCGCGAAGAGCAGGGCCAGGCCGAGCATGATCGGGACCACGACCAGGCCGTACCCGATGATGCGGTAGACGCTGGGCAGGAACTCGGGGTCGGTCATCGACCGGGTGTAGTTGCTCAGCCCGGCCCAGATCTCGGTGCGGGACTTCGAGCCGAGACCGAGGCCACTGACCTTGACCTTGCGCAGGCTCAGGTAGCCGGCGTAGACGATCGGGGCGGCCAGGAAGAGCGTGAAGAGGATCAGGCCGGGAGCGAGGAAGGCGTACGGGACGCCGGCGCGCCGGCCGCCGGGCCGGGCGGCGCGGGCCGTCGCTGGTCGTGCGGCGGCGATGGTCTTACTGGGAGCTTGGGTAGTCAGCGACATCGCCGAACCTTCCGTGAGGACCGGGACGGGCCTGGTTCATTCAACAACCTGACCCGCCCCGGTGGGCATCAGCCGGCGACGTTGAAGCCGTTGTTCTTCATGTCGTCGACCGTGGCCGACTGGATGGTGGCGAGCGCCGCGGTGAAGTTCGCGGCCTTCTTCGACTCGGCCGCCTTGCCGTACGCGTCGTTGAAGGCGCTGTACGCGGTGTTGACGTTCGGGCCGTACGTGAACGGCTTGGTGGCCTTGGCCGCCTCGGCCGCGATCGTGTAGAAGTCGGCCTGGTCCGAGAAGAAGGCCGGCGGGCTGGTCAGCGCGGTGGCGGTCGCCTCGTTCGCGGCCGGGTACACGTTCGCGGTGTTCGCCAGCAGCTTCAGGGCGGCCGGGTCGCTGTTCAGCCACGCGATGAACTCGGCGGCCTGCTTCGGGTGCTTGCTCTGGCTGGTCACGCTCGTCGCGGAGCCGCCCCAGTTACCGGTGGCCGGGCTGGCGGCGTCCCACTGCGGCATGATCGCCGCCTTCCACTTGCCCTTGGTGTCCTTGGCGCTGCCCTCGAGCACGCCCGGCGCCCAGACCGCGGAGACCCAGCCGACCTGCGAGCCGTCGTTCAGCGCGGCGTTCCACTCCGGGGTGTACATCGGCTTGTTGTCGATGACGCCCTTCTCGACCAGGCCACCCCAGTACGACGCGACCTTCTGGGTCGCGGCGTCGTTGATGTTGACGGTCCACTGGTCGCCGTTCACGCCCCACCAGGACGCGCCGGCCTGCTGGGCGAGCCCGGCGAAGAGCCCGGCGTCGGTGGCGGAGAACGTACCCAGGAACTGCTTGGCATTGGCCTTGTGGATCTTTTCGGCGGCCGCGGCGTAGTCGTCCCAGGTCTTGGGCGCCTCGAGGCCGTTCTTCGCGAAGATGTCGGCGCGGTAGAAGAACATCAGCGGGCCGGAGTCCTGCGGGACGCCGTAGACCGCGTCCGACCCGAGGGTCACGCTGGTCCAGTTGGCCGCGGGGAACTTGTCCTTGAGCGAGCCGACCTCCGAGGAGATGTCGGCGAGCGCGTCGGCGGAGACCAGCGTGGGGATCTTCTGGTACTCGGCCTGCATCACGTCGGGAGCGCCGCTGCCCGCCTTGATCGCGGTGAGCAGCTTGGTGACCGCGGGGTCGCCGCCGTCCTGCTTGTTGACCGTGACCTGGATGTTCGGGTGCGTGCTGTTCCAGCCCTCGACGACCTTGTCCATGTTCGGTGCCCAGCTCCAGTAGGTCAGGCTGACCTTCTCGTCGCTGGTGGAACTGTCGGTCGAGTCGTCGGAGCTGGAGCAGGCGGCGGAAGTAAGAAGCGCTGCGGCGGTCAGAGCCGCCAGCAGCGGGGCGAATTTAGTCTTCATTGATCCTCCTTGATCGGCGTTGCCGAGGAGCGGGCAGCCGGGACCGACGCCATCCGTGGGGACGGTGCCTGTGACCGGTTACAGTGCTGCTGTTACGGCGATGTGTCAAGCCCTTGCTTTCAGTGCGTCCACCTTGTGTATCGTGCGGGCACAGCCGGCTGTGACCGGTTACAGGCAAAAATCTGAGGAGGGGTTCTCGTGCCCACTGACCCATTGATGTGGCCCGAGCCGCTCTCTGTCCGCCACCAGGGCTGGGCGACACCGCTGCGCCGCCCGCGGATGAGCAACGACGAGGACGTCCGGCCGGGCATCGCGCTGACCAACCGGTACCTGAGCCGCGACGGCGTACCGGTCGTCCCGGTCTCCGGGGAGCTGCACTACAGCCGGGTGCCCCGGCACCGCTGGGCCGAGCGCCTGCGCCAGATGAAGGCCGGCGGGGTCACCGTGGTGGCCACGTACCTCTTCTGGCTGCACCACTCCCCGGCCCGCGGCGAGTACGCGTTCGACGGCAACCTGGACGTCGGCGCCTTCGTCGACATGGTGGTCGAAACCGGTCTCGACGTGGTGCTCCGGATCGGCCCGTGGTGCCACGGCGAGAGCCGCAACGGCGGTTTCCCCGACTGGGTCCAGCAGGCCCCGGTCCGGCACCGCACCGACGACCCGGACTACCTCGCGATGGTGGCGGAGTTCTTCGCCGCGATCGGTGGCGCGGTCGGTGACCGATTCGGGAAGGTCCTCGGCATCCAGATCGAGAACGAGCTGTACACCCAGCCCGAGCACATTCGGACACTCAAGCGGATGGCCCGCGAGGCCGGGATGGCCGCGCCGATCTGGACCGCCACCGCCTGGGACAGCGCCGAGCTGCCCGAGGAGGAGGTGCTGCCCCTCTACGGCGGCTACGGCGACGGCTTCTGGGTCGACTCGGACGCCCCGTGGGCCCCGAACTTCCGCGACCACTACTTCTTCTCCCACGTCTGGGACGATCCGGGCATCGGCGCCGACGTCCGCCGGGCGCAGAACATCGAGGCGGCCAAGGGCGGCCCGCGCACCCCGTCGGACCTCTTCCCGGCCGCGACCTGCGAGCTCGCCGGCGGCATGGCGACCGCGTACCACCGCCGCCCGCGCCCCGCCGCCCTCGACGTGGCGACCATCGCGCACTGCAAGATCGGCAACGGCTCCGCCTGGCAGGGCTACTACATGTACGCCGGCGGCACCAACCCGGCGTCCCCCGACGGCATGCAGGAGTCGCACGCCACCGGTTACCCGAACGACATGCCCCGCCTCGGCTACGACTTCCACGCGCCGATCGGCGAGGCCGGCACCCTCGCACCCAGCCACGCCGAGCTGCGCCGCCAGCACGCGTTCCTCCTGGCCTTCGGCGACCGTCTCGCCGAGATGCCGTCCAGCCTGCCCGACGTCCGCCCGTCCGGTGTCGAGGACAGCGAAACCCTGCGCTGGGCCCTGCGCAGCGACGGCGACTCCGGCTTCCTCTTCCTGGCCTGGTACCAGCCGCACTTCCCGCTCGACACCTACCGCGGCGCCCGCTTCCGGGCCACCCTCGACGCCGGGGCGCTGGAGTTCCCCTCCCGGCCGATCGACGTCCCGGCCGGCACGCTGGCCCGCTGGCCGGTCAACCTGACCCTCGGCGGCGTCCGCCTGGCCTGGGCGACCGCATCGGCGCTGACCTGGCTCCCCGGCGACGTCCCCACGCTGGTCCTGGTCGCCGAGCCCGGCATCGAGCCCGAGATCGCCGTCGCCGACGGGGGAGTGGTCAACGTCCAGGGCGTCACCCCGTCACTCACCCCGCTCCGGGTCACCACCGGCGCCGGCACGCTCGACGTCCTGGTCCTGCCCGCCGAGACCGCCGACGCCCTCTGGGTGGTCGACGCCCCGCGGCGCCGCCTCCTGCTCTCCGAGCAGGAGATCCAGTGGTCGGCCGAGGGCGCGGTCTCGCTCAAGGCCGTTTCCCCTTCTCCGGTACGCGAGTACGCCCCTTCCCGGCAGGCCTTCACCGACCTGCCCCTCGCCCCGCCCACCGCCCCCGCTCCGGTGGACGTCCTCGCCACCGAGATCCGCCCCGCTTCCGCGTCGGTCCCGGCCGGTTACGGCAAGCACGACGGCCGTTCGTCGGCCCCGTCCCGCCGGGCCTTCGACGACCACGCCGGGGTCTACCGTCTCGCCCTCCCGGACTGGGCCGCCGACCCGTCCCTGGACCCGCTCCTGACCATCGACTGGTCCGGCGACACCGCCGAGCTCCGGGTGAACGACACCCCGGTGACCGACCGTTTCTGGGACGGTTCCCGCTGGCACGTCAACCTGACCGACGCGGGCTACACCCCGGACGCCACCGTGACCCTGCACATCCTCCCGCTGGCCACGGTCTCCCCGGTCTCCCTCCCGATCGACGCCCGCGACCGCCTGGTGGCCGCCGACACCCAGCTCCTGACCATCGACGCCATCACGCTGACCCCCCGCACCCTCACCCCCGAGTCCCGCTGATCCCCCCGGCCACGGTCCTCTCCAGGCCCACCCCGGCAGCGGCACTCCTCCTGGTCACCCCACCCTCGCGGTCCCGGTGACCTTACGGCGCGGCGGCTTTCCCCCAGCCGCCGCGCCGTCAGCGTCAGCAGCGGCAACGCCATCACCGAGCTACTTCTCGTCGTAGTGGCCGGCGCAGGCGGCGATCTCCAGCGTGTCGCCACGGACGCGATACACGAGTCGATGTTCGTCGTCGATGCGACGGGAGAGCCAGCCGGAGAGCGGGCCTTTGAGGTATTCCGGCTTGCCCAGGCCCGTACCGTCGGGGTCGCGCTGGATGTCGGCGATCAAGCGGTTGATGCGGCGGACGATCGTCGCGTCGCGTCAGGCCGTGTATTCGTCCCAGGCGTGTGGTGTGAATCTGACGCTCAGTCTCACGCCACGGCCTTTGCGGCACCGTCCGTGTCGTCGGGGAGGCCGGTGGGGTTGAGCAGCGCGTGTTCCTGGGTGAGCCCGGCGTCGGCCTGGGCGATGCTCTCCAGCAGACGCCGGGCGCGCTCCGGGCTGCTGAGCAGGTGCAACGTCTCCCGCATCGAGTTCCACTCGTCGAGGGAGACGATCACGACCGCCCGGCCACCGCCGCGGGGGATCACCGTCTCCTCGGCGTCGTCGATCACCGCGTCGACGACGGCGGCGAAGTCCCGCCGCACTTCACTGATCGTCATGACCTTCATGTTGTACCTCCTGCCGTACAACAAAGCGTACTCGTTGTGTGGCATTCACCGGGACAGCGAGGACATGCCATCGAGCGAGACAAGCCGTTCCCTGTCGGTCCACGCGGTCCCGGTGGCCCCTCGGGGCGACGGCTCTCCTCCAGCCGCCGCGCCGTCAGACCTTGAGGAGATCCACGTCGTAAAGGCCCGTCGCCGCGTCGCGGGAGGCCAGCGTGAGACCCTCCGCGAATGCCTGAGCGATGAGCATCCGGTCGAACGGGTCGCGGTGGTGCGGCGGGAGCCGGCCGGCCGCGATCGCGTGAATGTGGGTGACCGGCAACCGTTCCCGCGGTGCCGTAGCCCGGGAAACCGGGAGTCAGGGGCGGGGCAGGGTGCCCAGGAGGGAGGCCGTGAAGGAGATGCGCAGGGCGTCGTGGAGGTTCAGGTCGAAGATGCCGAGGGCCGGGTCCTCGGCGTAGGCGGCCTGGACACTCGGCGGCGGAGGGACGTAGGTCGCCAGGGCGCCGGCCGAGATCAGGCTCATCAGGCAGAAATACGGGGCGCTGTCGCCCAGTTCGGGCACGTGACGGTGGATCAGGTCCGCCATGGACGTCAGGCGGGCGAGGGACGAGCGCTTGTGGTGCTTGGCCACCTCGACCGTGACGTTCTGTTCCAGGACGCCGCCCTGGGCGCCGAAGAGGTCGCAGAGGATCGTGCGGGAGGACAGGGAACGGCTGAGGACCTCGGCCAGCTGGGTCGCCCGGGACTCCGGTGTGGCGGCCGGGTCGACGCCGGTGGCCAGCTCGGTCGCCAGGTCGGCGAGCCAGGACTCCAGGAAGGCGTCGAGGAGTTCGAGCAGGACCGCCTCGCGCGAGGTGAAGTAGCGCAGGACGTTCGACTTGGCCAGGCCGACGCGGCGGCTGAGCTCGTTGAGGCTGATCTCGGCGACCGGCATCTCGGTGAGCATCGCCGCGGCCGTGTCCAGGATCGCCCGGCGGCGGATCTCCCGCTGCTCCTCGCTGCGTGCCCGTTGAAATGTCACGTCCGCAGCCTAGCTTAAAGACCGGCGGTCCCTTGACAGAAGACCGTCGGTCTTTTAAGTTCTCTCTTAACAGACCGACGGTTTGTTAAAGCGGAGAAGGAGAACGTCATGAGTGCGAACTGGACCGGACGGCAGATTCCCGACCAGCGGGGACGGGTGGCGATCGTGACCGGGGCCAACACCGGGCTCGGATTCGAGACCGCCCGGATGCTCGCGGAGCGCGGGGCGACGGTGGTCCTGGCGGTCCGCGACGTCGCGAAGGGCGAACGGGCGGCCGGGCGCATCGGTGGTGACGTCGCCGTCCAGGAGCTCGACCTGACCTCGCTGGCCTCGATCCGGTCCGCGGCGGCCGAGCTGCGCGCGGCCCACCCCCGCGTCGACCTGCTGATCAACAACGCGGGCGTGATGTACACCCCGAAGCAGACCACCGCCGACGGGTTCGAGCTGCAGTTCGGCACCAACCACCTGGGGCACTTCGCGCTGACCGGGCTCCTGCTGGACCGGCTGCTGCCGGTGCCGGGCTCCCGCGTCGTGACGGTGAGCAGCACCGGGCACCGGATCCGGGCCGACATCCACTTCGGCGACCTGCAGTGGGAGCGCTCGTACAGCCGGATCGGTGCGTACGGTCAGGCCAAGCTCGCCAACCTGATGTTCACCTACGAGTTGCAGCGCCGGCTCGCCGCGTACGGCACCACGGTCGCGGTCGCCGCCCACCCCGGGATCTCCGACACCGAGCTCGCCCGCTACACGCCCGCCGCGCTCCGGCTGCCCGTCACCTGGCTCATGCCGCTGCTCGCGCGCACGGTCACCCAGCGGGCCGACATGGGTGCCCTGCCGACGCTGCGCGCCGCCACCGACCCGGGCGTCACCGGCGGGCAGTACTACGGACCCGGCAACCGTACGGAGCTGCGGGGATATCCGAAGCTGGTCACCTCCAGCCCGGCGTCCCACGACCGGGCGGTTCAGCGGCGCCTGTGGGCCGTCTCCGAGGAGCTCACCGGCGTGACGTTTCCGGTGCCGGCTCCGCGTCAGCCGGCGGCGTGAGGCGCTGCCGGGGACGGCGTGCCACGGTGGCGTACCGGTCGGGTCCGGCACCGGTTCGTTCCGGAGGCGGGTGGCCACCCGGGCGAGTGACGATCCGGTTCCGCTTCGTCACCGGGGCGGTGTGGCCGTAGTAGGGTCCGAAGCATGGGCGATGGTCGATCTCTCGAGGTCGAGGGGGCGGTGGCGGCCCACCATGACGAGCAGGAGCGGCCCGCCCGGGTTCTCGGTGGGTGGATCGGGGTGCTGGTCGCGGTCGTCGCCGGGGCGGCCGGAGGGCTCACGCTCTGGCAGGTGTTCCGGCCGCTGGCACAGGGGAGCCAGTTCTACCTGATCGTGTTTCTCGCCGGGACGCTGCCGCTGGTGTTCCTGGCCTATCGGGCGCGCGGTGGCAGAGGGGACGAACCCGGCTGGACGGACGGAGGGCTCGCCGGGCTTGCGTTCGTGGTGTGTCTGTATCCGATCAGCCCGTTCGGTGGTGGGTACGACGGGTTCCTCGATCGGCAGGCGCTGCTGGAACCGGTCGACGTCGTGTTCGGTGCGGTGTTGCTGATCCTCGTCGTGGAGGCGGCCCGGAGAACCACCGGGATGGCGCTGCCGATCGTCTGTTGCGCTTTTCTGGCGTACGGCTATTACGGCGGTCTGCTACCCCAGCACTGGCCGATCGCGCATTCCGGAATGGACTTCGCGCAGATCGTCGATGCGCTCTACAACTCGGCGAGCGGGTTCTACGGGACGCCGCTCGACGTCGCGGCCACCTACATCGTGCTGTTCACCATCTACGGGGCGGTCCTCGACCTGTCGGGGGCGAGCCGGTTCTTCGTCGACCTCTCCGTGTCGGCGTTCCGGAAATCGCGGAGCGCGGCGGGACGGACGGCGGTGGCGGCCGGATTCCTGCTCGGCACCGTCTCCGGGTCGGGGACGGCGACCGCGGTCAGCGTGGGCGCGGTGACCTGGCCGATGCTGAAACGGGCGGGCTATCCGGCGGAGCAGGCGGGCGGCATGCTCGCGGCGGCCGGCGTGGGCGCGATCCTGTCGCCGCCCACGCTGGGTGCCGCCGCGTTCATCGTGGCCGAGTACCTCGACGTCTCGTACCTGACCGTGCTCGGCTGGGCGATGATCCCGACGCTCCTCTACTACCTGGGCATCCTGCTCGCGGTCGAGATCGACGTGCGGCGGTTCGGCGTCCGCGCGGTCGAGATGCCCGCCACCGGCGCGTGGGCCCTGCTGCGGCGCTACGGCTACCACTTCTCCTCGCTCGTGCTGATCGTCGTGCTGCTGGCGCTGGGCGAGAGCGCCACCCGTGCGGTGGTCTACGCGACGCTGCTCGCGATCGCGCTCTCCGTCCTGGACCCGGAGCACCGGCTCACCCCGGGACGGCTGTTCGAGGCGCTCGCGGCCGGGGTCCGCGGCGTGCTGCCGGTGGTCGCCGTGTGCGCGGCCGCCGGGGTGATCACGGCGGTGACCACCAGGACCGGGCTCGGCGCGCAGCTGGCGTCCCTGCTGGTCGGTGGCGCGCGGACGGTCAGCGGTGACCCGGCCGTGGTGCTCGCGCTGACCGTGGTGCTGGCCGCGGTCGCGCTCGCGATCCTCGGGCTCGCCGTGCCGGTCACCGCGAGCTTCATCATCGGCTGGGTGATCATCGGGCCGGCGCTGCTCGGGCTGGGCGTGCCGGCACCGGCGGCGGCGATGTTCGTCTTCTACTACTCGGTACTCTCCGAGGTCACGCCGCCGACCGCGCTGGCCGCGGTGGGCGCGAGCGCGATCACCGGCGGCCGGACCATGCCGACCATGTGGCAGGCCCTCAAGTACGCGCTCCCCGCCTTCCTCGCGCCGATCGCCTTCGTGCTGACCCGGCACGGGGAGTACCTGCTGGCCCGGGGGCCGTGGACCGGGGTGCTCGGGACGAGCGTGGTGGCGGCGGGCGCCGTGTTCGGGCTCGCGGTGGCGACCGGTGGCTGGATACCCGGGGTGGGCCGCGCCGGGACGCCGAGCCGGGTACTGGCCGGGATCGCCGGGGTCCTGCTGCTCTACCTGGAGCCGGGCGCCGTGGCCGCCGGGGTGGCTTCCCTGGCCGTGTCCGTTCTCGTCGCTGGAATCGTACGGGAGAAAACGAAGCAGGAACCGGAGGCAGAAGCATGAGACGCGTCCTGACCGCCGCTGTGATCACCGCACTGACCGTGACCGCCTGTGGTGGGCGGCAGAACACCGCCGCGACCGACACCGGTGGCGAGGTCACCTGCGAGGTCGCGCAGGAGACCCGGGTCGGCATCGCCACCGGCAACGCGACCGGGGTCTACTTCGCGCTCGGGAACGCCTTCGCCGAGCAGGTCAACGCTTCCGGAGGCAGGCTCCAGGCGACCGCCGCCGAGACCGGGGCGTCGGTGCAGAACATCCAGCAGTTGGTCGCGGGAACCTACGACGTCGCGTTCTCGCTGGCGGACACGGCTGCCGACGCGGTGAACGGCACCGGGAGCTTCACCGCGAGGCAGCCGATCGCGGCGCTGGCCCGGATCCACACCAACTACACCCAGGTGATCGTCCGCAAGGCCGCCGGGATCACCGACGTCGCCGGGATGCGCGGCAAGCGGGTCTCCACCGGCTCGCCGAAGTCCGGCACCGAGGTGATCGCGAACCGGGTGCTGACCGCCGCCGGGCTGGATCCGGAGAGTGACGTGAGCGCGCAGAAGCTGGACCTGACGAAGACCGTAGACGGGATGAAGGACGGCACCATCGACGCGCTCTTCTGGTCCGGAGGGCTGCCGACGCCCGGTATCACCGACCTGCTGACGACCGCGAAGGATCAGGTCGCGTTTCTGGACGTCACGCCGCTGCTGCCGGAGATGCAGAAGATCAACCAGGTCTACCAGGAGGGGGACATCCCGGCGGCGACCTACCAGCAGGCCGCCGACGTGAAGACCATCGTGGTGCCCAACTACCTCGTGGTCCGCGAGGACCTCGACCCGAACGTGGCGTGCGTGCTGACCCGGACCCTCTTCACGGGGAAGACCCCGTTGGAGCAGGCCAACGCGGCGGCGAAGGAGATCGGCCTGGACACCGCGCGCCGCTGCGAGCCGGTCCCGCTGCACCGGGGCGCGGTGAAGGCGCTCGATGACCTGGGAGCGCCGCGGTAACCTCGCGCCCGGCGGCGCTTTCGAAGCCGGGCAGGTAGCATCCCCCGATGCCTGCGGCCAGCGATCGACGAGAACCCTCCCTCGCAGTGCGGCGAAATCTGCCGTCGCTCACCGGACTCCGGTGGATGGCGGCATTCTTCGTGTTCGGATATCACCTGAGCATCGTCGAATACTTCCGGCCGGGAAGTGTGGAGCTGCTGCTCGACAAGGTGTTCGGCGCCGGTTCGGTCGGGGTGTCCTTCTTCTTCATCCTCTCCGGATTCGTGCTGATGTGGGCGGCCCCGGCGGACGAGTTCCGGAAGTTCTGGTGGCGCCGTTTCGCCCGCGTCTATCCGCTGCACGCGGTCACCGCGATCGCCGCGCTGATCCTGATCGCGGTGGTGAGCCCGGATCGCCTTCCGGGCGCCGGGGTGCTGGCCGCGAACTTCGCGCTGATCCACACCTGGTTCACCACCGAGCCCTATTTCCAGAGCCTGAACAGCGTCAGCTGGACCCTCGCCTGCGAGGCCTTCTTCTACCTGCTCTTCCCGATTCTGGCGCCATTGACCGTACGGCTGCGACAGCGCGGTCTCGGGGCGCTGATCGTGACGATGTGTGCGATTCCGATCATCGGGCCGCTGATCCTCCGGCCGCTGCTGGGGCACTCCGCGGTGGACTGGTTCTTCCACTGGACGCCGGCCGGGCGGCTCCCCGAGTTCGTGCTCGGCATGGCCCTGGCGTGTCTGGTCAGGATCGGTCACACGGCCTGGCGGGGGCGGATGGTCGTGCTCTGGTGCGCGGTCGCCGTGCTCACCGTCGGCGGATACGTGCTGGCGCAGGAGACCGACGAGCCGTACCGGATCGCCGCGTGGACCATGCCGGGCTTCGGGCTGCTGCTCGCCACCGCGGCGCTCGCCGACGTCCGGTCGTGCTGGACGCCGTGGCGGAGCCGGACGTTCGTGCTGCTCGGCGAGCTCTCCTTCGCGTTCTACCTGGTCCACCTGCTGGTCGTCCGGCTCGGCGAGGCGACCATCGGCTTCCACCCGCGCCTGGACACCCCCGGGGCGGCCGGGCTGGCGCTGCTCGCCTTCCTGCTCTCGCTGGGCCTGGCGTACGCCCTGCACAAGGGCGTCGAGGTCCCGGTCCGCAGACTGCTCCTGCGCGAACGCCGCCGCACCGCCGCGCCCGCGGCCGCCCCTGCTCCCGCCCCCGCTCCGGCTCCCGCCCCTGCCCCCGCTCCGGCTCCCGCCCCCGCTCCGGTGCCGGCTTCCGTGGCGGCGCCCGCTTCCATCGCCGCGCCCGCTTCCGTGGCGGCGGTCGCGGTGTCCCCCGAAACATCGACGGTCGTGCAACCCTCGGTCGAGTCCACCCCGTGTGTACCCCGACAGAGGAACGATGGGGGACTGTATGAGCGACCGGGACGAGGCGTTCGCTGAGTACTTCGCGGCGCGCTCGGGCAGCATGCGGGCGACGGCGTACCTGCTCTGCGGTGACTGGCACCGCGCCGAGGACCTGACACAGAACGCCTTCACCAAACTGTATCTCCGCTGGCATCGGGTCGACCGGCATGAGGCGCTGGATCCGTACCTCAGAAAGGTCCTGATCCGGTCCTTCATCGACGAGGGCTGGTGGCGGCGGGAACGGCCGCAGGACGTGCCGGACGACCGGATCGCGGCGGCGCCGGAGCTCCGTAAATGCGTTGCCGGGTCCGGGGCGCGGATTCTAGGTTGTACGCATGTCGCTGAGCATGTGTCACCACCTCTATCTCGCCCCGGACCGGTGGCGCGGCTGAGCCCGCACGCATCTCTGCGCCGCCGTTCCCACCCTCGGGACGGCGGCTTTCTCATGTTCACGCCCTCGTAGCCCAACTGGCAGAGGCCCGGCGTCGAGAGCGCCGGCAGTGCGCGTTCGACTCGCGCCGAGGGCACGAAATTCCTTTTCCCGTACGAGTGGGCGCGCCGACGCAGGAGAGTCGGGGCCGGCTGTAAACCGGTCGCCGAGCGCTGAGCAGGTTCGAATCCTGTCGCCCGCACTGCCGGTCCTCGGTGACCGGCGCACGATCGCGTGCCCGAGTGGTCAGGGAGCCGCCTGCAAAGCGGATCACGCCGGTTCGAATCCGGCTGCGGTCTCGGAGGAACACCCTGGAGACGTCAGCGGGCGAGGTTCAGTACCCGGTGGTAGCCGATGCGGTGGTAGGTGTCGGCGTCGAGGGTGCCGATCACGCAGCGGTGGTCCAGGGCCAGCAGGGCCGTGTGCAGGGTGTCGGGGCGTTCGGCGCTCTTCAGGCCGGTCATGATGTCGATCTGCCGGACCGTCAGCGGGGCCGTCTCGACCACCGCCATCGGCGACGGCGGGTTCAGCAGGCGGTGGAGTCGCCTGGCGGCGTCGTCGGGTGCGGGTGGATCGGCGGCCAGCCGCAGGTAGGCGAGGGGCGAGACGAGGATCCGGCAGGACTCGTCGGCGGCGGCGTCGATGAGGGCCGCGCCGACCGTGGCGTTGTCCAGCCGGGCGAACGACGTGAGGACGCTGCCGTCGATGACGAAGTCCGGGTGGACTGCCGCCGGATCGTGGTCCCCGGTGAGGCCGAGCCGGTCGATCTCGGCGGCCAGCGGGGCGTGGTCCTCCGGGCGGGGTAGCGTCCGCCGGTTCTCCCGGAGGTGGGTCAGCAGCATCTGGTGGATGCCGTCGAGGCCGAGGCCCGCCCGCTGGTACTCGTCGAGGAGGTGAGCGGCGGCGAAGGGCCGGGCCGGGTGCTGGTGATCCACGACCGAAGACCCTAGCCCGGCGGGCCGTTCGGGGCGGGGTGAAATCCGGCACGGTGGGGTTGAACCCGGGGGTGGGGGTGGGGGTACACCACGGCAACAGCAGTTCCAGCCGGGGAGGCCGGGATGATCGCCGTGACCGAGCCGAGAGTGGTGTCGTTTCGCAGGGCCGTACGGGGCGCTCGCATGGGCGTGTGGGTGTTCCTCGTGGTCAATGTGGTGGTGGTGCTGGGGATGTTCGCGGCGGCCGGGCCCGCCAAGAACGCGCTCGGGACCGTCGGACGGCTGCTCGGGCTCCTTCTGGCGCTCGCCCTGGCGCTGCAGCTGCTGTTGGTGTCACGGCTGCCCATCCTGGACGTGGGGTTCGGGATGGACCGGCTGACCACCTGGCACCGGTGGACCGGTCAGGCGGTGTTCTGGCTGGCGCTGGCGCACCCGGCGTTCGTGCTGCTGGGCTTCGCGAGGTTGGACGGGATCTCGTTCCTCGGCGAGACGGTCAACCTGGCGAAACAGGTGCCGGTGCTGCTCGGGATGATCGCGGTGCTGCTCATCGTGGTCGTGGTGGGTCTCTCGGTACGCATCGTCCGGCGCCGGCTGTCGTACGAGGCGTGGCACGCGGTGCACCTGCTGGTCTACGCGATCGTCGTGCTCGGGATGCTGCACCAGGTCTACGAGGGGAGCGCGTTCCAGGTCAACCTGTTCACCCGGGTCTACTGGTGGGGGCTGTGGGCGTTCGTGCTCGGGTCGCTGCTGGTCTACCGGGTCGTGGTGCCGCTGGTCCGCAACAACCGGCACCGGCTGCGGGTGGCGGCGGTGGTCGCGGAGTCCGCGGACGTGGTGTCGGTGCACGTGACCGGGCGGGACCTGGAGAAGCTCCGGGCGCGGGCCGGGCAGTTCTTCCTCTGGCGGTTCCCGGGGCACAACCCGTGGTGGCAGGTGAACCCGTTCTCGCTCTCGGCGGCGCCGAACGGGCGGTCGCTCCGGCTGACCGCGAAAGGCGTCGGCGCGACCAGTGCGGGGTTGCGGGACCTGCCGATCGGGGCCAAGGTGTTCGCCGAGGGGCCGTACGGGGCGTTCACCACCGTGCACCGGTCGCGCGACGCGTCGCTGCTGATCGCCGGGGGGATCGGGGTGACGCCGATCCGGGCGCTGCTGGAGGACCGCGGGCTGACCGGGCACGTGGTGATCCTCTACCGGGTACGCGATCCCCGCGACGCGGTGCTCCTCGGTGAGCTGCGGAACCTCGCCGAGCTGCGCCGGGCCAGCCTGCACGTGCTGAGCGGGCGGAGCGGGGCGGGCAACCCGCCGTTCCGGCCGTTCGCGCCGGAGCGACTGATGGAGATGGTGCCGGACGTGACGGCGCGGGACGTGTACGTCTGCGGTCCCGAGCCGATGACCGACGCGGTGCTGGCGAGCCTCCGCGCGCTGCGGGTGCCGTCCCGCCAGATCCACGCGGAGCGCTTCCGGCTGGCGGCATAGGAGTTCAGCCGCGGCGGGAGCGGGAACGACCAGAGCTGGGCCGCCCGTCCGATGCCCACGGGGCGGTCCGGCGGATGACCCCGGGAGCTGACTCGGTATGGGGGAGACAGGTCCCGGGGCCACCGTCGTACGGGAGAAGCGGTCTTGGGGTGAGAAGGGCTATTCGATGACGTCGGCGGCGACCGAGGTCAGGACGCCGCGGACCGAGCGCAGCACCTCGTCGTCGACGCCGAGCCCGGCCAGGACGCCGATCAGGTAGGCGCCGACCAGCTCGTAGTGCTCCCCGGTGATCCCGAGTCCGAAGTGGGCGCCCCGCAGATCCTGCCCCGCGTAGTCGGCCGGACCGCCCAGGACCTGGCCCAGCAGCAGGACCATGTGCTGCTTCAAGTGGTCGAGGTCGACGCCGTCGAAGTACTCGGCCAGGCGCTCGTCGCCGAGGATCACGCGGTACAGCGCGTCCACGGCGGCCCTGACGGCGGTCTCGCCGCCGATCCGTGCGTAGAACGAGTCGATGGACACGCGTCGATTGTCGCTCGCCGGGCGTCAGCGGGTCAGACGCCGTTCGGCCATACCGAGCGCGGTGTCGCTGAGCTTGCCGAGCAGCGCGAGCAGGATGATCGCGAGGAGCATCACGTCGGTACGGCCGGTGTTCTGACTGTCGATCAGCAGGAAGCCGAGCCCCATCGAGGACGCGATCAGCTCGGCCGCCACCAGGAAGAGCCAGCCCACCGGGAGCTCCGGCCCTCGGCGTACGCCGGCTCGAACAGGGTGTCGAGGGCGTTCCGGGCGCTCTCCTCGGACTTCACGTTGAGGACGCCATACGAGTTGAACGCCACGTTCCGGTAGATCAGCGTGGAACCGGCCTCCTGCTCGGAGGTGGCCATCAGCGGGTCGAGCCCGGCCCACGCGTCCACGTCACCCCGTTCCAGGGCGGTCTTCCCGTCGGCGTGCTGCAGGTTCACCACGGTCACGTCGCTCGGCTTCAGCCCGGCCTGGTCCAGCGCCTGGAGCAGGAAGAAGTACGGGTCGGTGCCCTTGGTCGCCGATTGATGGGCGTTGAGTCGCCGGTCACCGGATCGACGGCCACAGGGAAGCCGCGACGGCGAGGACGTAGGCGGCGGTGGCCAGCGCGACAGCCCGGCGGCGGCGGGGTTCGGGGTGGCCGAGGTGGCGCAGGAGGACGGCGAGCAGGGGGAGGACCAGGAGGGCGTGCACCGTGACGCCGTGGACGGGCTTGAGGAAACCGGCGGTCCGGTAAGCGGCGTCCGGGCTCTCGGTGCGGAACAGCACGGTGCCCCGGACGATCATCGCGATGCCGGAGAGCAGCGTGAGCATCAGCAGCGCCCAGCCGGCCCGGAGAGCGAGCCGCAGGTCGGACGGGGCCCGGAGACGGCCGCGGAGGGCGAACACGGCGAACCACGTCAGCACCACGATCAGCACGGCGCCGCCGAAGGCCAGGGACATCGCGACCGTACGGGAGAGGGGATCCTCGGTGTTGAAGTGGGACGGCAGCCCGCGCCAGGCCTGGACCGTGATGCCGGCGACCTCGAGGACGCAGTCGGCGGTCAGGACGCCGAGCAGCCACGCCCGGACGCGCGGGCTCATCACCAGGTAGCCCACCACCCAGGCGACGGTGATCAGGGTCAGTCCGAAGGAGAACCCGAACGTGACCGGCTTGCGCCAGGAGACCGGGCCCGCCCAGGGGGTGTCGCCGGCGAGGAAGACGCCGAGGTGCACCACGCCGGAGAGGATCAGCAGGGCGCCGGTGACGACGGCGGCGGCCCGGGACCGGGAAGTCATGGCGCCGATCGTCCCGCCGTTGCATCGTGGTCGTCATCCCGCCTTTTGAGTATCGCGGGTACGGCATCGGGCGTACGGGAAGCGCCGCCGCCGTGGCTGATGCCGACCTTGGCAACGCCCCCTGTTGATGGGATCGTCGGACGGGCGAGAACGACGTGGGGGTGGGTGCGCTGAACGGGGATGGCGACGACCGGTATCTGTGGCTGGAGGCCGTGGACGGGCCGGAGGCGATGCGGTGGGTGCGGGAACGTAGCGCGGAGGCGCTGGAGGCGCTCGGCGGGGACGGGTTCCGGCGGACCAAGGACGCCATCCGGGAGGTGCTCGACAGCAAGGAGCGCATCTCGTATCCGAGCTGGCGGGGGGACGGGTTCTACTACGACTTCTGGCGGGACGCCGAGCATCCGCGCGGGCAGTGGCGGCGCACCACACTGGAGCAGTACCGGAGCGAGAAGCCGGAATGGGACGTGCTGCTCGACGTCGACGCGCTGAACGCGGCCGAGGGAGAGAACTGGACCTGGGGCGGCGCGACCGTGCTCCGGCCCTCCTACGACCGCTGCCTGCTCAGCCTCTCCCGGGGTGGCGCGGACGCCGCCGTGATCCGCGAGTTCGACCTGCGGGACCGCGCGTTCGTGACGGACGGGTTCACGCTGCCGGAGGCGAAGACCGACGTCGGCTGGATCGACGCGGACCACATCTTCGTCGGCACCGACTTCGGCGACGGGTCGCTGACCTCGTCCGGCTATCCGCGCGTGGTCAAGCGGTGGCGGCGCGGCACCCCGCTCGCCGAGGCGGAGACGGTCTTCGAGGGTGAGACCGGCGACGTGACCGTGCGGGTCCACCACGATCCGACGCCCGGGTACACCCGCGACCTGGTCTCCCGGAGCCTGGACTTCTTCCGCAGCGAACAGTTCCTGCTGCGGCCCTCCGGCGAACTCGTGCGCATCGCGATCCCGGAGGACGCGGACGGCGACGTACACCGGGAGTGGTTGCTGATCCGGCTCCGATCGCAGTGGCGCGGCCACCGGGCCGGCACGCTGCTCGTCACCGGCTTCGACGACTTCCTCGGCGGCGGGCGCGACCTGACCGTGCTCTTCGCGCCGGACGAGCACACCTCGCTCAGCGGCTACGCCTGGACGCGGCACCACCTGATCCTGGTGACGATGACCGACGTGCTCTCCCGGGCGGAGATCCTCACCCCGGGCACGCCGGAGTGGGGGCGGGAGCCGCTCCCCGGCGCCGGGGAGTTCGACGACACCCGGATCGTCGACACCGATCCGGAGAACAGCGATGAATACCTCATCGCGGCCGAGGGCTACCTGCAGCCGGCGGCGCTCAGCCTGGGGAGCGTGGGTGGGCCGCTCGAGGTGCTCAAGCGCGAGCCCGCCTTCTTCGATACCGAGAGGATGGCCGTACGGCAGCACTTCGCGGTCTCGGCCGACGGGACGCGGGTGCCGTACTTCGTCACCGGGGACCCGTCGGGGGAGGGGCCGACGCTGCTCTACGGGTACGGCGGGTTCGAGATCGCGCTGACCCCGGGATACAGCGGGGTCATCGGGCGCGGATGGCTGACCCGGGGCGGGACGTACGTGGTCGCCAACATCCGGGGCGGCGGGGAGTACGGGCCGTCCTGGCATCACGCGGCACTGCGGGAGAACCGGGTCAAGGCGTACGAGGACTTCGCGGCCGTGGCGTCGGATCTCGTGGCGCGGGGGATCACCACCCCGTCCCGGCTCGGCATCCTCGGCGGCAGCAACGGCGGCCTGCTGATGGGGGTGATGCTGACCCGGTATCCGTCGCTGTTCGGGGCGGTCGTCATCAAGGTGCCGTTGCTCGACATGCGCCGGTACACCAAACTGCTGGCGGGGGCGTCGTGGATCGCGGAGTACGGGGATCCGGACGTGCCCGCGGACTGGGAGTTCCTCCGGGAGTTCTCGCCCTATCAGAACGTGCGGGCCGGGGAACCGTACCCGCCGGTACTGCTGATCACGTCGACCCGGGACGACCGGGTCCATCCGGGGCACGCGCGCAAGATGATGGCGAGACTGCGGGAGTACGGCTACGACGCGACCTACTACGAGAACGTGGAGGGGGGCCACGGGGCGGCCGCCGACAACGACCAGACGGCGACGATCTGGGGTCTGACCCTCGACTTCCTGTACCGGCGCCTCGCCGCATGAGTGCCAGGTTGCGGGCGTTGGGCCGGGAAGCCGTCGAGATCGCCGAGCGTGGCTCCTACTCCCCGTCGTCCGGCTCGGGTGACGTCCTCATCGGAGAGCGGGTGCGCCGGGCGGTGGACGGGACCAGGCTGCACCTTCCCGGCGACGTCCTCGCCGACGGCGTCGCGGGGACGGTTCCGGTGCGGATCGAGGTCACCGGGGAGACCTCGCTCGCCGCCGCCCGTCGTCTCGGGGACGGGGTGGCCTGTCTCAACTTCGCGTCCGCGCGGAACCCCGGCGGCGGGTTCCTCAAGGGAGCGCAGGCGCAGGAGGAGAGCCTGGCCCGCAGCTCGGCGCTCTACCCGTGCCTGCTGGCGGCCGGGGACTTCTACCGGTTTCACCGGGGCGAGCGGTCGCTGCTCTACACCGACCGGGTCATCTACGCCCCGCAGGTGCCGGTCTTCCGGGACGACCGGGGCGCCCTGATCGAGTCGTACCCGGTCTCGTTCCTGGTCTCGGCCGCGCCGAACCGGGCCGCCATCGCGCGTGAGCAGCCGGGGGAGCTGGAGCTGGTGCCGGCGGCGCTGGCCCGGCGCGCGGACCGGGTGCTGCGGGTGGCCGCCGCGCACGGGCACCGGAGGCTGGTCCTCGGTGCGTGGGGCTGCGGGGTCTTCGGCAACGATCCGGAGCAGGTCGCCGGGGTCTTCCGGGACGCGCTGGCGGGCAATCCGTACTTCGAGCACGTGGTCTTCGCCGTGCTGGACCGCGGCGGGGCGACCCGCGCGGCCTTCGAGCGATCGTTCACCACGGGCGCGACCGCCGGGTGAGAGCCTCGGCGCGGCGTGGCCCGGGCTGCGGCGTGACCGGGCTGTGGCGTGGCCGGGCTGTGGCGTGGCCGGGCTGTGGCGTGGCCGGGTGAGGGCGTGAGCGAGGCGGGGTGGCGGGAACGCCGGTAATCTGAGCACCGGCCGCAACCGCGTGACGGGCTGGAGCGATGATGGCCGATCTCGATGATCCGCTGGTGCGCTTCGGGCGCTGGGCGGTGGCGAAGGCCTGGGTGGGCTGCGTGCTCTCCGGCGGGTACTTCCTGGGGCGGCACTACCACTGGCCGCAGGCGTTCCTCACGATGGCGGCGGTGCTCGGGGCGGTGGCGCTCGCGCTGGCCGCCTCGGTGCTTCCGGTCTGGACCCGGCAGCGGCCCAGCGGCATCCCGGTCGCGGACGTCGGGCTGCGGGTGATCGTGTGGAGCGGGCTCGTGGCCGCGGTGACCGGGCTGCTGATCGGCGCGCCCGGTATCGGGATGATGGCCGCGGCGTTGCTGCTCAGCACGGCCGCGCGTACGTTCAAGGATCCTTTCGCCGCCTTCGCCCGCAGGATCACGAGCCCGGCGCCGGCCTGGCACCCGCCCCGGCACGAAACGATGAATCGGGGCAAACGGGCGGCCTGACGTCATTCGGTAAGCGCCTGTCTACCTCAGCCTGGTTGAACGGCCGTTCACATGACCGCTCGGGCGCTTTCAATCCACCCTGGCCCGGATCCCGGCCGCCTACCAGCCGGGCTACCGGGCGGTCCTGGACGTTCGCGAGGAGTACCTCCAGTCCGGTTTCGACGAGGTCACCGCGGAGTACGGCACCTTCGGCGACTACCTCTCCGGCGCCCTCGGCCTCTCGGCGAAGGACCTTCGCGCGCTGCGCGCCCAGCTCCTGGTCGGCTGATCTCACCGCTTTCCTTCCTGCTCGGGCGCTTTTTCCGGTACGCCGGAAGGAGCGCCCGCCGCGCTCAAGAGGTGCTCGGCGCATCTTGCGCCAGCGAACGTGACGAGGAACCCATCGACTTGAATTAGGTATGAGCACATACCTAATAATGGAGCCGTGACCGAGACCGATCCCGCCGTGCAGCTCATGCTCCTGGCACACCAGCTGCACCGCGCACTCGACCGCCGGGTGCAGGGCGAGTTCGACCATCCCAAGCCGCCCGAGGTGCAGCTCGCCGCGCTCTGGTTCGTGATCGACCACCCGGGCGCCACGGTCCGGGAGCTCGCCGACGAGCTGCAGATCCAGCCGAACAACGCCAGCGCGCTGGTGACCCTGATGGTCAAGAACGGTCTGCTGGTCCGCGAGCCGGATCAGCGGGACCGGCGGGTCGTCCGGCTGCACGCCACCGCCGAGGCCCGGCAGCGCACCGGAGCGGTCCAGGGACTGCTCACCGGGTACCTCTCCGCCGCCCTGGACGCGCTCGACGACGAGGCGCGCACCGCGGTGGCCCGGGCCCTCCCGTACCTGACGGAGGTCACGCGGCACGTCCGCGACGGCGGACGGTGAACGGTCACCGTACGAGAAGAACAAGCGCAACAAGCGCGCAAAGATGGAGTTCCTCAATGTCTTCAGCGACTTCGGTCGAGATCCCCGCTCCCGCGCCCCCGGTGGTCGCGGGCCGGCGCGGAAACCCCTGGCTCTCCCTGATCGCGGTCGCCTTCGGCCTGTTCATGGTGGGCCTGGACGGCAGTGTGGTGTCGATCGCGAACCCGGAGATCGGCCGCGACCTGGGCGCCAGCACCGCCGAACTGCAGTGGGTCACCAACTCCTATCTGCTGGCGCTCGCCGCCGCGCTGATCCTCGGCGGCAAACTCGGTGACCGCTTCGGCCGGCGCACCTACTACCTGATCGGCGTCGCCGGTTTCACGCTCTCCTCGGTCGCCATCGGACTCGCCGGCTCGATCGAGGGCGTCATCGCGTTCCGCGCGGCCCAGGGCTTCTTCGGCGCCCTCCTGATGCCGAACACGCTCGGCATCCTGCGCGCCGTCTTCCCGCCGAAGAGGTTCGGCATGGCGGTCGGCATCTGGGCGATGGTCTCCTCGGTCTCGACCGCGCTCGGCCCGATCGTCGGTGGCCTCCTCGTGCAGCACGTGAACTGGGAATCCGTCTTCTACATCAACGCGCCGGTCGGCGTGATCGCGCTGATCGTGAGCGCGCTGGTCCTCCCGGAGAGCAGGAACTCGACCGGGAAGCACCGGTTCGACGTGCCCGGCGTACTGCTGCTCGCCGTGGGCCTGCTGGTCCTGGTCTTCGCCGTGGTCAAGGGCGAGACCTGGGGCTGGGGCTCCGGCAGCACGCTCGGCAGCATCGCCGCCGGCCTGGTGATCCTCGCCGTCTTCGGCTACTACGAGACGCGGATCGAGCACCCGCTGCTGCCGATGCGCCTGTTCCGCAGCCCGGCGCTGACGATCGGCGCCGTCATCACCGCGATCAACTTCTTCACGCTGCTCGGCTCCATCTTCTACATCATGCTGTACCTGCAGAACGTGCGCGGGTACACGCCGGTGATGGCCGGTGTCCTCACCCTGCCGCTGAGCCTGGCGTCGGTGGTGGCGTCGCCGCTCGGGGCCGCGCTGACCGACCGGTTCGGCCCGCGCCTCACCATGCCGCTGGGCATGGCCCTGCAGGGTGCCGCGTCGTTCGGGCTGCTCCTGCTCGGCACCGACTCCAGCTACAACGTGATGTGGCCGTCCTTCATCGGCCTGGGCCTCGGCGTCGGCATGGTGATGGCCGCGTCGTCCGAGGCGATCGTCGGCAACGCGCCGGTCAAGGACGGCGGGGTCGCGGGCGGACTCCAGGCGACCATGCTGCAGATCGGCGGGGCGCTGGGCACGTCGGTCCTGGTGTCGCTGATCAGCGCCCGGGTGAGCTCGACGCTGGTGCCGTCGCTGGTCTCCGCGGGTGTGCCGTCCCCGCTCGCCTCGGGACTCACCGCGGCGAAGGACGCCGTGGCGATGGGCGTAGCACCGGTGTCATCGGACATGTCGGCGGAGATCCGGGCCGCGGTGGTGGACGGTGCCGGTCAGGCCTTCGTCAACGGGGTGCACACGGCTGCGCTGACCGCGGGGGTTCTCTGCCTGGTGGGCGCGCTGGTCGCCGTGATCGGCATCCGCCGGGGCACCCCGGCCCACCAGTAGCCCCCGCCCCGCCGCCCCGCAGCCCTGGCGCTGCCTTTCCCCGGCCGCCCGCCTGTCCGGCCGGCCGGGGTCGGTCGGGCGGGGTCGGCGGTAGGGCCTGGAATGGGCGGCGGGTTCCGTGGCTGAGTGTCGGCTGGCGGTGGGCCGGCCGGGCCGGCGGTGGGCACTGTTCGGGGACGTGGTGATCGCTTCGGTGCGGGATGTCGGCTCAGGGGTGCGGAAGGGGTGCCGACCAGGTATCTAGAGGAGGCCGACGACGATGAGCGCGATCGCAGCGGTGGATGTGGCGCCACGGAGTGGCGTATGGGGATTCTGGGGCGATCTCAGCGTCCGGGTGAAGATCATGGTGGCGATCTGTGTCGCGGCCGCGGTGGCGCTGATCGTCGGGGTGCTCACGCTGCGGGCGCTGAGCGAGGCCAGTGCGGCGGCGACCAAGATCTACACCAACAACCTGGCCAGCGTGCAGGCGCTCGGGTCGGTGCGCAGCACGATGGTGCAGGCACGGCTGGACCTCTCGCTGCACGCGATCTTCAGCGACGCCACCAACAAGACCAAGTATGCCGCGGCGTTCAGCGCGGACCTCGAGGACGTCGACACCGCGTTCGACGCCTTCACGGCGAGCGGCCCGGCCGGCACCACCCAGACCATCGACGAGCTCAGGGCGAACTGGGACGACTACGTCGACCTGGCCGAGAACGAGATGATCCCGGCGTCGCAGAAGAACGACCTGGTCACGTGGCAGACGGTCCGCACCGAGAAGATAGCGCCGATCATGACGGCCATCGCGGAGGAGCTGACCGAGCTCAACGACGCGGAGACGTCGGACGCTTCCGGGGCGGTCTCCAGCGCGCAGAGCCGGTACACGTCGAACCGTACCGTCTCGGTGATCCTCCTGATCGTCGGCCTGTTCGGGGCGCTCGCGCTCGGCTGGGTGGTGGCGCGGGCGATCGTCCGGTCGCTGCGCCGGGTCAGCGAGGTCTGCGAGGGGCTGGCCGCCGGTGACCTGACCCGGAACACCGGTATCACCACGGACGACGAGCCGGGCCGGATGGGCCGGGCCCTGGACCGCGCGGTGCTGCGGCTGCGCGAGACCGTCACCACGATCGGCGGTTCGGCGGCGACGCTGGCCGGCGCCTCCGAGGAGCTGACCGTGGTCAGCGCCCAGCTGCAGAGCGGCGCGGCCGAGGTGGCGAACCAGGCCACCTCGGCGAGTTCGGCCAGCGACGAGGTGAACCTGGGCGTGCAGTCGATCGCGGCGGGTGCCGAGGAGATGAGCGCCGCGATCACCGAGATCGCCACCAACGCGGCCGAGGCGGCCCGGGTCGCGCAGGAGGGCATGACCGTCGCCGCGCGGACCAACAGCCAGGTGGCCGAGCTCGGCACGGCGAGCGGCGAGATCGGCGCCGTGGTCAAGCTGATCACCAGCATCGCCGAGCAGACGAACCTGCTCGCCCTGAACGCGACGATCGAGGCGGCCCGCGCCGGTGAGCTGGGCAAGGGTTTCGCGGTGGTGGCCGGTGAGGTCAAGGAGCTGGCCCAGCAGACCGCCAAGGCGACCGAGGAGATCACCGCCCGGATCTCGGCGATCCAGGTCTCCAGCGAGTCGGCGACCGTGGCGATCGGCGAGATCACCGACGTCATCCAGCGGATCGGCGACTACACGACGACGATCGCCTCGGCGGTCGAGGAGCAGACCGCGACCACGGGCGAGATGAGCCGGTCGGTGGCGGACGCCGCGTCGAGCAGCAGCCAGGTGGCCCGGACGGTCACCGGTGTCGCCGACGTCGCCTCGGCCACCGCGGAGGGCGCCCGCTCGACCCAGCAGGCCGCCGCGGATCTCACGCGTCTGGCCGGCGACCTGAGCACCCTGGTCGGCGGCTTCAAGCATTGAGATCCTTCCGGGGTACGACCTCAGCCCCGCACGTCCGCATACCAGCGCCACTTGGTCAGCGGGGCGTGGCCCGGCAGCTCCGCGAGGCCGAGCGGGTGGAAACCGCGCTGCTCCGGCGGCGCGACCCGGACCAGCGCGGCGAGCAGCCCGCCGGACGCGTCCAGCACCTGCAGCAGGCCGGGCACGCCCTGATCCGCGTCGGCGTAGACGGTCAGCGCCGGGCCGTCCGGGCGCCGCTTCCACCCGAACGGCACGTAGGCCGTCAGCGCCGGGGTGGCGGGTGCGAGCTGCCCGGCGTACGCGAAAAGGTCGTCGGCCATGTGCTCCACCGTCTCCCAGCAGGACCAGGTCAGCCCGCCGGCCGTGGTCTGCCAGTACTTCCCCTCGGCGTGCCGCAGGGTCGCGATCGCGGCGTCGACCGTCGCGCGGACGTCGTCGGCAGTCACCGGGCCGGGGGATTCCACAGGGGATGAGGTCACCCGGGCGAATCTATCGGAGGTTTTTGTCGTACCCCCGGCGCATCATCGCTGATATGGGAGAAGCAGCCATGCCGATCCGCCGCCGGATCGAGCTTTCCGTCAACGAAGCCCGCCTCCGATTCCAGCAGTTGGTCCGCGTGACCGCCCTGACCGGCCAGGTCACCGTGGTGGTCGACGGCGGCCGCCCGATCGCCGCCATCGTCCCGGCCACCGATCTCGCCGACGCGCCCGCGCCCGCGTCGCCGGGCATCGCACATTCCGCGCCGCCCCCGCAGACCCCGCGGCCGCCCGGTGTCGCGCATTCCTCGGTGCCGCGCTCCTCGCCGCCGCAGGCCCCGCCGTCGGCGCCCCGGCAACCGGCCGACTCGGTGCGGCCGCCGGGCCGGTCCTCGGTGGACCGGGCACCGGGCGCCGGGCATCCGCCCGGGGGTGGGCACCCTCCCGGCGCCGGGCACCCGCTCGATGGTGGGTCTCCGCTCGGTGGTGGGCACCCGTCTGCGGCTCCCGTGGCGGTGGGCAAGCCGTCGGGCGAGAGCAGCGCGGGGTGGCTGCGGCGGATCGAGAAGGTGCGGGAGGACGTCCGGCGCCAGCACGCCGGGCGCATCGACGAGCTGGCCGGCGCGCTGGAGGAGGCCTGGCAGCTGCTCGACGCGGCCCGCCCACCCGGCACCGATCGGCACATCGACGTCGCCCGGGCCGCCCACGCCGACCTCCGCCGCTCCCGCTGACGACCCGCCCCGGCGTCCGCGGAAGGAAGCCGTTCGCCGGCGGAGGGTGTTCGCCGGCGGCGGGCATTCGCCGGAGAGGGCGTTCATGGGCCGGGCACGTGAGCTGCGTCAAGGGTGGTGATCAAATACCAGTTGACCGATGGGGGTGGGGGTAAGATCTGCCAATGGCTCGTGAGCTGGACCTTTTCGTTCCGGGGGCGGTCTTCCTCGACGTGATCTTCACGGGCCTCCGCGAGTTGCCGCGGCCGGGCACCGAGGTGTGGGCCCCCGGGATGGGGTCGTGTCCGGGCGGCGTGGCGAACCTCGCGGTCGCGGCGAGCCGGCTCGGGCTGAGCACCGGGCTCGGGACGGCGCTGAGCACGGATGCGTACGGGGAGTTCTGCCATCAGGTGCTGAGCCGCCAGGAGGGGATCGATCTCTCCGCCTCGCGCCGCGTCGACGACTGGCACTCGCCGGTGACCGTCTCGCTGGCGTACGACCGGGACCGCAGCATGATCACACACGGACACCCGCTGCCGACCGGGGCGGACGGGCTGGTCAACGGGCTGCCCGCGGCGCGCGCCGCCGCGGTGAGCCTGGGCGGGCACAACACGGCCTGGGTACGCGACGCGGGCCGGGCCGGGATGAAGATCTTCGCGGACGTCGGCTGGGACGAGAGCGACGAGTGGTCCTGCGAGGCGCTCGAGGTGCTGCCGGACTGCCACGCCTTCGTGCCGAACGCGGTCGAGGCGATGCGGTACACCCGGACCGACTCGCCGCGCGCCGCGCTGGACAAGCTGACCGGGATGGTCCCGATCGTGGTGGTCACCGACGGCGGCACCGGCGCGCTCGCGGTCGACTCGGCGTCCGGCGAGTCGGTGAGCGTGCCGAGCGTCCCGGTGGACGCACTCGACCCGACCGGCGCGGGCGACGTCTTCACCGCCGGGTTCGTCGCCGGCACCCTGGGCGGCTGGGCGCTCGCCGACCGGGTGGCCTTCGCGAACCTGGTCGCCGCCCTCTCGGTGCAGCACTTCGGCGGTTCCCTCTCGGCGCCGGGCTGGGGCGACATCGCCGACTGGTGGTCCGCGACCCGCCAGGCCGCAGCCGGGCACCACGCCGACTCCGCCGAGGGCGGCCTGGCCCGCCGGTACGCCTTCCTCGACGAGGTGATCCCGCCGGGCCGGGCCGCCGCCGTGCACCGCGCCACCGCGACGATCGCCCGCCTCTCCGACGCCCGTGCCGACCACTGACCCCGTACCGGCCAGTGACCGCTCCGGCCGCTGATCCCCCGGCGTCATCCCCTCGGCCCATCCCATCGACCATCCCCTCGGCCCATCCCATCGACCATCCCCTCGGCCCATCCCATCGACACGGAGACATGAGACGTTGCGCCTGACGATTCTGGGTGGGGGCGGCTTCCGGGTGCCGCTCGTCTACCGGGCCCTGCTCGCCGACCACCGGCACACCGGCATCACCGAGGTCGTCCTCCACGACGTGGACCGGAACCGCCTCGACGGCATCGGCCGGGTGCTCGCCGCCCTGGCCGCGGAGGTGGCCGACGCCCCGGCCGTGCGCACCACCACGGACCTCGACGAGGCCGTCGCCGGGGCCACCTTCGTCTTCTCGGCGATCCGGGTCGGCGGGCTGGCCGGGCGGGTCGCCGACGAGCGGGTCGCGCTCGACCTCGGCGTACTCGGGCAGGAGACGGTCGGTGCGGGCGGGATCGCGTACGGGCTCCGGACCGTACCCGAGGCCACCCGGATCGCGGACCGGATCGCGGCGCTCGCCCCCGACGCCTGGCTGATCAATTTCACCAACCCGGCGGGCCTGATCACCGAGGCGATGGCGGCCCGCCTCGGCGACCGGGTGATCGGCATCTGCGATTCACCGTCCGGTCTGGTCGACCGGGTGCTTCGCACCCTCGGGGCGGATCCGGCCCGGGTACGCGTCGACTACGCCGGCCTGAACCACCTCGGCTGGCTCTACGGCGTCCACGACCTCGAGCCCGGTCTGCCCGGCGCTCCGAGGGCCTCCAGCGTTCCCGCCGGTCCCGGCGTCCACGATGCCGACGGTGGCCGCGACCTGCTCGCCGGTCTGCTCGCCGACGACGGACTGCTGCTCGGCATCGAGGAGGGACGGCTCTTCGGCCCGGACCTCCTGCGGACCCTCGGGGCGATCCCGAACGAGTACCTGCACTACTACTACGACCCGGCCGGGACGTTCGCCGCGGTCCGGGACGCGCCGCAGACCCGGGGCGCGTTCCTCCGGGACCAGCAGGAACGCTGCTACACCGCGCTGCGCGACCAGGAACCCCTGACCGCGTGGCTGGCGGCGTGGCGGGAGCGGGAGGCCACCTACATGGCCGAGAACCGCGAGCTCACCGGTGCCGGCGAGCGCGAGCACGACGAGAGCCGCCCGGCCGGGTACGAGGGCGTCGCCCTGGCCGTGATGCGCGCCCTGGCCCGCGACGAGCCGGCCACCCTGATTCTCAACGTCCGCAACCGGGGAACGCTGGCGGCCCTGGACGACGACGCGGTGGTCGAGGTCCCCTGCGTCGTCGACGCCCGCGGCGCCACCCCGCTCCCGGTCGCGCCGCTGCCCGCACACGGCGTCCCGCTGGTCCGCGCGGTCAAGTCCACCGAGCGCGCGATCCTGGAGGCCGCCACCACGGGCTCCCGCGCCGCCGCCCTCCGCGCGATGACCACCCACCCCTTGATCGACGACGCCGCCCTGGCCGAGCGCCTGCTCTCCGGCTACCAGACCGCCCTCCCCAGCCTGTCCTACCTGCACTGAGGGGTGTGTCGGGCCTTTCGAGGCGCCCCTCAGGGCCAGCCAAGCGCGGTGCTGAGCGATGGGGAGCGCCGGGAGCTCGCCGGGCAACTGGAGCGCCTCGTGCTGGCCCTGGCGCCACCGGGACCGACGCCGTCGATGGGGTGATGCCGTCGATGGGGTGACGCCGTCGATGGGGTGACGCCGAGGAGAGGGCGCGGCTTTCGCCGTACGGGAAAAGAAGCTCTGGTGTTGGGGTGTTACCGCAGAGTAACGTGTGTCGATCTCGACAGGGGGTGGCAGCGATGCCGGAAGTGCAGGCCTCGATACCGGCGGCCATGGCGGTGACCCTGCTCGGCTTCGCCTTCATCCTGGTGCAGCCGGGTGCGATCCCGTTCGCCTACGCGTGGGCGCAGCGGCGCGTGCTGCGGGGACGGGAGCGGGTGCGGGGCGCGACCGTCGTCGGCTACCTGCTCGGCTGCCTGCTGACCGGGGCGGCGCTCGGCGTGCTCGGGCTCTTCTCCGAGATGCCGTTCTACGCCAGCGCGGTGCTCGCCTACCTGATGATGTGGCTGCTCGCGCTGAACCTGCTGCGCGACGGGAGCACGGTCGCGGGGGCGGAGCCGGAAGCCCCGCCCCTCGAGGCGACGACTACGCCGTGACCGGCTCGGCGGCCGGCATCCGCGGCGGGATCGAGTTGTCCGCCTCCGGCATCGGCTTGCGGTTCGGCAGGGACAGGCGGATCACCTTGGCCCAGGCCGAGGCGACCTGCTTGGGCAGCGGGCCGGTGACGTACGGCAGGTCGTACTTCTTGAAGAGCGCCCGCACCTTGACCGCGGTCTCCGCGTAGCGGCTGCTCGGCAGGTCGGGGAAGAGGTGGTGCTCGATCTGGTGGGACAGGTTGCCGGTCATGATGTGCATCAGCTTGCTGCCGGAGATGTTGGCCGAGCCGAGCATCTGGCGCAGGTACCACTCGCCGCGGGTCTCGCCCTTGATCGAGGTGCGCTCGAAGGTGGAGACGCCGTTCGGGAAGTGACCGCACATGATCACCGAGTGGCTCCACAGGTTGCGGACCAGGTTGGCGGTGAAGTTCGCGGCCATGGTGTGGAAGAAGGACGGGCCGGAGATCAGCGGGTGCAGGATGTAGTCCTTCAGCACCTGGCGGCGGATCTTGCGGCCGACCGCCTTGTAGTTCGCCTTGAACTCCGGGTTGTTGCGGCGCTTCTTGGTCTGCAGGTTGCGGCCCAGCTGCAGGTCGTACGCGGCGATGCCGTACTCGAAGAAGCACGCGTTGATGAAGTTCCACAGCGGCTGGAACAGGTAGAACGGGATCCAGCGCTGGTTCTCGTCGACCCGCATGATGCCGTACCCGAGGTCGTTGTCCTTGCCGACCACGTTGGTGTACTTGTGGTGGATCTCGTTGTGCGAGTGCTTCCACTGCTCGGCCGGGGTGACGTGGTCCCACTCCCAGGTCGTCGAGTGGATCTTCGGGTCGCGCATGAAGTCGTACTGGCCGTGCAGGATGTTGTGGCCGATCTCCATGTTCTCCAGGATCTTCGCCACCGAGAGACCGAACGTGCCGACGATCCACGCGGGCGGGAAGAGCGAGAAGAGCAGCACGGCGCGGCTGCCCATCTCCAGGCTCCGCTGGACCTTGATGACCCGGCGGATGTAGGCCGCGTCCTTCTCCCCGCGGACGGCCAGCATCTCGTCCCGGATCGCGTCCAGCTCGCGGCCGATCTCCTCGATGTCCTCGGCGGTGAGGTGCGCGATCGGGTTGACTTCCTGGCGTTGCAGCGTGGTCACGTGAACCTCGTTCTCTCTGGGGGTCCGGTGTAAAAGCTCAGGCGTCCAGCCGGCACGGCCCGGCGGCGGCCGCGATACAGGGCTGGATCAGGACGTTGTCGCCTTCCACGGCGGTGGTGATGGTGCCGTCGCGCATGTCGCGGACGATGCCCTCGCGCATCGGCAGGACGCACGAGTAGCAGATGCCCATCCGGCAGCCGGACTTCATCAGCTTCCCGGCGGCCTCGCCGGCGTCCAGGATCGAGACGCTGCCCGCTGCCTCGACCACGGTGCCGGAACGCTCGAAGGTGACCGTGCCGCCGTCCCCGGCGATCAGCATCGCAGGACGGAACCGCTCGATGTGCAGTTTCTCCGCGGCGCCCGCGTCGCTCCAGTGTTCGGTGAGGGCGTCGAGCATCTCGCCCGGCCCGCAGGCCCAGGTCTCCCGCTCGAAGAGGTCGGGCACCAGCTCGGCGATCTCGGCCGGCTTGAGCCGCCCGTCGCTGCCGGTGTGCCGCTCGATCAGGGTGATCTTCCCCTGCCGGTCGAGCTCACGCAGCTCGGTGCCGAAGACCGCGTCCTCCGGCGTGCGGGCCGAGTGGATCACCACGACGTCCGGCAGCTCGTGCAGGCAGCTGCGCAGCATGCCCATCACCGGCGTGATGCCGCTGCCGGCGGTGAGGAACAGGCTCTTCGGCGGCCGCTGCCGCGGCAGCGTGAAATCACCCGTGGGGAGGTCCAGGTGGATGATCATGCCGCGGGTCGCGTGTTTGTGGAGGTACGCGCTGACCACGCCGTCCTTCACGGCGTTCACGGTGACCGCGATGCGGCCGTCCCGGCGACCGGCGGCGCTGCTCACCGAGTAGGCGCGCCACAGCCGGATGCCGTCGACGTCCACGCCGAGGCGGATGTACTGACCGGGCTCGTGCGGCTGCCAGCCCCGTCCGGGCCGGATCACCAGGCTGACCGCGCTCGCGGTCTCCGGGCGGACCTCCTCGATCCGGCCGCGCAGGATGTTCGCGTTGCGCAGCGGGGCGATGACGTCGAGGTAGTCGGCGGGCACCAGCGGAGTGGTGACCAGCTCGACGACGCGCCACGCGCCGTTGCGCATTGTGTGGGTGACTGGCACCTGACTAAGCCTGCTGTACCGCGGGGGCGAAGTCCTGACCGTGAGAAGTGAATCCGGGGCGGCATAATTGTCTTCTGCGAACAACAGTCGGACCGACAAAAGGGATTCCATTGATAGAACCTCTCCGCGATGTGCGGTCCTATCGATTGCCTGTGGAGGTGGTCGACCCGATGCGGCGTGGCCTGCCCGAGGTCGCGGCCCAGGCCATCGCCGCGATAACCATGGAGGTGCCGGCCTACTCGGTGGCGTTCGCGGGCGCGATGGGCAACAAGATCGAGCGGGCGGTGCAGGCCGCGGTCGGCACCTTCCTGAACCTGGTGTCCCGGCCCGGAGGCGACCCCGGCACCCCGCTCGCGGCGGCGCTCGAGGGGGCGTACGCGCTGGGCCGGGGCGAGGCGCGCACCGGCCGGAGCCTGGACGCGCTGCTCGCGGCGTACCGGGTGGGCGTCCGGGTGGTCTGGCGGGAACTGGCCGCGGTCAGCGTGGGCACCGGGCAGTCGGCGGAGGTGATCGCGGACTTCGCGGAGCTGGTGTTCGCGTACATCGACGAGCTCTCCGCGGCGAGCGTCGCGGGCCACGCCGACGAACTGGCCGCCACCGGCCGGATCCGGCTGCGCTACCTGCAACAGCTCGCCCAGGCCCTGATCGGCGGCGAGCCGGCGCACGTGGTCCAGGCCGCCGCCGAGCGGGCCGAGTGGGCGCCGCCGCAGACCCTGACCGCGATCCTGCTGCCCGACCGATCGGCCCGTTCGCTGATCGACCTGCTCGATCCGCGGACCCTCCAGCTCTCCGGCGCGATCACCGACCTGCCGGGGACCGCCGTGCTGCTGGTCCCCGACCCGCAGGGCGGCTCCCGCGCACACCTCACCCGCCTGCTCACCGGCCACCACGCCGTGATCGGCCCGGCCCGCCCGTGGCTGAGGGCCCAGGCCTCACTGGATCGGGCGGTCCGGGTCCACCAGCTCTGCCCGCCGGACGGCGCCGCCGTCGACACCGAGGAGCACCTGCCCGAGCTGGTCGTCACCGCCGATCAGGGCGCCCTCGCCGACCTGCGGGAACGCGTACTGGCCCCGCTGACCGGGGAGCGTGGACCGGCCGCCGCCAAGCTGGTCGAGACGCTGCGCAGCTGGCTGCTGCACCAGGGCCGCCGGGAGGACGTGGCGGCCGAGCTGTTCGTGCACCCGCAGACGGTCCGGTACCGGATGGCGCGGCTGCGGGAGCTGTACGGCGAGCGCCTCAAGGACCCGCAGTGGGTGCTGGCGCTCTCCATCGCGCTGGCGGTCCCCCCGGCACCTGGCACGATCTTGTGAGGGGCCGTCCTCAGCGGATCCATAGAGTCGTCGACGAGACGGCCCGGGAATGGTGGCCGCGGAGAAGATCAGGGAATCCCCGTGCTGAAGAAGGTCGTTCTGTTCGCGAGTGCCGGTCTGTTCGCCGCGGTCGCCACCGCGTGTTCCGCGCCGACGGCCGCCGCACCCACCACCGCCACCGACCCGGTGTCGATCGCCCCGTCGCCCGCCGCCTCGGCCGACCTCCTCGCCCTGCTGAAGGAGTGCCCGAACGAGGGGCAGAAGGGCCGGATCCAGCAGACCTTCACCCAGGACGTGACCGGCGACGGCACGCCCGAGACGCTGGTGGCGCGGACCTGCGAGGCGAGCACGTCGTACATCCCGAGCACGGTCGAGGTCTTCCAGGGCACGAAGCGGATCGGCACCCTGATGGAGGAGGCCGGGCCGACCGACCTGCCCTGGTTCGTCTCGCTCACGGCAGCCGGCACCGAGGTCACCGTGACGGCGAACGGCGTCGCCGAGGACGGCACGCAGGCCTGCCCGGAGCTGGAGATCACCTATAGGTACGCCTACGCGGACGGCGCCTTCAAGCGCACCGCCCGCGAGGCGACCACCGCGTCCGACTGCCTGCCGGTCGGCTGACCTCAGGCGGCGAGGACGGCGGCGATGCTCTCGGTGGGGAGACCGAGGGCGGTGCCGACCGAGTCGTTGGTGAGGGTGCCGTCGTGCACGTTCAGGCCCAGGGCCAGGGCCGGGTCGGCGCGCAGCGCGTCCTTCCAGCCCAGGTCGGCCAGGCGCAGGGCGTACGGGAGGGTGGCGTTGGTCAGGGCGTACGTCGAGGTGTTCGGGACGGCGCCGGGCATGTTCGCCACGCAGTAGAAGACCGACTCGTGCACCTGGTAGACCGGGTCCTGGTGGGTGGTGGCGTGCGAGTCCTCGAAGCAGCCGCCCTGGTCGATCGCGATGTCGACCAGCACCGAGCCGGGCTTCATCCGCTTCACCAGGTCGTTGCTGACCAGCGTCGGGGCCTTCGCCCCGGGGACCAGCACGGCGCCGATCACCAGGTCGGCCTCGATGACCGACTGCTCGATGGCGTACGCGCTGGAGACCAGGGTCTTCACCCGGCCGCCGAACTGGGCGTCGATCTGGCGCAGGCGCGGAATGCTCAGGTCCAGCACGGTCACGTCGGCACCGAGGCCGAGCGCGATGGTCGCCGCGTTCACGCCGGAGACGCCGCCGCCGATCACGGTGATCTTCGCCGGGGCCACACCGGGCACGCCGCCGGGCAGCACGCCCCGGCCGCCGCTGTTGCGCATCAGGCTGTACGCGCCGACCTGCGGGGCGAGGCGGCCGGCCACCTCGGACATCGGGGCGAGCAGCGGCAGCGAGCCGTCGGCGAGCTGGACCGTCTCGTACGCGATGGCGGTGGTGCCGCTCTCCAGCAGCGCCTTGGTGCCCTCGGGGTCGGCGGCGAGGTGCAGGTAGGTGAAGACCACCTGACCGGCGCGGAGACGGTGGTACTCCTCGGCGATCGGCTCCTTGACCTTGAGGATCATGTCGGCGGCGTCCCAGACCGCGTCCGCGTCCGGCAGGATCCGGGCACCGGCGGCCACGTAGTCCTCGTCGCTGATCGCCGAACCGGCGCCCGCACCGGCCTGCACGCTCACCACGTGCCCGTGACGCACGGCCTCCACCACGCCCGCCGGGGTGATCGCGACACGGTACTCGTGGTTCTTGACCTCTTTCGGTACGCCGATGTGCATGGGATGTCCTTTCGCCCGGCGCCGTTGTCGAGCTGACGGAGGGGGAGGCGCCTGATGCCGTTAGAGTGGAACGATGTGCAGCAGGCAGGCAAGACGAGCGAACATGATTCTGTTCGTAACCACCAGAGCGCAGATCCTGCGGGTGGGTGGCGTTCGGTGAGCGACCTGCCGAAGGATGTTCGAGGCCTCGACCACATCGATCTGGAGCTGCTGAGCCTGCTCCGGGTGGACGGTCGGATGCCGAACAACGCCCTCGCCGACCGGGTCGGGATCGCGCCCTCCACCTGCCTGACCCGGATCCGGCGGCTCCGCGAGATCGGGGCGATCCGCGGCTTCCACGCCGACGTCGACCCGGCCTGGCTGGGGCGGCCCATCCAGGCGATGATCGCGGTCCGGATCCGCTCCGACGCCCGCGAGTCGATCGGCCGGTTCACCGAGGCCCTCGCCGGCATCCCCGCGGTCCGCGACGTCTACTTCGTCTCCGGCAACTACGACTTCCTGCTGCACGTGGCCGCCGAGGACGTCGACGATCTGCGCACCGTCATCACCGAGCGCCTCAGCGGGACCCGCCTTGTCTCCGGCACCGAGACCTACCTGATCTTCGAGCACCGCCGTGGGAATTGAATGGAATGGTCACCCTGGGACGGTTGGGGCGGTGGGTGGGCATGCAGGGCGGTGAACCATCTATGCCCTGCATGCCCACCCACCGCCCCAACCTTGCATGGGTTTTCGCATTCGCCACGTGGTGGCTTGCTCATCGCTGGGTGCATGGCCGGGCTTCGACTCCACCTCCAGCTGCCCGGTCTGGCTGCCGCGCGGTGGTCACCCTGCGACAGCTCTCCCACCCGGGCCCGGGTTGCTGCCGGCTGAAGCGAATAGACCGCGCCGCTTGCGCTTGTCCGGCGCGCGGCTTGCGCTTGGCGGTGGCTTGGCGGGCTTTGCGAGCGCGTGAGCTGGGTGAGGCCGCGGCCCCCCGACCCACCCAGGGTGACCCCGTGGGTTTGGGTGGTCGGTGGGTGAGCGGCGCGGTCTGTTCGCCTGACCCGGCAGCTACCCGGGCCTGGGTGACATGTCGTCCTGGCATGCGGGCCGCGCGGTAGCCAGACCACCTTGCTGGAGGTGAAGTCGCAGCTCAGTCGGGCAGCCAGCAATGGGCGAGCCGCCACCTGGCTGACGCCGATCACCATGCAAGGTCGGGGCGGTGGGTGGGCATGCAGGGCATAGACGCTTCACCGCCCTGCATGCCCACCC